>NZ_CP066018.1:3738402-4049936 GCF_016127575.1 Cupriavidus necator
CGACTGTGCCCGCAGGCTGCCGGAAATTCCCAGGATCTGGATCATTTGTCACACCTCTTTTCATGAAGATGAAGGATACAGTTTTGCTCATTATCCAGCATGATAGAGCCTTGCCGGCGCGGAATGACTCCACCGCGCCTACACACTTGAACTCCCACTCGAATGCTGAAACGAACCGTGATGAAGATACGAGCGGCCCCAGTCTGGCGTTCGCTTGCCGCGGCCTGGCTCGCCGCAGGCGGTCTGCTCGGGACCGCGTCGCACCGCGTGCACGCCGGACAGATATGCGATGCGCCCTATGTCCATGACGGCGGACGGATCCGCTTCGAAGCGGACGGATTGACGCCGATGACAACCATTGCCTTCTTCCGCAACGTCAACGACTTCGAGCGCGACCTTTGCTCGTTCGATCTGGACATCTATTCCAGGTCCGCCCTCCGGCGCTTGATGGGGCCGCCCGTCGAGACCGTGCAGCGTCACCGGCTCGTGATTGACGAACGCTCGGGACAGCCAGTCGTGCGCAGCCTCAATGCACGCGTTCAGGCCCACGGCCAGTACACCGAGCTGGTCGGGGAAATGAGTACCAACTCGAACGGACTGCTGCTGTATCCGCCGGCGCTGACAGAGGGCCAGGTACTCCCGGCGGAAACGTTTGCGTCCCGCTACGACTTTCGTATTGTGGATCGCCGCACCGGCACCACGGTCTCTGATTTCGTTGGTTCCAATGTTCGCCTGACCTTGTCTGAGCGGACGGTGGGTCCGCTGCAGCGCCTGAAGCTTGCCACCGGCACCCTCCTCTGCTGGCCGATCCGATATACCAAGTTCGTGGATCCTGGCCGCTTTCGGCTGGTCGATACGGATATCGAACTGGAGCCGACGGTGCTCGACATGACCGACTGGTATTGTCCCGCCCGGCGATTCGTCATGCGCCAGGAAGTTCGCTACAAAAATCAGCACCAGGTTGTCGATGTGGTGGAAATTGAATAGGGCAGCCGCTGAAGGGTTTCGCCATTGGAACACCTGCATTGCATAGCGCCAATCTGTGGCGGGAAAAAGCGCCCGATCAACGGGCGCAAACGGAGACGACCACGGAGGTAAAGCAGGCCCGGCTCCAGAAAGAATGTCGCAGCAAACGGCAGCGGGGATAGCAAGGCGGGCCGACATGCCGTCCGGCCCGATGGACACGCCGACTGTCTCGCCCCCCGTCACTCAATCGACCTGTGCTCCCGAGTCCTTGACGACCTTCGCCCATTTCACCAGATCGTCCTTGATCAGAACGCGGAACTGCTCTGGCGTATTGGATGCGGCCTCTGCTCCTTGCGCGGCCAGCTTGTCCTGCACGTCCTTGCTATTCAGGACTTTGGTGGCCTCCGCATGAAGCTGGGCAAGAATTTCCTTTGGCGTACCGGCTGGCGCAAGCAACCCATACCAGGAGACCGCGCTGTACCCGGGAATGGCCTCCCCTATCGCCGGCACCTCGGGAATCAGTCTTGACCGTTTCTCTGTGGCCACGCCAAGTACGCGGAGTTGCCCCGTTTTCACGAACGGCATCACGCCTGGCAAGCTGCCGAACGTTATGGGAACCTGGCCGGCAACCACGTCAGTAGCCGCTGCCGCTGCGCTCTTGTACGGAACGTGAGTAATATCGATGCCAGCCTTTGCCTTCAGCATTTCCCCGAGCAGATGATTCAGCGTGCCATTGCCCGCGGAGGCATAGTCCAGTTTTCCTGGCTTCGACCTGGCCAGGCCAATCAGATCGTGGACAGACCTGGCCTGGATTGCGGGGTTCGTGACCAGCACGTACGGCGCCGTTGCCACCAGCGTAATCGGCTCGAAGTCCTTGACCGGATCAAACGGAATCTTCCGGTATAGCGACGGGTTGATGGTGAACGAACTGCCGACTGTCAGCAGTAGCGTGTAGCCGTCGCGCGGTGCCTTCGCGGCTACCTGGATGCCGATATTGCCACCGGCGCCCGGCCGGTTGTCGACGACAATGGGGTGGCCCAGCACCGCACCGAGTCTTTGCGCCACGATTCTCGCCACGGCATCGTTGGCACCACCAGGCGCTTGTGGAACGATCAGTGTCACCGGCTTCACCGGATACCCACTCGCCCAGCCTGAGCCGCTTATCATTAGCGCGGGAACCAAGCCTCCAGTACGGAGAAGACGCAATGCCTTCCCTTTGATACCTTTCAATTCATGTCTCCTTTGAAGCGGCATGCCACCAGTTGTGAAGCATAAGCAGCAAGCCGTGATTCGATGAGGATGAAAGAGGTGAAGGGTGTCGTAAAGCAATAAATGGCGAGCGTGCCATCGCGTTTGGTGATGGCCGAATGGTGGCTACGGGGCGGATGGTTGGAAGTGAAGCCATGCAGGATGCATCTGACCCGGCCGGACTTTCAGGCGCTAACGCCACGCCTGAAGGGATGCGCCAGCCAGGCCTGGCCTGCAAGGCAAGGTTGCCGTCATTGCCCGCGCTGGCTACGCTGCAAGCGTGGCGCACGCCAGCTTCTGCGTGACGGCCGGCTGGCCGTCCCCGGCCGGCTTGCTCGCCGTTCCTTGCACATATCCTTCCCGGAGATTGCGGCATGGCCATCCAGCTCAACCACACCATCGTCTTTTCTCACGACAAGAAGGTCTCCGCCGACTTCCTCTGCGAGATCCTCGGACGTCCCCCGGCCGAGCCGTTCGGGCCGTTTCTCGGCGTGCGGCTGGACAATGACGTGACCCTGGACTTCATGGACGCGGAGGGCGATGTTGCCCTGCAGCACTATGCCTTCCTGGTCAGCGACGCCGAATTCGATCAGGGCTTTGCCCGCGTCCGCGCGCGCAACCTGACCTACTGGGCGGACCCGTACCGCCGCCGCCCAGGCGAGGTCAACACCGACGATGGCGGCCGTCGGATCTACTTCGAGGATCCGAGCAAGCACTTTCTGGAGATCTTTACGAAGGGCTAGTGTCCTGTCATGAGCCTTTGACGAGACACTGGCGCCCTGCCACGCCAGCTCGATGCTTTGCAGCGTTGACTGCGCTTGGTTGATGCGGTTGCACCCCATAGAATGAAGTTGCGCCTTGGAAAGCGGCTCTGGTTTCTGCCGCATCAAAGGAGGATGTCATGGAACTTCATATGCAATCGCATCGCTACGCGCACCGGTGGCCGGACTGGCGTGCGGCGGCGCTGGCGGGCCTCGTCGCCGGGGTGGTATTCCTGGTGCTCGACTTGCTGGCGGCCATGCTGATGGGGGCCAGCGTCTGGAAGCCGCTGACCATGATCGCGGCCATCATGCTGGGCCCTGATGTGCTGGCGCAAGCTGCCACCTTCCAGATGAGCGTGCTGGTAGCGGCCGTGGTGGTCCACTTCGTGCTCTCTGTCGTGTTCGCGGTGATCCTGGCAGCGATCATGGCGCCGTTCCGTTTCGATTCGAGCGTCGGCATGGCCTCGGTGGTGGGGGCGCTGTTCGGCCTGGTCCTGTACCTGGTCAATTTTCACGGCATGACTGCCGTCTTCCCATGGTTTGCCGAAGCGCGAGGCTGGGTGACCGCCATTGCCCACATCGTGTTCGGCCTGGTCGCGGCTGACTCGTATCTGAAACTGGAGCGGCACGTGGATGCGTCCGCCGGCGGAACTGGCGGTACCTAGGAGAGCAAGCGCAAAACGAGCAGCGGCAAGGCGCGCGATCCATGCAGACCGTCGCCTATCCCTATCAGCCAGTGCCTGAACGGGGCACCCTGAGGTGCTTCCTGCTGGCCTTGTTCATGCACCTGCTGCTGGGTGCCCTGCTCTACTATGGCGTGCGCTGGCGCAGCGCGGCGCCGGAGGGTATCGCGGCCGAACTGTGGGAGGCGATCCCGGAAGCCGCAACGCCAGCGCCTGCAATCACGCCGGCGCCAAGCCCGAAGCCGGTCGAAGAGGAAGACGCCGACATCTCGCTGCAGGAAAAGCAGCGCAAGGCCGAGCAGGCCGCGCGCGACCAGGCACAAGCACGGCAGCGCGAGAACCAGGCCCGTGCCGAAGCGGCCCGCAAGGAGGCGCAGCGCAAGGCGACGGAAGCGCAGCGCCAGGCCGACAATGCCCAGCGCCAGGGCGAACTGGCGCGATTGCGGTCGCAGGCGGGCAATTCGGGAACACGGGTCGGCTCCGGCTCCGGCACCAAGCCTTCGTCCGGTTATGCCGAGCGGGTCCGGCAGCGGGTCAAGCCGAACATCATTTTCAATGAAGACGTCAGCGGCAATCCGGCGGCGGTGGTGGCCGTGGGCATGGCGCCGGATGGCTCGGTGCTGTCGACGCGGCTCGCCAAGTCAAGCGGCAATGCGGCCTGGGACAACGCCGTGCTGCGCGCGGTGCAGCGATCCGACCCGCTGCCGCGCGACGAAAACGGCGTTGCACCGTCCAATATCCTCATTACTTTCTGGCCCAAGGACGAAGGCGGCTAGTAGTGCCGCCTCCTGTGCCCTGTCCAGGCGCTACGCCTCTATGTAGCCCTTGCGCAGTTTCTCCGCCACCAGCTTGTCCGCCTCGCGCCGTGCCCGCTCGGCGCTGTCGAAGGTCTTCACGCTGGTCTGCCCTGTGCTGCCGATGCGGCCGTAGGTGACGGAGAGCTCCGCCCCGCGTACGCTGGCACGCCAGAACTTGCGCGATGTGCCCTGTTCGAAGCGCAGGCTCCGAACCAGTTCCGCTTGCGCAGCCGATGCCGTCGCCGCGTCCGTCCGGGCCTCGCCCGTTGACGCCGGATCCTGCGCCGCGGCCGGCTTCGCCAACGGCACCGGCATCTCGACCTCCACGTCCAGCGCGCGATCCTCGCCATCGGCCAGCATGGCCTCGATGCGGGCCAGCACCGCGTCCCGATCGTCGAGCCAGTCCTTGCCGGGGATGTCCAGCACCAGCCAGCCGAAGCCGCGCAGGACGCCGGGGCGGAACACATAGCGCTCGGCGGTGTCCGTCACCGGCTCGGACGGCGCATCGAGCAGGATCGCCAGCGCGTAGCCTTGTCCCGACGGATCGGCGATGGCCAGGTCGCAGCGGAACTGCGAGCGGCCGACGTTGGCGTGCACCTGGTGGCCGCGCGCACGCAGCGCCTCGGCCAGTGCGTCGCGGACGCTGTCCGGCGTGGCCTCGCGCGTGAAGGCGTCGCGCGCGCCGGGGTTCAGCGCGCCGAGCACCGACTGGGCGCGTTCGAACTGCCCGCGCGCGCTGGCCTGCGCGAACTGCAGGAACGCACGCAGCGCGGCCGCGCCATCGTTGTGCACGTTGGTGATCGCCTCGGCCTGGATCGTCGACACCACCGCCATCCGATGGCGCGCGCGGCTGAAGATCACGTTCAGCCGCTTCTCGCCGCCGCGCTGGTTGATCGGGCCGAAGTTCATCAGCATCTTGCCGTCCGGCCCCGGCGCGTAGCAGATGCTCAGGATGATCACGTCGCGCTCGTCGCCTTGCACGTTCTCCAGGTTCTTGACGAACAGTCCGTTGAACTGGTCGTCGTCCTCGCGCACGTACTCGCGCTCGAGGCGCATCGCGAAGTCCGCGTCCTCGGCGGCCAGCGCCTCGAGCGCGGACTCGATGGCGCCCTGCTGCGCCTCTGAAAACGCCACGATGCCCAGGCTCAGCCCGGTCTCGCGCCGCAGCAGCTCGCGCACGGTCCGGGCGATGTAGTTCGCCTCCTGCGCATTGCGGCGCTCCGCGTAGACGCCGTCGGCCAGCCGGTGGAAGCTGACCGGCCGCGCCAGCAGCGCGTCGGCGCCCGCGATGCCGGCATCTTCCTGGTCCGAACGCAGCGCAGGCGCCTCGTCCTCGGCCTGCTCCAGCAAACGGTCGGGAATGGTGACCAGGCGTCCGTCGTAGAACGCCGCGTTGGAAAAGCTGATCAGCGACTCGTGACGGCTGCGGTAGTGCCACGCCAGCAGCGTGGCGGGCAGGTTGCGCGCGGCCTGGTTCAGCAGGCTGTCCGAATCGAGATTGATCGCGATGCGCTCGCCCTCCTCTTCCACGACGATCTCGTCGTCGCCCTCGGCACCGCCGGCCGTGAAGAAACTTGTCGGCGGCAGCTGCATCTCGTCGCCGACCACCACCACCTGGCGCGCGCGGCTCAGCGCCGGCACGGCCTCCTCGGTCGGAATCTGGCTGGCCTCGTCGAAGATCACCACGTCGAACAGATCAGGCGACAGCGGCAGCGTGTCGGACACCGACAATGGACTCATCAGCCAGATCGGCTTCAGGTCGTTGATGACGAGGCCGGTCTCGTCGTCGCAGAGATCGCGGATCGAGCGGTGGCGCATGCTCTTGCCGAACTCGTGCTCCAGTTCGCGGCGACCCGTGGCGTATTGTTTCTTGAACGCCTTGCCGTCGGCGTCCAGCATCGTGGCCGACAGCGAGGACACGCGCACGTGCTCGGCAAACTGCCGGTGCCGCGTGGCGCGAACCACTTGCGCGTTCAGCGCGAGCAGTTCACGCTGCCCTTGCGCCACGGCGCGCGCAGCCTGCGCCAGCGCCGCGCCGCCAAAGCGCGCCAGCACCGGGTTCTCGCGCGTGAGACGGCGCAGTGCCTCATCGGCGACCAGCGCCTCGAGCTGCACCGGTGCGTGATCGAGCCACTGCAGCATGGCGGCACAGGCGGGGTCGCCCGCATGCACCGCGCGCAACAGCGGCAACAGGTCTGGCAGGTCGTCCAGCGCCTCGCGCAGGTCGCGCAGCAGTTCGGCGATGTCGCCGAGGCGCGCATCGGCGGCCAGCGCCAGCCCGTCGCGTACACGCTGCGCGAGCTTCTCCAGCGACTCGCGCGCACCGGCCTCGGCGCGCGCCGCCGCGACCGGGTCGACAGCCTGGCGCAAGTGCGCGACCAGTTCGCGCGGGCCTGCGCCCGACTGCAGGCGCCGCTCGAGTTCGCCGAGCGCGCGCAGGAAAGCCCGCATCTCGCCGACCCCGTAGCGGCGGCGGCTGTCGGCATCGGCCGCCGCCAGCGCGGCGCTCGCGGCGTGCTCAGCGGCCAGCGCTTCCAGCACCTTGCCGTAGCCCGGATGGACGGCGTGCTTGCCGAAGTCATAGCGGCGCTTCAGTTCGCCGCGCAGCCGCCACCATGCGGGCTGCAGCCAGCGCGCGAACGACGGCTCCAGCCGCCGCGCGAGCGCCAGCGCCGATTCGGTATCGCCGGGGCTCAGCTTGTCCTGCCAGTTAGACGTTGCGGCTTGCGCGTCGGCGAGTGCCTGTGTGCGCGACTCCAGCTCCGCGCGGATCTCGCGCAGCGCGGCTTGCGCCGGCGAGGCCGCGTCGAGCAGGTCCAGATGCGCGGCCAGGCCCGTGTCGAGCAGCCACTGGCTGTCGGCGGCGATTGCGCGTGCCTGCTCCAGCGCGGTGTCCTGGCCGGTCAGGCTGGCGGTACTGTCGAGCAGCGGGTCGAGCGCATCGAACAGCGCCTCGGCGTCACGGCACAGCTGCTCGGCGCGGCCATAGGCGCGCTCGTCGGCCAGCAGTTGCGGCGACAGGCGCGCGAACGGGTGCGCGGCCAGGCTGTCGACACCGAAGCGCTCGCGCATCGCGCGGTGCACGCGGTGCGCGAGATCGCGCTGACGGTCCCAGGCGGCCAGCGCCGGCAGGCGCTCGCGCAGCGCAGGCCCTGCCTCGGGCACAGCGGGCAACGCGGCCACGCGGCGCAGCAACGCACGCACGCTGTCGCCGAGTGCCTCGGGCGCGCTGGCCATCGCCGACTCGAATGCGTCGATGCGCTGCTGGTATGCGGCCAGCGCCTCGACGACCTGCGTGCGGCGCGCAGCCAGCGCGTCGCCATCGTGCGGCTGCGCGATCCACTGCTCGTAGCAGGCACGCAGGTCGGCAATAAAGGCCTTCTTGTCGGTCTGCGAGTCGTGGATCAGGGAGCACAGCGAGTCCAGCCCGCTTTGCTTGAGCCGGTGGAACACCACGTCGAGCGCGGCGCGCTTCTCGCAGACGAACAGCACGCGTTTGCCGCGGCCCGCGTAGTCGGCGATCAGGTTGGTGATGGTCTGCGACTTGCCAGTGCCCGGCGGGCCCTGGATGATGAAGCTGCGCTGGCTGCGCGCGAGGCCGACCGCGGCGTTCTGCGTCGCATCGGCCCCCACCACGTTCCACTGCTCGGCCGGTGCGAGCGGCGCGGGCACTTGCGTCTCCACGTCGCGCGGATCGATCGAGAACACGCGGTCGAATGCCGGATTGGCGCCGGGCTCGTCCAGCAACTGCGCGTAGTCGCGCACCAGCGACATCTTGCGGTAGTTGAAGTTGGCGAGCGTCACCTGCGTCAGGTCCAGGTCCCAGGCATAACGGTGGCCTTCGGACTCCTCGAGCACGTAGCCCTGGCGCTCGTCGCTTTCCGCGGCGGCGGGGCCGCTCATGTGTGGCTGGCGCGGACCGGCGCCCGGTGCGGCGCCCGCCTCGAAGCGCTGCGGCAGCTCGCTCGGCCGCACCCAGTGCTCGAACAGCGCGCGTCCCAGCGGCCGGTAGTCGTCCTGCGCATAGCTGTACGGCGGCAGCCAGCCACCGGTGCGCGCGGCGGCCGGGCCCGGCTTGCGGCGCTGGAACTGCTGCATCCGCTGCAGCGCCTTCTGCCGCACCAGCCGCACCGCGGCCTTGTCGACCAGGCGCAGCTCCACTGACGGTTCCGAGCGGCGGATCTGCGCGAGGATGCCGGCATGGATCTCCTCGAGCGAGATCTTGCCGAGATCCACCGTCTCGTCCAGCCGGATGTCGTACAGCTGGCTCAGGTAGTGGCGCAGCACCGGGTTGAACTCGGCCTCGCCGCCCGCGCACTGGATCACGTACTGGTCGCGCACGCCCTTGCGTTTGACCAGCTCCACCGGCAGCCACAGCAGCGGCGTCACGATGCGCTCGTCCGGCGCCTCCTTCAGGTTGTGCCAGCGCAGGAACGCCACCACCAGGCGCAGGTTGCTGAAGCCATACTCGGCGCGGTCGCGGCGGGTCTCGGCGATCAGGCGGTCCAGCGACGCCGGCAGGTAGGGCTGGTCGTCGAAGCGCAGCCAGCGCTGCAGCGACACCGGCTTGCCCGCCACCAGGTCGGCTGCGAACGGTCCGCCCCAGGTGCAGATATGCTCGGGCCGCACGCTTTCGATCTGCAGCATCAGCGGCACGCTGGCCACGGTGACGTTGACGCTGACCGCGGTCGGACGGAAATGCAGCAGGCGGTTGCGCCGCGACAGATCGAACAGGCGGTCGCGCAGGTGCGTGAGCACGGCGGCGCGGCGCGGCGTGGCACCGGTCGTGCCGGCCAGCGCACGCTCGACGTCCAGGCCGAGTGGCTGGTCGCGCCACGTGCGCAGCCGGGTCGCCAGCGCGGCGACATCGGTGGCGCGGTCGTGGCGGTTGATCTCGGTCATCTCGACGATCACCGCGGCGACGATCGGATGCAAGCGCTCATGCAGCAGGAACAGGTTGCGGCGATGCGCCACGAAACTGCGCAGGTCGTCCTCGTCGGCGAAGTCCAGGCCGCAGGCCAGGCTCGCCAGCACCATGCCGAGCAGGAAGATGTCGCCGATTTCGTCGTGGTGGCCGACGAGCCGTTCCCAGCTGGCCGGGCCGGGCAGGTAGACCGGGCGCGCGACGGGCGCCGTAGCGTCAAGCTGCAGCGCCAGGTCGGCCTGGTCGCGCTGTCCGTCGTCGGCATGGCCGAGCTGCAGCGCGCCGACGATGTTCAGGCCCGAGGCCGGATGCGGCTGCACGCGATGCACCGCGCCGATGTCCATGACGGGCGCCTCGCCATCGGGCCGGCGCAGGCGCAGCGCCCCATCCTCGTCCACCAGGATGCTGTCGCGATCGAGCGCGGCCACCCTGCCCTGCGCGTGCAGCGTGGCAACCTGCGCGAACAGCGGCAGCACCAGCACCAGGACGTCGTCGGTGGGCAGCGCCGCGCCCGCCTGCGCCTCGATCAGGGCGCGCAGCATGCGCGGCTCCCCGCTGCCGGTCATATCCGGAATGGTATTGGTGCCGTGGGTCGTGCTGTCAGTCATGCCCGGCCCTCCCTGGCCAGTTCGCGGTGGAGTTGGCGCTGGTAGCGGTCCAGCTCGCGCTTGCCGAAGCCGGCGTCGCGGCGCAGGTTGCCATGCAGCGCTTCCAGGCTGCCGAGCGCCTGCGCCACCTGGCCGGCGCGCAGCAGCGCCGCGTCCTGCTGGTCGGGGTCGGCGAGCGCCAGGTCCATCATCAGCGCGTTGAGGTAGCCGCGCACGCTGTCGTCGGCCACGTCCGGCCCCAACCCCTCGGGGCCGATCGCTGGTTCGTCGTCGCGCCAGTCGGGGAACATCATGCGCACTTGCGCGAGTACTGCCTCGCTCGCCAGCGGCGTGCCGGCGAGGAAGTGGGCCAGGAAGCCGCGCGTCAGCGCCTGCAGGCGGATCTGTCCCGGCAGGTCCAGCTTCTCCAGCGCCAGCGGGCCGTGCAGCCGGGTTTCGATCCATGGATCGAGATCGGCCGCGCCCTCCCACCACAGCGCCAGTGCGCGCGCCCGGATAAAGGTCTCGGGATGGCTGTGGGCGGCGCTCGCGCCCGCTTCGTGGGCCTCGATCTCGGCCGCCTGGCGCAGGTAGGCGGCCGCGTCCACGCTGCCGATGCCGGTCTGCACCTTGACCAGCGTCGACACGGCCGGCGCCACCGCACGGGCGGCCACGGCGCCGCCGCGGTCGGCGAACAGCTCGGTGTGCAGCGCGTAGCGGCGCCAGGTCTCGCGATGGCTGGCGCTGGCGCCGGGCGCGGCCAGCGCGTCGTTCAGGATGCGGTCGGCCACCAGGAACTGGCCGTCGTCGCGCGACCACAGCAGGTAGTGGGCCAGTTCGTGGCCGAACACCGCCAGCAGCTCCGGCGGCGACAGCCGATCCAGCAGCGGCCCCTGCAGGATGATGTGGACCTCGCCCGGCACGTAGACCAGCGACGCGTTCATGTCATGGCCCGGCGACTGGTAAAGCGTCGCGGGGGCGTCGATGCCGAGGCGCGCCATCGCCTCGGCCAGCGCCGCGTGCACGTCGGCATGTGCGTCCGCCTCGAGGCGGTAGGTGTCGCGCAGCAGCATCGAGCGCAGTGCCTCGCGGTGATCGGCGCCGGTCGCGCGGGCGCCGGCCCAGCGCCAGACCTCGGGCTCATGGCGGCGCAGGTAGTCGACCACCGTTGCGTGATAGGCAAGCGGCACCAGCGCGCCGCGATCCGGGGCGTGAGAGTCCATGCGGGACGTTCCAGGGTTGCGTGGAAGCCGATTCTACAGGGGGAGCATGGCGTTGGCGCCGTCCATCAGCGCGGGCAATGCCCGCACTGGCCTGGCGAGCATGACGTTGTCGGGAGCAGTTGGAGGCGGGGATGCCGGCGCGAGAAGCGGCTGATGGCTGAAGCTGTTGGTTTGGGTGGGCGGCTGATACGCCGCAAGTTTGTTTCTGCCCAACATTTACTCCGCCAGCCGGGCGGAATTCGCTGATGACGGGGCTGCGACTCCATTTTTGTCGGTCCGCATCCGGTGGCACAGCTTCTGCGTATAAGCGAGAGGACGCCCGCCGCGTTCTGCCCTCCTTACCGCAAATCGGAGTACCGCCATGATCCGCCAGCTCGCCAACACGATCTTCGCCACCGCCGCGATTGCAGTCGCCTGCACTGCCGGCATTGCCCATGCCGCCGCCCGCGACAGCGCTCCTGCCGGCGACAAGTCCGGCTACACCTTCCGCATCGACATGCGCGACGTCTATAGCGAAGCTGCGCGGGCCGGCCGCTTCGACGTCTTCATCGACGGTACTCGCGTTGAGGCTTCACCCGTCAACGAGCAGTCCGTTTCCGGCCTCGACCGCAGTGGCGTGTCGGCCGACCCTGCCCGCAAATTCGACATCTACACCGACGGCGCGCTGGCCGGCATGGACCGCAGCGGGGTATCGGCAGATCCCGCGCGCAAGTTCGACGTCTATACCGATGGCGCCTTGGCATAAGCCCGTGCATAGCAAGCCTGCCTCAGGCAGGCAGCCATCGTCAAACGCGCTTACGCGCCCTTTGGAACGTATTTCTCCCGGCTCCGAAGGGCGCTTTTTTTCTGGCCGGAGCCCGCGTCAGCCCAGCTCGGGGTAGTCGACGTAGCCGTGCGCACCGTTGCCGCCGTACAGCGACGCGTCTTCAAACGGACGGTTCAGCGGCTTGTTTTCGCGGAAGCGGCGCGGCAGGTCGGGGTTGGTGATCATCTTGCGGCCGAACGAGACCATGTCGGCACTGCCACGGCGAATCGCCTCTTCGGCCATCTCCTTGGAGTAGCCGTTGTTGACCATCCATACGCCGGTGTACAGGCGGTGCAGCGCTTCATAGTCGAACGGGGCGTTGTCGCGCGGGCCGCCGGTGTGGCCTTCCACGACATGGATATACACCGGATGCAGCTTCTCCAGTTCACGCACGACATATTCGAACAGTGGCTGTGGGTTGCTCTCCAGCGCGTCGTTGACGGGCGAGACCGGCGCCAGGCGAACGCCGACCCGGTCGGCACCAATCTCCTTAACCACGGCAGCCATGACTTCGAGCAGGAAGCGCGCGCGGTTTTCGATGCTGCCGCCATACGCGTCGGTGCGATTGTTCGTGCCATCGCGCAGGAAGGCGTCAAGCAGGTAGCCGTGCGCGCCATGGACTTCGACACCGTCGAAGCCGGCCTGGACGGCATTGGCTGCAGCGGTGCGGAAGTCGTCGACAATACCAGCGATCTCGGCCGTCTCGAGCGCGCGCGGGACCGAGCATTCGACGTAGCCTTTGCCATTGATATAGGTCTTGGCATTGGCAGCGATGGCCGACGGTGCGACCGGGGCCTGGTTGTCCGGCTGGAAGTGCGTGTGCGACATGCGGCCGGTGTGCCAGATCTGCAGGAAGATCCTGCCGCCCTTAGCGTGGACCGCATCGGTCACCTTCTTCCAGGCAGCAATCTGCTCGGGGGTGTAGACGCCCGGCGTATTGGTGTAGCCCTGGGCAGTGGTCGAGACCTGGGTGGCTTCAGCGATGATCAGGCCTACGCTGGCGCGCTGGCTGTAGTACTCGACCACCATGTCGGTCGGCACCAGGTTGTCGTCGGCCCGGCTGCGCGTGAGCGGCGCCATGGCCATGCGGTTGGCCAGTTCGAGCTTGCCCAGCTTGATTGGCTGGAACAGCGCGTCGGCGAGGAAGGCTTCGTTCTGTACACCCATGAATCACTTACTCCGTAGTTGGTCTATGGCTTGTTGCGGCGAGAACCGCCGTTAGCGGCCGGCTGGAACAGGTGGTCAAACATCAGGTCGACGCTGCGGCGCAGCGGCTCGACAGAGCATTCGAGCTTCATGCGCAGCAAGGCGCCCTCCCAGGCATCCCACGCCAGCCCGGATAGCTCGGCAGCCGCTATGTCGGCACGGATATCGCCGTGCGCCTGGGCCTCGCAGATCATGCTGGCGAGGCGTTCGCGCCACGCCAGTTGCGCGGATTGCAGGGCGGCCCGGCAGACTTCGCTCGACAAGGCAATCTCCGCCGCGAAGTTACCTATCAGACACCCAGCCTGCAGCTTCCTCGATTCGTGGTACGCAATCATCCGGGCAAAGACATAGCGGATCGCTGCCATTGGCGCAGACGGCGCCTCATCGATCATCGCCTCCCACGACCGCTGCAGGAAACCCGCGTATTGCGCGACGATGACCGCCGCGAACGCTTCCTTGCTCTCGAAATGGTTGTAGAACGACCCCTTCGGCACGCCGGCGTGGTCGGTGATCTGCTGGATGCCGGTGGCGTTGTAGCCGTGGCGCGTAAACAGTTCGCGCCCCGCCTTCGTCAAACGGTTGGGGATGTCGGTCTTGTCTGCAGTGCGTGCCATGGCGGAATAATATGACCAGTCGTCTTAAGATGTCAAAAGCACTGCGCAAGCGTAGGCAAGGACGCATTTCCGGCCCTCTTCCGGGCACACGATATTTTTCCTTGACAAGGGAAGCCCCATGTTCCACTATGCATTCCATCGCATGCGATCTAAGCGGATGCGATTCAAATACAACTGACAACCACCAGAGATCCATTCCATGAGCAAGATCGAAAAAGTCCTCGCCACCGGCAAGACCCACACCATGCACAGCAGCGCCGGCGTTACCTCACGCGGCCACAACGGCACGCTGGACATCGCGCTGTCGCCCGGCAACAGCACCACCCCGGCGCACGTGTTCACGACCGTCCAGCCCCACCCGACCGCGGAACAATTGTTCGCGGGTGCCTGGTCGGCGTGCTACATCGCCGCGGTCGGCCTCGTGGCCAAGGAGATGAAGCTGGAACTGCCGTCCGACCTGGCCGTGGACATCGAAGTCGACCTGGGCCAGACCGGCGCGGATTACTTCCTGCAGGCACGCCTGAATCTGCGCGCGCCGGGCCTGCCGCAGGATGTCGCTACGCAACTCGCTCACGCCGCCGATGCGATCTGCCCCTACTCGAAGGCAACCCGCGGCAATATCGAGGTGGCGCTGAACGTGTTTACGTCGTAACTCCCTGACCTTTTCGTTATTTCCCATTAGTCGTATGCGATGTAATCGGATACGACTAAACATCACCTGATACAAGGATGCATACCATGACCACGCTCATCTCCATCGCCCGCTACACCGTTGTCGCCGCCGCTCTGTTGACCGCCGCCGCCGCGCAAGCCGCCGGTTCGGCGCGCGACCCTTTCACCGAGGGCGCTCGCTCGGTCACCAGCGCAGCCGATCCGTACACCGACGGCGCACGCTCGGTACACGGCACGCGCAGCCCGTACTACGACGGCGCCCGCGGCAAGGTCGACCCTTACCTCGACGGCGCACGCGCCTGAGACCGCGTAGCGCCGCGGAGGCCAGATTGTGCGCACGATTCTCTGCCGGTTCCGGGCGCCCTTCCCTCGGGCTCCAGGAACCGCCGCGGAAAGTTATCGCACCTGCGATAAAATCGCATACGATCTATAATCGACGCTTGCGATCCATCCGTCTTTGGCCAACGAGGCAGCAAATGAAACCCACCGACAAGCCCGCCGCAACCCCGATGCTCTCGGACTTCCTGTGCTTCGCGGTCTATTCCGCGAACCTTGCCTTCGGCAAGGCCTACAAACCGGTCCTTGAGCAACTGGGGCTGACCTATACGCAATACATCACCATCGTTGCGCTATGGGAGCAGGACGACCAGACCGTCGGCAGCCTGGGAGAGAAGCTGTTTCTCGAATCGAACACCCTGACGCCGATCCTGAAGAAGCTGGAGGCGATGGGCTATGTGGAGCGGCAGCGCGACCCCGAAGACGAGCGCCAGGTACGTGTGCGCCTGACCAAGGCCGGCCGCAAGCTGCGCGAGCGGCGCCTGGAATCCAGCCTCGCCGGAGCGACCGGCCTGGCCCCGGACGAATTCGCCCGGATCCAGAAGGCAGTTGCGTCGCTGCGCAACAACCTGATCCAGTCGGTGAAAGACAGCGAATGAACCAGCACACAGGATCCATAGCCATGACCAGCACAGCCGCCCAGTACAGCCCGATCAGCTGCGAGTTCCACGACCGCCTGGAAGACCTCGCCACCGTGCGCAGGCCCACGCAGATCCACTACCGCGACGCCGATGGCTTGCTCCAGCAGCGCACCGAGACCATTACCGACGTGTACAGCCTGGGCGGCGCCGAATATCTGACGCTCAAGACTGGCGAGACCCTGCGCCTGGACCAGCTCCTGGAAGTCGACGGCGAGAAGCTGGCGGACTACTGAGCCCGCAAGATTCCGAGCCGGAAAAGACAAAACCCCTCGCAGCACACGCTGTCGAGGGGTTTTGGGAATAAGAGCCTGGCGATGACCTACTTTCACACGGGAATCCGCACTATCATCGGCGCGGAGCTGTTTCACGGACCTGTTCGGGATGGGAAGGGGTGGTTCCAGCTCGCTATGGTCACCAGGCATGAGGGGTTGCAGCGCTGAGGTTGAGGTCAACGCTGCGTATAGGGATGTAGTTGGGGTTGTGCATGTCAACTGTTTCGGCACAGTCGCGATTCACACACCAGGCAAAACACACTGGTTATAGGATCAAGCCTTACGGGCAATTAGTACTGGTTAGCTTAACGCATTACTGCGCTTCCACACCCAGCCTATCAACGTCCTGGTCTCGAACGACCCTTCAAGGCGGTCAAGCCGCCAGGGAATCCTCATCTTCAGGCGAGTTTCCCGCTTAGATGCTTTCAGCGGTTATCTCTTCCGTACATAGCTACCCTGCGATGCCTCTGGCGAGACAACAGGTACACCAGCGGTACGTCCACTCCGGTCCTCTCGTACTAGGAGCAGCCCCCGTCAAGATTCCAACGCCCACGGCAGATAGGGACCAAACTGTCTCACGACGTTTTAAACCCAGCTCACGTACCTCTTTAAATGGCGAACAGCCATACCCTTGGGACCGGCTACAGCCCCAGGATGAGATGAGCCGACATCGAGGTGCCAAACACCGCCGTCGATATGAACTCTTGGGCGGTATCAGCCTGTTATCCCCAGAGTACCTTTTATCCGTTGAGCGATGGCCCTTCCATTCAGAACCACCGGATCACTATGTCCTGCTTTCGCACCTGCTCGACTTGTCGGTCTCGCAGTTAAGCACGCTTTTGCCATTGCACTTTAGGTACGATGTCCGACCGTACCAAGCGTACCTTCGAACTCCTCCGTTACACTTTGGGAGGAGACCGCCCCAGTCAAACTGCCTACCATGCACTGTCCCCGACCCGGATTCACGGGTCAAGGTTAGAACCTCAAACAAACCAGGGTGGTATTTCAAGGACGGCTCCACGTGAACTAGCGTCCACGCTTCAAAGCCTCCCACCTATCCTACACAGATCGGTTCAAAGTCCAATGCAAAGCTACAGTAAAGGTTCATGGGGTCTTTCCGTCTAGCCGCGGGGAGATTGCATCATCACAAACACTTCAACTTCGCTGAGTCTCGGGAGGAGACAGTGTGGCCATCGTTACGCCATTCGTGCAGGTCGGAACTTACCCGACAAGGAATTTCGCTACCTTAGGACCGTTATAGTTACGGCCGCCGTTTACCGGGACTTCAATCAAGAGCTTGCACCCCATCATTTAATCTTCCGGCACCGGGCAGGCGTCACACCCTATACGTCCACTTTCGTGTTTGCAGAGTGCTGTGTTTTTATTAAACAGTCGCAGCCACCATTTTATTGCAACCCCTTCACCCTTCTGGCGCAGGCCAGTCAAGCTACCAGGGCGTACCTTATCCCGAAGTTACGGTACCAATTTGCCGAGTTCCTTCTCCCGAGTTCTCTCAAGCGCCTTAGAATACTCATCTCGCCCACCTGTGTCGGTTTGCGGTACGGTCTCGTATGACTGAAGCTTAGAGGCTTTTCTTGGAACCACTTCCAATTGCTTCGCAGCACTAGGCCGCTCGCCCCACATCCTTGAATCCCGCGCCCGGATTTGCCTGAGCGCCTTCTCCAATGCAGGGACCGGGACTTCCAACACCCGGACAACCTTCCGCGATCCGTCCCCCCATCGCATCATACGACGGTGCAGGAATATTAACCTGCTTCCCATCAGCTACGCATCTCTGCCTCGCCTTAGGGGCCGACTCACCCTACGCCGATGAACGTTGCGTAGGAAACCTTGGGCTTACGGCGAGGGGGCCTTTCACCCCCTTTATCGCTACTCATGTCAGCATTCGCACTTCTGATACCTCCAGCATCCTTTACAAGACACCTTCACAGGCTTACAGAACGCTCTCCTACCACGCGTACGCTCCTTTAAATCCACTAGCATTGACACCCAACGATCATTGTTTGGGTGCTTTGTCGATGCTGCGCATCGACAAGCTTGGTGCACTTAAAGGAGCGCACGCGTCCGCAGCTTCGGTATATAGCTTAGCCCCGTTACATCTTCCGCGCAGGACGACTCGATCAGTGAGCTATTACGCTTTCTTTAAAGGGTGGCTGCTTCTAAGCCAACCTCCTGACTGTTTTAGCCTTCCCACTTCGTTTCCCACTTAGCTATATTTGGGGACCTTAGCTGGCGGTCTGGGTTGTTTCCCTCTTGACACCGGACGTTAGCACCCGATGTCTGTCTCCCGTGATTGCACTCTTCGGTATTCGGAGTTTGCTATGGCGGGGTAATCAGCAATAGACCCCCCAACCATGACAGTGCTCTACCCCCGAAGGTGAGACACGAGGCACTACCTAAATAGTTTTCGGAGAGAACCAGCTATTTCCAGATTTGTTTAGCCTTTCACCCCTATCCACAGCTCATCCCCTAACTTTTCAACGTTAGTGGGTTCGGTCCTCCAGTACGTGTTACCGCACCTTCAACCTGGCCATGGATAGATCATCTGGTTTCGGGTCTACACCCAGCGACTCAACGCCCTGTTCGGACTCGCTTTCGCTACGCCTTCCCTAATCGGTTAAGCTTGCCACTGAATGTAAGTCGCTGACCCATTATACAAAAGGTACGCCGTCACCCCGCTTTAAGCGCTCTCGCGCTTAAACCGCTTTGCGCGCCAGTGGTGCTATTTCACACTGGTGTCTTTTGACGATTTTTACTGTCGCAAAAATCGCCGAAAGCGCTTAAAGCGGGGCTCCGACTGTTTGTATGCATGCGGTTTCAGGATCTATTTCACTCCCCTCCCGGGGTTCTTTTCGCCTTTCCCTCACGGTACTGGTTCACTATCGGTCGATCACGAGTATTTAGCCTTGGAGGATGGTCCCCCCATCTTCAGACAGGATTTCACGTGTCCCGCCCTACTTGTCGTACACCTAGTTCCACAATCGTGTTTTCGCATACAGGGCTATCACCTGCTAGGGCCGGGCTTTCCATCCCGTTCTGCTAACACCACTGCTAAAGAGTACAAGGCTCTTCCCATTTCGTTCGCCACTACTTTGGGAATCTCGGTTGATTTCTGTTCCTGCAGCTACTTAGATGTTTCAGTTCGCCGCGTTCGCTTCCCACACCTATGGATTCAGTGTGGGATGACCCATTCGGGCCGGGTTTCCCCATTCGGACATCTCCGGATCAAAGCTTGTTTGCCAGCTCCCCGAAGCTTTTCGCAGGCTACCGCGTCCTTCATCGCCTGTGATCGCCAAGGCATCCACCACATGCACTTGTTCGCTTGACCCTATAACGAGTGTGTCTCGATTGCTCGAAACCTCGCTACAGGATGAGTTCTCGCATTTGTGCCGTATTCCAAGTCATCTTTCGATCACTTAAATACATTTTGGTTGATACAATCACAACCCGGTATCGCGTCTTGTACTGCAGCGTCTCATCAACGCTCGCGCGACACCTTTACTACATCCCATATTTTTAAAGAACAGCCGATCTTGCGATCGCTTGGCAATGCCAAATGGAAACGCTCTTGCGAAGCGCTTTCATTTGGCCACCTGGCCTTAACCACAAACAAACCGATAAGTGTGAACGCTCGACTTGGGATGCACGCTCTGAAAGGAGGTGATCCAGCCGCACCTTCCGATACGGCTACCTTGTTACGACTTCACCCCAGTCATGAACCCTGCCGTGGTAATCGCCCTCCTTGCGGTTAGGCTAACTACTTCTGGCAAAACCCACTCCCATGGTGTGACGGGCGGTGTGTACAAGACCCGGGAACGTATTCACCGCGGCATGCTGATCCGCGATTACTAGCGATTCCAGCTTCACGTAGTCGAGTTGCAGACTACGATCCGGACTACGATGCGTTTTCTGGGATTAGCTCCCCCTCGCGGGTTGGCAACCCTCTGTACGCACCATTGTATGACGTGTGAAGCCCTACCCATAAGGGCCATGAGGACTTGACGTCATCCCCACCTTCCTCCGGTTTGTCACCGGCAGTCTCTCTAGAGTGCCCTTTCGTAGCAACTAGAGACAAGGGTTGCGCTCGTTGCGGGACTTAACCCAACATCTCACGACACGAGCTGACGACAGCCATGCAGCACCTGTGTCCACTTTCCCTTTCGGGCACCTAATGCATCTCTGCTTCGTTAGTGGCATGTCAAGGGTAGGTAAGGTTTTTCGCGTTGCATCGAATTAATCCACATCATCCACCGCTTGTGCGGGTCCCCGTCAATTCCTTTGAGTTTTAATCTTGCGACCGTACTCCCCAGGCGGTCAACTTCACGCGTTAGCTACGTTACTGAAGAAATGAATCCCCAACAACTAGTTGACATCGTTTAGGGCGTGGACTACCAGGGTATCTAATCCTGTTTGCTCCCCACGCTTTCGTGCATGAGCGTCAGTGACGTCCCAGGGGGCTGCCTTCGCCATCGGTATTCCTCCACATCTCTACGCATTTCACTGCTACACGTGGAATTCTACCCCCCTCTGACATACTCTAGCCTTGCAGTCACAAGCGCCATTCCCAAGTTGAGCTCGGGGATTTCACGCCTGTCTTACAAAACCGCCTGCGCACGCTTTACGCCCAGTAATTCCGATTAACGCTCGCACCCTACGTATTACCGCGGCTGCTGGCACGTAGTTAGCCGGTGCTTATTCTTCCGGTACCGTCATCGACCCCGGGTATTAACCAGAGCCATTTCTTTCCGGACAAAAGTGCTTTACAACCCGAAGGCCTTCTTCACACACGCGGCATTGCTGGATCAGGGTTGCCCCCATTGTCCAAAATTCCCCACTGCTGCCTCCCGTAGGAGTCTGGGCCGTGTCTCAGTCCCAGTGTGGCTGATCGTCCTCTCAGACCAGCTACTGATCGTCGCCTTGGTAGGCTTTTACCCCACCAACTAGCTAATCAGACATCGGCCGCTCCTGTAGCGCGAGGCCTTGCGGTCCCCCGCTTTCACCCTCAGGTCGTATGCGGTATTAGCTAATCTTTCGACTAGTTATCCCCCACTACAGGGCACGTTCCGATGTATTACTCACCCGTTCGCCACTCGCCACCAGGCCGAAGCCCGTGCTGCCGTTCGACTTGCATGTGTAAGGCATGCCGCCAGCGTTCAATCTGAGCCAGGATCAAACTCTTCAGTTCAATCTCTGTG
This sequence comes from Cupriavidus necator, assembly GCF_016127575.1. Lineage (NCBI taxonomy): Bacteria > Pseudomonadati > Pseudomonadota > Betaproteobacteria > Burkholderiales > Burkholderiaceae > Cupriavidus > Cupriavidus necator. The sequence goes on from NZ_CP066018.1 coordinate 3,759,354, forward strand.
TGGACCCGAAGGTCCTCGCTCTTTCGAGCGGTCGCTCACTCTCAGAAAACTGACTGACCAGATCCGAAGACCCAGTCACGTTTTGCTGTGCGAGCACTGTATAACTTGTAAAGCTAAAAGACCGAAGTCTTCCGCATCCGTTATCAAGCGCCCACACTTATCGGTTGTTTGGTTGTTAAAGAACCCGCCCTTTCGGGCCGCATCCGGCTTTGCCGTTTGCGTTGCTGCGTTTTGTTTGCAGCGGAGAAACGAGACTATAAAGAAGTTTCTGCGATTAATCAATCATTTTCGAGAAATTCTTTATTCTGGAAGGCACACTCTTTCGAATCGAGTTAATCCTTGCAAGTCTTTTCCCACCCCCGTTGCGCGGTGCCTTGCGAACGAGGGGGCGAATCTTAATGCCTGGATGCCTGCCTTGCAAGCGTTTTTGAAAAGAACTTGAATGAGCCTCCTTTGTCACTTGACCACGCCCACCCACGGCCTGCCGACGAGGGCGAACGCCTCATTACGCTTGCCAGCGCTGCAACTCGGACAGGATCTGTTCAGCGAGGAAGTCACAAGGCGGCCGCTTCGACTTTGCGCTGCGCGCCAGCACCAGCTCCAGCCCGGCTAGCCCGGGCAGCCCCTGGGCCTGGCCAAGGATGGTGAAACGGGCCGGAACGGCACATCGCGCGAGCGGCGCCACCGCCAGTCCCGCTTCGACCATGCTGAGCAGGCCGAGCAGGCTGGGACTTTCATAGGACATGCGATAGGCGATCCTGGCCTGCTCCAGGCTGCGGATCGCAATGTCGCGGGCGACGCTGCCCGACTGGAACACGGCAATGGGCAGCGGCCGCTCGCTCCAGATTTCGTGCGCCGCCGGCGATGCGGCCCACACCATCGGTTCCAGCCGGATGAACTCCCCGGACAACCCTTTCACTCGCGTTGCGCAGACCAGGTCGACCGATCCGTCCTTGACCATGGGCGCCAGCGCCACGCTTGGCAGGCCAATGACCTGGATCTCGACCTTGGGATAGGTCGCGGAAAACTTCTTCAGGATCGCGGGCAACAGGGACGAGGCATAGTCGTCCGGCATGCCGAGCACCACGCGCCCGGTCACGTCGGGGCGGACCACGGCCGCCCAGGCCTCGTCGCGCAGGGCCAGCATGCGGCGCGCGAAGCTCAGCAGGACCTCGCCTTCCGGGGTCAGCATCATGTTCCTCGGCCTGCGCACGAACAGTGGCTTGCCCAAAGCTTGCTCAAGCGCCTTGATCTGCATGCTGACCGCCGACTGTGAGCGGTGCACGAGTTCCGCCGCGCGGGAAATGCTGCCGGTATCGGCAACCGCCACCATCATGGCCAGGACATCGAGGTCAAGCGCTTTCACTGGTATCAGAAAAACTGAAGAAACAGATCAATTTTACGCATTTTTCTTAACCATCGGTGCTCCGGCATACTGGTCGAAAACGTTGACCACCTATGCCACACGCGAACATGGACCACCCCTTGCGCGACAGCCTCGCGCGCGAACTGCATGCCCGCCCCTTCCTGCGCATCGGCGGCCCCGCCTCGCTGACGCACTTTGCCATCTATGCCGACGGCGATACCGCCGTCCACCATGCCTTGCTAGCCGACTTGTGCAGGCTGACCGGGCTGGAGGTACCGGCCGACGGCGTAACGCACTATTCAGGGCGTTGGGGCGATCACAAGCAACTGAAGTGGGAGCGGCACACCGAGTTCTCCACCTTCACGTTCGTGGCGCGACGTGGTGACGCGGACTACTTCTCCGACCTGGCCACCGCCCATATCCCGGCCGAGTGGTTCGACAGCTTCGCCGGCAAGCGCCTGGTGGCGCTGCGCATGGAGCTGGTCTCGGGCGAGGCCGCGGCCCATGCGCGCGACCACGTGCGGGAATGGATCGACGGCCCGACCCTGGCGGGCAGCCACGTGCTCGGCGGCGGCGAGGTGTTCTGCGACTGGACCATCCCGCCAGATGGCTTTACGCGCTTCCTGGTCATCGACAACGGCTTCCGCGAAGTGCAAGGCGGACGGCTGCTGCAGCGGCTGTATGAAATCGAGACCTACCGGATGATGGCGCTGCTGGCCTTGCCGGTGGCGCGTGAACTGGGCCGCAGCGTGGACAACCTGCAGCGCTCGCTCGCGCCGCTGATGCGCAGCATGGACACGAGCCAGGGCGGCCGCCACGATGCCGAGCTGCTGGAGCGGCTGACGCACCTGGCGGTCCGCATCGAGGCGCTGGCTGAATCCGGCAACCGCTTCAGCGCGTCGCGCGCCTACGAGAAGCTGGTGCTGGCGCGCATCCAGGAATTGCGTGAAGAGCGCATCGAAGGCATACCGACCATTGCCGAATTCATGGAGCGCCGCTTCGCGCCTGCCATGGAGACGTGCAGGTCGGTCTGGGCGCGGCACGAGCAATTTGCCGGCCGCGTGGCGCGCGCGCTCGACCTGCTGCGCACGCGCGTCAACCTGGCGCAGGAGCAGGACACCACGCGCCTGCTCGAGGGCATGGACCAGACCGCGCGCAGCCAGCTGCGGCTGCAGCACGCGGTCGAAGGCCTGTCGGTCGCGGCCATTTCCTACTACGTGCTGTCGCTGGCGGGCACCGGGCTCAAGGCGCTGCATGCGGTGCACCTGCCGCTGGACCCGGAACTGATCAAGGGCGTGCTGATCCTGCCGGTGGTGCTGCTGGTGCTGCGTGCTACCAGGCGCAGCAAGCATGCCGGGCAAAAAGCGGCGGCGCGGCGCCCGGCTGCGAATCGGGCCGCATAGGGCAGCTAGCCTGCTGTCCCGCCCTGCCCCGCGGCTGCCGTGGCTTGCCGGAGGAGATGCATCGGGCCAAGGCTCTCAATAGCCTGCATCTGCGCCGCATCCCGGACAAAAAGCGAGCCGGCGAACGCCAGGGCATTGACTGCGATGCCTTCCACGCACTCCATGGATCTCGGCACCAGCAGCAGCCCCGCGGGCATGACCAGCAGGTTGTACGGCGCTGACGGGTGCAGGCCGCCCTCGACATCGACCGCGCGCACGCCAACCGCATCCAGCAACGCGCGGTAGCGCTCGCACGCCGTGCACGCCATCTCTTCCACCGGCGCCGCGGACAGATCCAGCGGCGCGAACGCATGCGCAAATGCCAGGCCGGGAACGGCACCGATGGCGCCGGCGATCCGTGCCGACGCCAGCAAGGGACCAATCGGCAGCGCCGGCCCACCCTCGGCGAACGGCAACGGTACGATCTGCAGGTGTTTGTGGGCCTGGCTCGCTCCCGCGACTGCCCCGCCGTTGTAGAAGCCCAGGCTCGGGAACTCCGCCATGCAAGCCAGCAGCGCTTCAAAGTCCGCCACGGTCAGCAGGGATTCCTGCGCTTCGAAGCGGCGCGTGACGATGAGCAGGTGATGCTCGATGACATTGAACTTGTTGAGCAAGGCCACATGGGTGTCGGAGATATCCGCGACAAACAGTTCCGGGTCATAGGGCAGGAATGGATTGCTCCCGGCGCTGCTGGTCGTGCGTGCCTTGTCCTTGCGAGCCAGGCTCGATACCTGGCGGACCAGAAACCGCACGCCACCGTCCTCGATCGCCGCCTCGGTGGTTTCGATCGGGCACAACGCCCCGCTCTGCAAGGCATGCGCCGTCCGCTGCAGGATCGCCGGCCACAGCGTGCCAGGCTGAAGGTGTCGATGGTGCATGGTTGGCTTTCGCTAGCGTCAGTCCTGCTCGCGCAAGAGCATCGCCACGTTGCGCTCCGCGAGCGCCGCGATGGTTCGCGAAGGATTCAGGCCGAGCGGACGCGGGACGATCGCTCCGTCCATGACATACAGTCCCTTGTAGCCAAATACCCGGCCCCTTGCATCGACGACTCCGTCTGCAGCGGAGGTTCCCATGTTGCAGCCTCCCAGCGGGTGCGGTGTGATCAGGTTGTGCCACCGTCGCCAGGTGAGCGGTACCCACGGATCCCCGCCAGTCGCTGCCGAGAGCTGCGTATGCGCTGCAATCATGGCCTCGATGACGGCCACCGATGCCTGATAGGACCAGTCGAGCCGCAGCACACGACGCCACGGTGCGTACCACGTGCGGCCCAGTCTCAGCTGGCCATCGCCAGGGTCCACGCCCTGCCCGAACCAGGGCATCATCTGCTCGACCGGATCGCCGTCGTCAAACAGTCCTCCGACCTCCTTCCACACGGCACGCAGCTTGCGGGAACGCGTTCGCTTCATATGGCGCCGAATGAAGTTGCCTGCGAGGTTCGGGATTCCACCGTCCTCCACGAAGAGCGCCTGTCCGTTCGGGCCGCTGTGGTCCAACAGGTCGATCGCTGCGGAGATGGTTACGCCATGGGAAGGAGAGATCGTCCTGTGGTCATAGTAGGCTGGCGTCACGAAGTCGCCATTGTGCGCCCACCCATATCCCAACCGTGGCGAAAGCCCCGGAAGTGTGCGATGCTCATCCCGACAGCGCAGCAGAAGCTCGGTGCTGCCGATGGAGCCGGCGGCCAGTATCACCCTGGCGGCCGTGACTGTGCCAGGGCTCGTCGTTTCGTTTTCCGGGTCGATCTTCCTGAAGCATACGCGCCAGCCCTGCTGCAGCGGCTCGAGCCGGTCTACCAGGTGCAGCGGAAGAATCTCGGCGCCATTGTCCTCAGCCACTGCCAGGTAATTCAGGTCCAGCGTATTCCTGGCCGATACCTGGCACCCCACGTCACAGTTGCCGCAGTGAACACAAGTGCCCTGCAACCTGCCGTGCTGGTTCATGAATGTCTGTGAATGACGGTCATCGCGGGCGTCTTGCCGTGTGGGGTCCCAATGCTCGGAAAATGTCACCGCCAGCGGCAATTTACGGAAGCGCCCGCCCCAACCGCAGGCTTCCGCCCCCTCGCGCAACAGCCGGGTTCGCTCGCTCAACTGGTTATCCGGCACTTCGCTCACCGCGAGCATGCGCCCGACCTCCTCATAGTGGGCCTGCAGGCCGGCATAGGTAACCTCTTTCGGCCAGCCCTGCTGGAAGGCTTCCGGCTTGGCTTCCACGGAAACGTTGGCGTAGATCAGCGAGCCGCCACCGACCCCGGCCCCGGCGATGACCCATACGTCAGAGAAGGTCCGGATATCGGCCCAGCCATTGAAGCGATTGGCGCGCTCCTGGTTCCACAGCCAGGGGTCGCTCTCGTCGCGCGGGTAAGTCGCGGGGCTCCAGCGCCGGCCGCGCTCCAGCACCAGCACCTTGCGGCCGGCCTGCGCGAGCCGGCACGCCGAGACTGCACCACCGAAGCCGCTGCCGATGACGACGACATCGTAGGCAAGCGCATTGCTCATCATGACGCTCCCTATCGTTGGATGATGATTGGCTTCTCCTCAATCATCCGCACCGCCTCGGGCGGCATTACCTGACCGTCTGCCGGCACGAACCGGGGGCCGGTCGCGCCGGGCTGGGCGCGTATGCGCCAGGTGCCATGGACCTTCGTCAATCGCTTGACGCCCTCGCCCAGCTTCCAATGACGGCAGACCTTCTCCAGCTTGAGCGGGTAGATCGTCAATTGCCCACCCTCGAACCGCATCCGCAGGAAGCATTTGTAATCGGCGATGCGCTGGGAGGAGAACACTTCCTCGGGGTGCAGGCGCCAAAGGGCATTGCCCAACACCATCCATGCGCCAAACAGCAGGCCACCGAGGGCGCCGCCCAGCAGCATGGCCTCGACCACGAACAGCAAGACGGGGGGCGCATTGTCCGCGCCAAAGACATGGAAGTTGAGGCGCATGACGAGCCATAGCAGCGCGACTGCCAGTGCCAGGTGCAGCAGCCCGTGCAACGCGCCGACAACGCACGCCAGGCGCACGCCGCGCCTGACATCCCTGGTCGACAGCGCAGCACAGGTAAAGACAATGGCCGCTGCGAACACCACCGACGCCGGACTGTGCGCCATGACCCGGAACAGTTGGTGGAACACCTCGCCGATATTCCCGAATGTCACTTCGAGCCCGGCCAGCCTGTCGACGAAGCTGCGTTGATCGCGTCCGGGGACAGATACCAGGCTCGCGCTTTGAATGATCCAGTCGAACAGCAAGTACAGGATCGCCACCAGCGCACAGAACGAGAGGTTGCGCGCAGGCAGTTGCCACGCGCGATTGCGCAATTGCCGGGAAGCGGATTTTTCCGGATACGCTGACTTCAGTTCGTAGAACTGTCTGGCCGGGCCCACGACGATAGGCCTCGGCGGATCTGGCAGCAGGTGCGTGCCGTGAAGAAATGCACCGCCGCCTCCGCAGGTGATGCGATGCGGTCCCGCCGTGCCCTCTCGCGGCACGTAATGCGCGTAGTGGTGCGAGTTGCCGGCCAGCACCAGCGCGAGCCGGTCGCCCAGCATCCCCTCGATCTCGCTCAGGCTCCGGAAGCGCGGCGTCTTGGCCTCGATCGAAGGTACGGCCCGCCGCTCGCCGCGGCGCACGCGCTCCATCTCGTCAATCCAGCTCGCCTCGGGCGCGCACAATACGACGCGGTCACCGGGCTGCAGCGCCGTGTGCATCTTCTGGAAGTACTCGCGCTGCGGCCGGTCGATCTCAGACTCCAGTTGCAGGTCCAGGCCCCAGACCCACCAGCCGCCGGGCAACTGCAAGGCATAGTAGCCAGTGCGCTGGCGTGTCTCCCAGCCGCCCACGGGCTTGCCGCTGCAGAACAGGCGGGCGAAGCCACGCAGGCCATCGTACCAGTCGTGATTGCCAGGCGTGGCGACCATCCACGGCGCATCCGGCAACTTGATCGGCTGGTCGCTGTATGCGGGGCGCACGATCTCGACCGGCGCAGGGAATGCCGCCCGGAAGGGATCGACGAAGCGTGTCCGATAACCCTCATGGGCAGGGGTCGGATACACCTGGTCGCCACCCAGCAGCAGCACCTTTGCCCGTGGCAGCGTCACGCCTTGCTCGCGCAGCGTCACCGCGTGACTGACGCACAACGCCATGGAGTAGGTCGAGTCCCAACCGTCGCCGGTGTCGGCCAGATAGTCGACCCAGACACCGCCGTGCCCGTCGGCGGGCACCGGGAGCGGCGGGTTCGGATTCAGCGTGGTGAGTGCCGCCTGCACCATGCGCTGGTCGGCAAAGGCGCCGATCGCCATCGCCACGGCAACCCGCATGGCAGTGAACGGCAGCTGTAGCGGGCTCAGCCAGTTCACCATGGTTCTTTGGGTGTAGAGTTCCACGCGCCCGGTCGCGGCAGACGCGGAAGCGATCGTCGCGGAGCCGGCAGCATCGGCCGCAGCTTGCGAACCACCCGGATATGGCGACTCTGGTGCTGACCCGGAATGTTTCATCGCCTTACCCCCAAGACTTCCAGCTCGTCCGCAAGGATCGGGGCGCTCGCGCATGCTGGCGCGAGTGCCAGCCGTTGCCAATGGCCCTACGCCCTCACCCCCTCAACATCTCCGCCGCTTCCGCAATCGCCCTTCTGATCCGTGTGTACGTGCCGCACCGGCAGATCACGCAGCTCATCTGGTCGGCGATCTCCGTCTCCTTCGGATTCGGGGTGCGCTTGAGCAGCGCGCTCGCCGCCATCAGTTGCGCGCTCTGGCAGTAGCCACACTGCACCACCTCGTGCTTCAGCCAGGCCGCCCGCAGCGCGCTCGCCTCGGGGCCGTCGAGTCCTTCGATGGTGACGATCTTCTTGCCTTCCATCTCGCTCGCCTGGTGCTGGCACGACAACACCATCTTGCCGTTGACATGCACCGCGCAGGCGCCGCACACCCCCACGCCGCAGCCGAACTTGGTGCCTGTCAGCTTGAGCTCGCAGCGCAGCACCCACAACAGCGGCGTGCAGCCGTCCGAGCGGACTTCGACGCTCTTACCGTTGACACTGATCTGATGGTCTGGCATCGCAGGCTCCGGAAGGCGGCAGGGTCTTCAGCAGCGGCAGGTCGCGCAGGCGCTCGCCGGTCGCATGGAACAAGGCGTTCGCCACCGCCGGGGCGATCGGCGGCGTGGTGGACTCGCCCACGCCCTGCGGCGGGCGCGTCGAAGGCATCACGTGTACCTGGATGTCCGGGCAGTCTCGCAGGCGCATGGCCGGAAAGGCGGTGTAGTAGTCCTCCTTCACCTTGCCTCGCTCCAGCGTGATCTTCTGCCACAGCGCTGCCGACAGCCCGAACACAATGCCGCCCTCGACCTGCTGCTCGATCAGGGTCGGGTTGACCGGCATGCCGCAATCGATGGCGCAGAACACGCGATCCACGCGGACCTGCCCCATGTTGCCTACCGACACCTCGGCGACCTGCGCCACCACGCTGCCGAACGACTCGTGCAGGGCCACGCCGCGCCCCATCTTCGCCACGCCAGGCTGCTTGCGCAAGGGCTGGCCCCAGCCCGACATCTTTCTTGCCTGCTCCAGCACCGCGCGCTGGCGCTCATCCCTGAGCAGGCTCATGCGGTAGTCGAGCGGGTCCACCCCGACCGCCACCGCCAGCTCATCGACAAAGCTCTCCATGAAGAAGGCGTGGTGCGAGTGCCCCACCGAGCGCCAGTAGCCCACGGGGATGGCGAGGTCCACGGTCTGGTGGCCGACCCACACGTCCGGCCAGTCATAGGCCTGGTCGAAGGCGCCCTCCGCCGTGGACTTGTCCAGCCGCGACAGGAAGATGTCGGGCAGGCCGAAGTTGCGTTTCGCGACGCCCTCCAGCACTGACTGGCTGGCCGAGACATTGCGCACGGCGATGACCTTTCGGTTTTCGTCGAGCCAGGCCTCGAAGCGCGACACGCTGGCCGGACGGTAGAAGTCATGCCGCATGTCCTCGGGGCGCGACCAGATCGTCTGCACCGGCACGCCCTTGCGCCTGGCGGCAATGGTGGCCGCCTGGCAGATGAAGTCGACTTCGAGCCGGCGCCCGAAGGCACCGCCGATGAATTGCTGGCGCAGTTCGACCTTGTCGGTGTCCAGCCTGAGCGTCTTCGCCACGCAGCGGCGAGCCAGCCCGGGCATCTGCGTGGCAGCCCACACGATGGCGCGGTCCTCCTGGACCAGCACCGTGCAGTTGACCGGCTCCAGCGCGGCGTGAGCGAGATAAGGCGCCGAGTACAGGACCTGGATGGCGGGCTTGCCCTGCTTCATGGCGCGCCCGTTGCCATGCTCGTACCAGACGCGTGGGTCGGCGGCGTCGAGCGCCTTCACCAGCGTATCGCGGATGCCGTCGCTCGACAGCTTCGCCGCTTCGCCCTCGTCCCACTTGCACTGGACCTTCTCCACCGCCTGCATGGCGATCCACGCATCGCTGGCGATCACCGCCACGCCGCCGCTGCCGCCCTGGAGCGGAGGCAGCGCGACCAGGTCGAGCACGCCGGGCAACTTCTTTACGTCGTCGGGCGGGGATCCCCGCAGCGTGCCGCCCAGCGTCGGACACATCTGCACGCTGGCGTAGACCATCGCGTCCGCCACCACGTCGATACCGAAACTGGCTGTGCCGTGGAGCTTGGCAGCGGCATCAAGGCGCGCCGCGCGGGTGCCGATGAGCCTGTAGCTGGCCGGATCCTTCAGTTCAACCTTGCGAGGCAAAGGCTCACGCGCGGCAGCCGCGGCAAGTTCGCCGAAGGTGGCGCTGCGCCCCGACGGATGCACCACCTTGCCGGCCTGCGCGCGGCAGGCTTCGGCCTTGACGTCCCACTGCTTCGCCGCTGCCGCGCACAGCATCATGCGGGCGGCGGCGCCGGCCTCGCGCATCGGATGCCACAGGTCCCTGATGCTGGTAGAGCCGCCGGTGAACATCAGGCCCACCTCGCGCACGCCCTTGCGCGTGAACCATTCGGCGGCACGCCTGGGCCACCCCTTGTCGTCCGGCCGGAACGGCAGGTTGGCGACCACGCCCTCGATGTTGTTGTACAGGTTGTCGATGGGCGACGGCTCGACCCGGATCTGCGACCAGTCGGCCTCCATCTCCTCGGCCAGCAGCATCGCCGCGCCGGTATGCACGCCCTGCCCCATCTCGGCCTTGTTCATGACCACCGTGACGGTGTTGTCGGACGCCACCTTGATCCAGCCGTTCAGCGCGAATTGCCCGTCGCGCGCCGCCAGCGGCTCGCCGCTCGCCAGGCGCTGGCGCGGCGGCAGCCAGGCCCATCCGATCACCAGCGCACCGGCAGCGCCCGCACCGCCGAGCAGGAAGGCTCTGCGCGTCAACATGGCAAGACTGGCGGATCGATCATCATAGGAAGGCCCCGTGCCGCCGATGGCATGGCCTATATTAGGTCGGGAAGTGCCGCAGCGCGAATGCGAGCACGTGGTTGGCGCAATCGCGCAACACCCGACACGGACATGCCGCGCTGATGCCGCCTGCCGGCGCAGGTCGAACTGCTCCGTGACGGGTGCCCGTGTTCCGGCAGATCCTTGAGCTTGGGAACAAGCAACTGATCGACTGCCGCAGCCCCAGCCATCGAACAGTTTTCCATTAGAATCAGCAGCTTATGCTACTGCGGAAAGAGCGCCATCTGCCCAGCCAGCAGCGTCTCGAAATCGTCGTCCAGGAAGGGCAGGATCGCATCGGCGATCGGCTGCAACTGCTTGTTGACGTAGTGGCCATAGTCGACCGGCGCCGACCGGGTCTCAAGCGGCTCCGGCCCTGAAACGGTCATCACGTAGCTGATCCAGCCGCCATGCTGATACTGGCGCGGACGTCCCTGGCGCTCGTTATAGGCATCGGCGATACGGGCGGCGCGGACGTGCGGCGGCACGTTGCGCTGGTAATCATCGAGCTTGCGGCGCAGCCGCTTGCGATAGACCAGTTGCTCGTCGAGCTCGCCGGCCAGGGTGCGGCGCACGATGTCCCGCACATAATCCGCGTACGGCTCGCGGTTGAAGATCTTTTCGTAAAGGGTCTGCTGGAAACGCTGGGCGAGCGGCGACCAGTCCGTGCGCACCGTCTCAAGCCCCTTGAACACCATCTCGATCTTCCCGTCGGGCCGTTCTACCTGGCCGGCATAGCGCTTCTTGCTGCCAAGGTCCGTGCCGCGGATGGTCGGCATCAGGAAGCGCCGGAAGTGCGTTTCGAACTGGAGTTCCAGCGCGCTTTCCAGTCCATAGGTCTGCCAGAGGTGGTCGCGCCACCAGTCGTTGACGTAGGCGACCAGGCTACGGCCGATCTGCCTGGCATCGGCTTCCGTTCGCGCGCGGCGCAGCCAGACGAATGTGGAATCCGTGTCGCCATAGATCACCTCATAGCCGCGGGCCTCGATCAGCGCGCGGGTCTGCCGCATGATCTCGTGCCCGCGCATGGTGATCGACGACGCCAGCCGCGCGTCGAAGAACCGGCAACCGCTGGACCCGAGCACGCCGTAGAACGCGTTCATGATGATCTTGAGCGCCTGCGAGAGCGGCTTGTTCCGGTCGCGCTTGGCGGCCTCGCGGCCTTGCCAGACTCTGGCCACGATCGCCGGCAGGCAGTGCTTCGTCCGGGAAAACCGCGCACCGCGGAAGCCAGGCAGCGAATCGGCATCGTCCGGATGCGCCAGGCCCTCGACCAGCCCGATCGGGTCGATCAGGAAGGTCCGGATGATCGACGGGTAGAGGCTCTTGTAGTCCAGCACAAGCACCGATTCGTAGAGCCCCGGCCGCGAGTCCATGACGAAGCCGCCCGGGCTGGCCTCGGGCGCCTTCTCGCCGAGGTTGGGCGCGACATACCCCTGGCGGTGCATCAGCGGCATGTAGAGATGCGTGAAGGCGGCGACCGAGCCGCCATTCCGGTCGGCCGGCAGGCCCGTGACCGTGGCGCGCTCCAGCAGGAACGGCAACAGCTCCGTCTTTTCGAAGATCCGCGTGACCAGTTCGCAATCGCGCAGGTTATAGCGCGCCAGCGCCGGCTTGTCCTGCTCGAACATGCGGTCGATGGCGTCCATGCGGTCGTACGGGTTGTCGACCGCCTTGCCCTCGCCCAGCAGCGTCTGCGCCACCGATTCGAGGCTGAACGACGGGAAGCTCCACGTGGCGGAACGCAGCGCCTCGATGCCGTCGATGATTAACCGGCCTGGTGCGCTGGCGAAATAGTGCTGCTGGGCGTTGTGCTCGCGCCATTCCATCTCGGCACCGCCGCGGCCGAGGCGCAGCGGAAGCTGGAACTTGCGCGCATGCTCGTGCAGCACGCGCAGGTCGAACTGGACCAGATTCCAGCCGATGATCGCGTCGGGATCGTGATCGGCCAGCCACTGGTTCAGCTTTTCCAGCAACTCGGGCCGCGTGGCGCAGTACTCGAGCGAGAAATCGACGTCGGCGGGCATTTGCGGCGCCGCACCCAGCATGTAGACCTGGCGCTGGCCGCAGCCTTCGAGCCCAATCGAATAGAGTTCGCCGAACGCGTTGGTCTCGATATCGAGCGAGACCAGGCGCAACTTGGGCCGGTAGCACTCCGACGGCTTCATCTGGGCATTGCGCAGCGCGCCGCCGGGGTCCGGCTCGCCGTCGAACCAGACCGGGGCGGTGATGAAGCGCTCCATCAGGTAGCGTTCGGGCGGGCGGATATCGGCTTCGTAGACATCCACGCCGGCGTCGCGCAATGAGCGGCTGAGCTGGATCAGTTGCCGATGCTGGCGGCAGTACAGGCCCAGTACGGGCCGGCGCTGGAAATCCTGGAGCTTGAGCGGGCGCAGCTCGACCTCGCGCTCGCGGCGCAGCAGCGCCTCGGCACGCTCGCGCTGCGACTCGGGGATAAACGCGACTGACGGCTGACAGGACAGGTGCAGGTGGCGCGGACCATCATCGGTCGCCAGCCAGAATTCGACTTCGGTGCCGGCCGGCGTATCGCGCCAATGTCGGGTCAGGATGAAACCCTGCTGAAGTGCCACGTTAGGTACATTGGGAAACGGCTACCGGTCGGGATTCTAGCCGATGGGCCAGGCGCGTGAGCCGCGTAAGCCACCCCGCGGCATCTTCGGCTCACGCAAAACGGTCGTGCAGGATAGCGGCGGTCAATTCGCGCTTCTTCCAGTACATATGGTGGATACGCTGCTGCAATTTGCCCAGCACCATGGGGTCGAGGCTGCCATAGGTCAGCAGCACGGCAGGCTGCGAGCCATCGCCCTCCTCATGTTCGAGGCTGTCGAACGGAGGAAACCCGTACTTTTCCAGGAAGGCCGCGATTTCCTCGTCCGAGGTGCCAGGTTCGATGTTGCCTAGCAGCAAACGACTCATGATGGTCTCTCCCAGTCGATGGAGGAGCGGCCCTGCCCCAGCCCCCTTTGCGGTTGGCACTGAGACGCCCTACCTTAATTCTAGGATGGGCTTTTGCCCTGCCGTGCCGCCTCGATCGCGGCGATATCAATCTTTTTCATCGTCATCATGGCGTCGAATGCGCGCTTGGCCGCCGCACGGTCGGGGTCGGTTATCGCCGCGCTGAGCGCGCGCGGGGTGATCTGCCATGACAGTCCCCAGCGGTCCTTGCACCAGCCGCATTCGCTTTCCTGGCCGCCATTGCCGACGATCGCATTCCACAAGCGGTCGGTTTCGGCCTGGTCGTCCGTCGCAATCTGAAAAGAGAAGGCCTCGTTGTGCTTGAAATGCGGGCCGCCGTTCAGCCCGAGGCAGGGAATGCCGGCGACGGTGAACTCGACCGTCAGGACATCGCCCTGCTTGCCGTCGGGATAGTCGCCCGGCGCACGGTGGACGGCGCTGACTGCGCTGTCGGGGAATGTCTCGGCATAGAAGTTTGCGGCATCAAGGGCGTCGCGGTCGTACCACAAGCAGATCGTGTTCTTGCTTTGCATGATGTGTCTCCTGGAAAGTCGAGCACCGGGAATCCGCCACCGGGACTCCAATGTCTCATATTCCGGTGGCGGGCGCAGGCCGCGCAAAGGGCGAGCTGAGGAGCCGCCGGCGGCCTCTGTCCAAGGGGCGTCGCCGCTGCCCGGCGCCAGTGCCGACTATGCCAGGCTGGTGCGCTTCGAGACCCAGCGCCGGGGCGAGTTGATCAGCAAGGCGAACATCGCGCTGGGCTGATGCCGCAGGACTTCTCGCGTCTCACTGGGCCTCCGCCGCGCGCACGAACGCGTCGCGCGCGGTGATCCGCTTGACGTAGTCCTGGATGCACGCGCTCTCGCTGATGCGCGGCGCACCGAATCGGCCCGCCCATGCCAGCGAGGCACCGAGATAGATGTCCGCCGCGCTGAAGGTCGCGCCGAGCACGAAGGGGCCGGGCGTCAGGGCTTGCTCGATGGCGTCGATCACATCGTCATAGTCGCCCCAGCCGACCGCCTGCTTCGGCAGCGGCGCCTCTTTGCGCATCATCCGGTCAGTCAGCGCGGGTTCGAAGCAACTGCCGCAGAAGAACAGCCACCGCAGCACCGTGCCGCGCGCGGACGAGCCTGCAGGCGGCATCAACCCGGCCTGCGGAAAGGCATCCCCCAGCCAGGCGATGATCGCGCCGTTCTCGGTCAGGACCGTGCCGTCATGCAAGACCAGCGTTGGAATCTTCCCCATCGGGTTGACCGCCAGGAACTCCGGCGCGCGGCTCTCGCCCTTGGTGAAATCGATGTGCTGCAGCTTGTACTCAGCCCCGACCTCCTCCAGCATCCAGCGCGCCACCGAGGCGCGGCTCTGGGGGTTGTAGTAGAGCGTCATGGTCATACTGTCCTCCTGCCGCGTTCGGCCGTGTGGTTTCGACCGCCGCAGGATAGCATCCGCCGGCTGCCACGAACCGCTTCCGTTGTGGAAGCCCTCACCCGGCCCGCTCGACCGCCCGCGCGAGCCGTGCGACGCCCTCCCCGATCTGCGCCAGGTTCGTGCTCGCGAACGACAGCCGGAATGTGGCGCGCTGGCGCTGCTCCACATAGAATCCGGCACCCGGCACGAACAGCACCTTTTCCGCGATCGCGTGCGGCAGCAGTGCGGCAGCATCGTCGATGCCATCCAGCGCGGCCCAGAGGAACATCCCTCCCGCCGGCAATGCGAAACGGATGCGGTCACCAAAGGCCTGGCCCAGCGCCGCCGCCAGCTGGTCGCGCTTGTCGCGATAGGCTGCGACTTCCCGCGCGACCTGTGCCGGCAGCCGGCCCGCTTCCAGATACTGGGCCGCGGCCAGCTGGAGCCATGGCGGCGTGCACAGGTCGGATACCTGCTTGGCAATCACCGCGCGGCGCACGATCTCGGGCGCGGCGACCATCCAGCCGATCCTCAGGCCGGGGGCCAGCGTCTTCGACAGGCTGGCCAGATGCACCAGCCACGGCCGCGCCTCGGGTACCGACGCGCACAGCGCCAGCAGCGAAGGCGGCGGTGCGCCATCGAAGCTGAGCGCCCCGTAGGGATCGTCCTCGACCAGCACCACGCGGTGCCGTGCTACCAGCTTCAGCAGCTGCAGCCGGCGAGCGGACGACAGCGTTGCCCCGGAGGGGTTGGCGAAGGTTGGCACCGTATAGATCAGCCGGGGCCGCAACGACGGGTCGGCCAGCATGGCTTCGAGCGCAGCCACGTCCATGCCGTCGTGATCAGACTGCACGCCGCGTATGTCGGCGCCAGCCAGCCGCAATGCCTGCAGCGTGGCGGAATAAGTCGGCTCCTCGACCAGCACCACGCTGCCGGGCTCGACCAGCGCGCGCGCGAGGAAATCGAAGCCCTGCTGCGAGCCGCTGGTCACGAGCAGTTCGTCCTGGGCCACGGGCGCGCCGCGCCCGGCCATCAACGACGCCAGCACCTGGCGCAGCGCCGGCGCGCCTTCGGTGGCGCCGTACTGCAGGCATTCGGCGGGCCGCTCGCGCAGCACCGCCGCCGAGGCCGCGCCAATGCCGTCGACATCGAACAGCGCGGCGGACGGGTAGCCGCCGGCGAACGAGATCATCCCGGGGTCGGACAGGTACTTGAACAGTTCCCGGATCGGAGAGCCAGCCGGGTTGCGCAGCGCGGGGACGAAGGGATAAGCGGCGTCGGAAGTCATGAGCGGATGCAGAACGTGCTGGACATGGGCGTGCTTCAGTCCACCGAAGCACCGGACAGGCGAACGATCTCGCCCCACTTCTGGCGGTCCTTCTTCAACACGTCGGCAAATGCCTCCGGCGAGCTGGGCGCCGGTTCCGCGCCCAGCTCGCGCATTTTCGCCTGCACGCCTGGCTCGTTGAGCACGCGCGTCAGGTCCTGGCTGATCTTCTGCGCCACCGCCGTGGGCACCCCGCGCGGCGCAAGCAGGCCGAACCAAGGGCTGGCATCAAAGCCGGGGACGGGGCCCGCGGCGGCGACCGTCGGCACATTCGGAAGCGCCGACGAGCGCGCCGGCGTGGTCACGGCCAGCGGCCTGAGCTTGCCCGAGCGGATAAACGGCAGCGACGCCGGCAGGTTGTCGAACATCACGTCGACGCTGCCGCCCATCAGGTCGGCGATGGCCGGGCTGCTGCCCTTGTAGGCGACGTGGCTCATCTCCGTGCTGGTCATGCGCTGGAACAGCTCGCCCGCGAGGTGCGTGGACGTGCCATTTCCGGCCGACGCCATGTTGACGCGCTTGGGATTGGCTTTCAGGTAGGCGATGAACTCGGGCAGCGTCTGCACGCGCGCGCGTTCCGCAAACGCCGGCGACAGCACCACCACGTTGGGTACGCGCGCCACCATCGCGACCGGCGCGAAGTCGGCGTCGGCATCATAGGGCAGCTTCTTGTACAAGGCCGGGTTGATGCCGAACTCGCCCACCGAGCCCATCAGCAGGGTGTAGCCGTCCGCCGTGGACTTGGCGGCCGTGCCGGTGCCGACGATGCCGCCCGCGCCGGGGCGGTTGTCGACCACCACCGACTGCTTCCATTGCGTGGCCAGTTGCTCGCCGATCAGCCGGGCCACCATGTCGGTGGTGCCGCCCGGCGGGTACGGCACGATGATGCGCACCGGCTTGGCCGGGAACTCGAGCGCGCCGGCGATGCCGGGCATGGTCGCGCCGAATGCAAGGGTGCCGGCGGCGAGCGCGCTGAACAAGTGTTTCATGCAGTCTCCTGTCTACCTGATGGTTGTCGTTATGAGGTTGTCGTGATGACGATGCCGGGAGGAGGCGGCAACGCAAGGATCGAATGATTTCTCATCAACTCCAAGCTTTCAAGCGAGATTTCCGTATAGGATGATGACCTAAAATCATCAACCCAGCCCTTCCCCGATGCGGCAACGACTTCCCAGCCTGTCCAGCCTGCGCGCCTTCGAGGCCGCCGCGCTGCACCTGAACCTGCGCCGCGCGGCGGCGGACCTGTTTATCACCGAGAGCGCGGTGTCGCGCCAGATTGCGTCGCTGGAAGCGCTGCTGGGCGTGCAGCTGTTCCACCGCGCCAACCAGCGCATCACGCTGACGGCGGCCGGCACGCTCTACAGCGGACAGGTGCGGGAGTTGCTGCGCAAGCTGCAGCGCGACACGCTCGACCTGATGGCGCACGAGGGCGCGGGCGGCACCGTCGAGCTGGCCTGCGTGCCCACGCTGGCGGTCGAGTGGCTGATTCCGCGGCTGCCGGCCTTCTATGCGCGGCATCCGGGGATCGTGGTCAATATCAGCGCGCAGTCAGACATCTTCCTGTTCGACGGCACCCCCTACGACGCGGCGATTCACTTTGGCGAGGCGGTCTATCCCGGCGCGCGTGCCGACCGGATGTTCGACGAAGAATCGGTGGCGGTCTGCCATCCGGACTTCTTCGGCGGCAGAAAGCGGATCAGCCCACATGACATCGCCCGGTCGCCGCTGCTGCACCTCGCCACACGCATTCTCGGCTGGAAGCAATGGATGGAAGCGGCCGGCATCGACGACGTCAACGCCATGCGCGGCGCACGCTTCGACCACCATTCCATGGTCATCGCCGCCGCACGCGCCAGGCTGGGCGTTGGCCTGGTGCCGCGCTTCCTCGTGGGGGAATACCTGGCAAACCGCCAGCTGGTCATGCCCGTCGCCCATTCGCAGCGCTCCACGAGCGCGTATCACCTGGTCTCGCCGGATACCCGGCCGATGAGCGAGGCGATGCAGCGGCTGCGCGAGTGGCTGCTGGAAGCCGCGGGCGAGTTTGCGACAAGGCAGTCCGCGACTGCGGACGATGCGGGCAAGTAGCCAGCCGACTCACGCCGCAACTCACACCACCATTTCCAGCCCCGGCGTCGGCCGGCGTTCCAGCAATGCGGCCAGCCTGCGCAGCGCGGCCGATAGTTGCGCGCGGTCCTCCACGCCACCGAGCGAGATGCGGATGGCAGTCGGCGCGTTGGGCCCCTCCCAGAACGCGTCGGACGGCGTCACGCGCAGGTCCTCCGCCAGCGCGGCCCGGGTGAGCTGCTGCGCCGACCAGTGCTCCGGCAAGCGGTGCCATGCGTGGATGGCGCTGGGCGGGAGCTGGCCGATCCCGCTCAGCCACCGGCTTGCCAGCGCGCATCTGGCCAACGCTTCGGTCCTGATGCCGTCGAGCAGATGCATGGCCGAGCCATCGTGGATCCATTGGGTCGCCAGGGCGGCGGTCATCGGTGCCGCCATCAGCGCGAAGGCCCGCAGCGATGCCAGCAGATCGTCGCCGCGCCTGCCCTCCGGCAGCATGACATACGCGGTCCGCAGCCCCGGACTGAGGGTCTTGGACAGGGTCGAGACATAGTACGTGCGCTCGGGAGCGAAGCTGGACAGCGGCGGCGGCGCTGACGGCGTCAGCAGCCAGTAGGGATCATCCTCCAGCAAGGTGACATCACAGTGCGCCGCGGCCCTGGCGATAGCCTCCCGGCGTGAGGCCGGCATGGTGTGCGTAGTTGGATTCTGGGCGGTCGGATTGAGGTAGGCCAGCGTGGCACCGTCGGCACGGACCGCCTCGAGGGCGTCGGGGAGCATCCCGTCGGCGTCGACCGGCGCGATGATCACGCGCCGCCCGAGCTGTGCCGCGGCCGCGCGAATGCCTGGGTAGGCCAGCGGCTCACTCACGATCGCATCGCCAGGCCGGGTCCGGGCCAGGATCACGGCGGCCAGCGCAGCCTGGGCGCCCGGGCACACCACGAGCCGCGCAGTAGCGACCTGCCCGAATATCTGCGCGAGCCAGAGGGTGCCGGCCGACCGGTCGGCAGCACTGCCGCCGCCGAGCTGGTAGGTCATCAGCAGGTGCGGGTCGCTGTGCAGCAGCACCTGCGACAGGCCGCGCCGCAACAGGTCCTGGAAATCCAGCCCCGCCGGTGGCGGCGGCACGTTCATGCTCATGTCGATCACCCGCGCCAGCTCCGCCCGCGGCGCGGCAATGAAAGTGCCGAGGGCCCCGCGGGCATCGATCAGATGCCGCCGCTTGGCCTCGTTGTAGGCACGCGTCACGGTGGTCAGGTCCACGCGGAGGGACTTGGCCAGGCTGCGCTGCGGCGGCACGCGGTCGCCGGCTACCAGGCGGCCTTCGCCGATCGCCCGCTCGATGAAATCCACGATCTGCAAGTAGCGCGCGCCGCCACCTGTTGTGATCTCAAGATCCCATTTGGCACTGGCTTTGGCGCGGATATCGGTTCCTTGCATGGATTTCATCCGGTAGATTTCTTCGATGTATGGGTTTTGTCTTGCATTAGCATGCCAGACATCACCGAGGGAATCCATACAAACCACGCCCGCGCGGGGCTGAGCCAGCACTTGAATCGGAGCGCGTGGCCGGGAGCCTTCGGTGATCCGTAACCAAGGTGTCCGAAATGCTCAAACCTATTGCCGGGCCGGCAGACAAGAATCGACAAGGCCCGCTCCCCCGCCCGTCCCCCGGCCCGCAGCGCCGTCTTCCCACACTGTTGCTGAGCGCCTGCCTGAGCGCGCTGCTGAGCGGCTGCAACCTGGAACTGCTCAACCCCAAGGGCAGCATCGGGGAACAGGAGAAGTCACTGATCCTGATCTCCCTGTTCGTCATGCTGATGGTCGTCATCCCCGTGATCGTCCTGACGCTGTGGTTCGCGTGGCGCTACCGCGAAACCAATACGAGCGCCACCTATGCCCCCAAATGGGCGCACTCCACCAGGATCGAGGTCGTGGTCTGGGGCATTCCCTGCGTCATCGTGGCCTGCCTGGCCGTGCTGATCTGGGATTCGACGCACAAGCTCGATCCCTATCGGCCGCTGGAATCGCAGGTCAAGCCGGTCCAGGTCGATGTGATCGCGCTGAACTGGAAATGGCTGTTCATTTATCCGGAATACGGCGTCGCGTCGCTGAACCAGCTTGCGATCCCGGTCGGCACGCCGGTCAATTTCCGGCTGACCGCGGAATCGATGATGAACTCGTTCTTCATCCCGCAGCTCGGCAGCATGGTCTACGCCATGGCGGGGATGCAGACGCGCCTGCACCTGATCGCCGACACGCCGGGCGTCTATCTCGGCCAGTCCGCTGCCTACAGCGGCCCCGGCTTCTCGGACATGCACTTCAAGACCCTGGCCACTTCGCGCAAGGAGTTCGATGCCTGGATCCAGGCTGCCCGCGCTTCGTCCCAGGCGCTCGACCTGAAGACCTACCGCACGCTTGAACTGCCCAGCAGCAAGGATCCCGTGACGCTTTACGCCGCCGTCGCGCCGAAGCTGTTCGACCAGGTCGTCGACAAATACATGCTGGAAAACGGCCAGATCTGCCGCGCGGACACCCCGGAATCTCTGCAGGCCTTCCAGCGCGTCCCGACGGCGCCCGCTGGCCGCATGGAGCAATAAGAATGCTTGGAAAACTCAACCTGGACGCCATCCCTCTCCATGAGCCGATCATCATGGGGACGCTGGCCGTCGTAATCGTGCTGGGCATCGCGCTGATGGGCGCCATTACGTACTACGGCAAATGGAAATACCTGTGGAACGAATGGATCTGCTCGGTCGACCACAAGAAGGTCGGCGTGATGTACATCATCCTGGCGCTGGTGATGCTGCTGCGCGGCTTTGCCGACGCCATCATGATGCGCGCCCAGCAGGCGATCGCCTATGGCGATGGCGCGGGCTACCTGCCGCCGCACCACTACGACCAGATCTTCACGGCGCACGGCGTGATCATGATCTTCTTTGTCGCGACGCCGCTGGTGCTCGGGCTGATGAACGTGATCGTGCCGCTGCAGATCGGCGCGCGCGACGTCGCCTTCCCGTTCGTCAATTCGCTGAGCTTCTGGATGTCGGCAATGGGCGCGGTGCTGGTGATGCTGTCGATGTTCGTCGGCGACTTCGCGGCCACCGGCTGGGTCGCCTACCCGCCGCTGTCCGAGCTCGGCTACAGCCCCACGCCAGGGGTTGACTACTACATCTGGTCGCTGCAGATATCCGGGCTTGGCACCACGCTGACGGGCATCAACTTCATCGTCACGATCCTGCGCATGCGCGCGCCGGGCCTGAACCTGATGAAGATGCCGGTCTTCACCTGGACCGCGCTGATCACCAACATCCTGATCGTGGCGATCTTCCCCGTGCTGACCGCCACGCTCGCCCTGCTCACCGCCGACCGCTACCTCGGCATGCATTTCTTCACCAACGAGCTCGGCGGCAACGCCATGATGTACGTGAACCTGATCTGGATCTGGGGCCACCCTGAGGTCTACGTGCTGATCCTGCCGGCGTTCGGCGCCTTCTCCGAGATCATCGCCACGTTCTCGCGCAAGCCCCTGTTCGGCTACAAGTCGATGGTGTACGCCACCTCCTCGATCGGCGTGCTGTCGTTCTTCGTCTGGCTGCACCACTTCTTCACCATGGGCTCGGGCGCGAACGTCAATGCCTTCTTCGGCATCATGACCTCGATCATCTCGATCCCCACCGGCGTCAAGCTGTTCAACTGGCTGTTCACCATGTACCGGGGCCGGATCCGCTTCCATACCTCGACCATGTGGACCATCGGCTTTATGGTGACGTTCGCGGTCGGCGGCATGACCGGCGTGCTGCTCGCCATTCCCGGGGCCGACTTTGTCCTGCACAACAGCCTGTTCCTGGTTGCGCATTTCCATAACGTCATCATCGGCGGCGTGCTCTTCGGCTGCCTGGCCGCAATCACTTTCTGGTTCCCGAAGGTGTTCGGCTTCACGCTCAATGAGTTCTGGGGCAAGGTGTCGTTCTGGTGCTGGCTGGCCGGCTTCTTCCTGGCCTTCATGCCGCTCTACGTACTGGGCTTCAAGGGCATGACCCGCCGGATGAACCACTATGCCAACGTCGACTGGCATCCCTACCTGGTGGTGGCGCTGGTCGGTGCCTTCGTCATCGGCGCCGGCATCCTGGCGATGTTGGTGCAGTTCGCGGTCAGTATCCGCGACCGCAAGCAGAACCGCGACCTGACTGGCGATCCGTGGGATGGCCGCAGCCTGGAGTGGTCGACGGCCTCGCCCGCGCCGTTCTACAACTTCGCCCACGTGCCGCATATCACCTCGCTGGAACAGCACTGGGACGACAAGGAAGCCGGGCGCGCATGGCGCCAGCCGGCCCGCTACGAAGACATCCACATGCCCCGCAACACCTCGGCAGGCTTCATCGTGTCGGCGTTCGGGCTGCTGTGCTGCTTCGCGCTGGTCTGGCACATGTGGCTGGTCGCCGTCGCCGGCCTGGTCGGCGCCATCGCGACCTTCGTCGTGCGCAGCTATGACCGCGACGTCGACTATTACGTGCCGGCCGCCGAAGTCGAGCGCATCGAGCGCGCGCGCTTTGCACAACTGCAGGAAGCTGCCTGACCATGAACCCGACTCTCTCCCCCCCCCTGCATCATCCCGGGCACGAGGCGGCCCACGACGCGGCGCACCACCATCACGAAGCCGGCGCGCACACGCCGCTGGGGTTCTGGCTTTACCTGATGAGCGACTGCCTGATCTTCGCGGTGCTGTTCGCCACCTTCGGCGTGCTGTCCGGCAACACTGCCGGCGGCCCCGGCGGGCGGCAACTGTTCGAGCTGCCGTTCGTGTTCGCCGAGACCATGGTGCTGCTGCTGAGCAGCTATACCTTCGGCCTGGCCATGCTCAGGCAGGGCACTGACGACGCGCCGCGGATGATCCGCTGGCTGGCGGTGACCTTCGCGCTCGGCGCACTGTTCATCGCCATGGAGGTCTACGAGTTCGCGCACCTGCTGCACCAGGGCGCGGGCCCCGGCGTCAGCGCCTACCTGTCGGCCTTCTTCACGCTGGTCGGCACGCACGGGCTGCATGTCACGTCTGGCCTGCTGTGGCTGGCGGTGATGATCCACCAGATCCGGCATTTCGGGCTGGACGACATCGTGCGCCGCCGCCTGGCCTGCCTGAGCCTGTTCTGGCACTTCCTGGACCTGGTCTGGATCTGTGTCTTCACCTTTGTCTACCTGCGGGAGTTCGCTTGATGAAGCCGTCCCATCTACATTCCGTGCACGCGGACCAGCCGGCCGCGCACGGCAGCGTGCGCAGCTACACCATCGGACTGCTGCTGTCGGTCGCGCTGACGATGGCGTCGTTTGCGGCAGTGATGACCGGATCCCTGTCAACGCAGGCAGCGATCGCGCTGGTTGTCGGCCTTTGTGTCGCGCAACTGCTGGTGCAGCTGGTGTACTTCCTGCACCTGGGCACCGGTCCCGGCCAGCGCGGCAACACCGCCATCTTTGCCTGTACCGGCTTCCTGATCGTCATCGTCGTGGCCGGCTCGCTGTGGGTGATGCACAACGCCGATATCAACATGATGCCGACCGACATGTCCATCGAACGGGCCCGGGCAAAAGACTAGCGCTCGCGCGCAAGGAGGCTTTCCACCATGTATGTCTATGACGCCATTGACCAGAAGCTCGTCGACGAACGGGTCGTGCAGTTCGCCGACCAGACCCGCCGCTTCCTGGGCGGCCAGCTCACCGAGGATGAGTTCCGCGTGCTGCGGCTGCAGAACGGCCTCTATATCCAGCGCCATGCGCCGATGCTGCGCGTGGCGATTCCGTACGGCATGCTGGCGTCCCGGCAATTGCGCAAGCTCGCGGAGATCGCGCGCCGCTGGGATCGCGGCTACGGGCATTTCAGCACGCGCCAGAACCTGCAGTTCAACTGGCCGCGGCTCGAGGATGCCCCTGCCATTCTCGCCGAGCTGGCCACGGTGCAGATGCACGCGATCCAGACCAGCGGCAACTGCATCCGCAATACCACCACCGACCACTTTGCCGGCATTGCTCCCGACGAACTGGTGAACCCCCTGGTGTGGTGCGAGATCGTCAGGCAATGGTCGATGCTGCATCCCGAGTTCGCCTTCCTGCCGCGCAAGTTCAAGATTGCCATCAGTGGCGCGCGGACGGACCGGGCCGCGGTCGGCGTCCATGACATCGGGCTCCAGGCGGTTGAACAGGACGGCCAGGCCGGCTTCAAGGTCTGGGTCGGTGGCGGCATGGGCCGCACGCCGATGGTGGGCAAGCTGATCAACCCCTTCGTCCCCTGGCAGGACCTGCTGACCTACCTGCAGGCCACACTGCGCGTCTACAACCTGCACGGCCGCCGCGACAACAAGTACAAGGCGCGCATCAAGATCCTGGTAAAGGACCTGACCCCGGAGGTGTTCCGGGCGCAGGTGGACGAGCAGTGGCAACGCATCCGCGGGGGCCCGGACACCGTGTCCGAGGGCTTTGTCGCGTCCATCGCCGAGCGCTTCACGATCCCGCCGTATGAAGCCGCGGCCGCCGACGAGCCGGACCAGTCAGCCGACCTGGCCAAGACCGACCGCGCCTTCCGCCTCTGGCTGAAAAGCAATGTGCACCGGCACCGGGTGCCTGGCTACGCCGCCGTCACGGCATCGCTGAAAGCCGCGGGCCAGGCGCCCGGCGACATCACTGCCGAGCAGATGGAAATCATGGCCGACCTGGCCGAGCGCCACGGCTTCGGCGAGCTGCGCGTGTCGCATGAGCAGAACCTGATCCTCGCCGATGTCCGCCGCAGCGGGCTGCACGCCTTGTGGCAGGCGCTGGACGCCGCCGGGCTGGCCACGCCAAACGTCGGCCTGATCACCAACATCATCGCCTGCCCCGGGGGCGACTTCTGCTCGCTGGCCAATGCGGTCTCGATCCCGCTTGCGCAGGCCATCCAGGAGCGCTTCGACGACCTCGACCATGTGCACGACATCGGCGAACTGGACCTGAACATCTCCGGCTGCATCAACTCCTGCGGCCACCACCATATCGGCCACATCGGCATCCTCGGCGTCGACAAGGCCGGCGAGGCCTGGTACCAGATCACCATCGGCGGCCGGCAGAACGGCGCCGACGGCCTGGGCCGCCCCGATGGCGTGGCGGCCGGCGGCGCGGCCATCGGCCGCATCATCGGGCCGTCCTTTGCACAGGAGCAGGTTCCGGATGTGGTGGAGCGGCTGATCGAGACCTATTTGCTGCATCGGGACAGCGAAGCCGAACGCTTTGTCGACGTGGTTGGCCGAATCGGCATAGAACCCTTCCAGCGCGCCGTGTACCCGGACTCTGACAGCGGCGCGCGGCGAGCTCGCCAGGAGGCGGTGAATGCCTGACCATGACCATTTAGCCGGGCAGGACCGGCGCAACGTCATCCGTGACGGACAACTGGTCGCGGATAGCTGGCTCGCTCACATCGGGGATGCGCAAGACGCCGACAACACCTGCCCCCCCGACGAGCCCGGCTACCTGGTGACACTGGAGAACTGGACCACCCACCGCCAGCGGTATCGGCTTCGACAGTATCCGCTCGCGGTCTACCTGTCGCCGGATGCGGAGCCCCAGACCCTGCTGGAACCCGGTGCCACGGCCGTTGATCCGACAGGCATCGCGATGATTGCCATCGATTTCCCGGTCTACACGGATGGTCGTGGCTATTCGATCGCACAGCTGCTCCGGCACCAGCTAGGCTGGACCGGAGAGCTGCGCGCCGTGGGTGACGTGATGATCGACACCGTGCACTACCTGGCACGTTGCGGCTTCAACAGCTTTGCGCTCAAGCCCGGGCACGACCCGGCAGCGGCATTGCGCGCGCTGGCCACGTTCTCGTCGTCGTACCAGCGCAGCTATGGACCCGCAAGCCGATAGCAAGCGCCGCCGGGCGCCGATACGAAACATACCCGTCCAGCCCTGCGCAAGGCCTGATAGCTTGTGGTCCGCTGTCGCCGAACTCTCGGGCAAGCAGCTGCATACGATTATCGATATCGCACAGCGCTCACCAAAGGCGACGACGGATATGGCTTCGTTCAGGGCGCGCATTCTCGGTGTTTTCGGAAACGTCGCCGGTTTTGACATCACACCGCCTTCGGAGTCCATGCTGCAAGAGCTCTGGGAAAGGTATCGCTCGACACTCTCCTCGTTCTAGCAGCGCGGATCACTCGAAAGATCGGCCCGGCCCGGAGCGATGCCGCACGTTCAAAAATTGGCTTCGATGGCCTTCCTGGCGCCCTCTGGCACCTCGTTCGGTATGACGCGGTGCGCAAGTATGGCGTAGCTCCGGGCAGCCGCCACTGCAGTGGGATTCACAAGCCGCTTCGGGCCGCCCAGCCACGCAAAATGATCTTTTCCATCGTCACTACTGAACCACGCGAAGTCGCCGATGGCGTCCAGGCCGCGCTTCACCAGCTTCAGCAGCGCCAGGGCTTCCTCTGAAACACCCAGGTGCCGCCCTGTGTCATGAATGACCGTGGCCAGGTTGCGGAGCTTGTTGGTCGGGGTGGCCTCGTCGTTTGCCTCGTCAGGTAACAGCTCGACGACCAGAATCCCCCTGTGCGCGGTGATGCGTGCGTGCTGCATGGTTCCTCCCAACTGATGGCTGCCGGCTTGCGACCTTACGCATTGACCTAGCAAGTTCTTGGCCAGGTCATGCCAAAAGTGCAGCTTACAGGCCGCTTATGACACTGCGCCCTCATTTGGCCGCGGGAGCGGCAGTGGGCGCCGGTGCGCCGCCAAATGGTCTAGTGTTGGTACCGCCCCGCCACTTCCAGTGGACTGTTGGACCGCAGGCGACTCGCGAGGCCCAATCGCACCTGCACAATCCGCCACTCCCATGGCAAGACGCTGCCCTATCCTTGCTATGGGAGGCTCAGCGCGGCAGTCCAGCCGTCGAGCACAGGAATAGGCTGTTGGTCAATCCAGGCGGGAGGGCGGCATGCGCGCGTTGGTCTTCTGCTCTGTGCAGTTCCTGTTGGCGGTGACATGGACCCTCTATGTGGCCTTCCTGCCCCAGCTGGCCGCGCAGGCCGGCATCGCGCGCGCGCACGTCGCCTTGATCCTGCTGATGGACCAGTTGATCTTTGTCGCCATGGATTTCACGGTGGGCGTCGCGGCCGACCGTGTCGCCAACGCGATGCGCAGGCTGGGAGGCTGGATGCTGGGGCTGTCGGTCATCTCCGCACTGGCTTTCGTGCTGCTGCCCCGGGCAACTTCACCAGCGCTGCTGCTGGGCCTGACCGCGCTCTGGGCAGCCACCTCTTCGGCGTTGCGGGCGCCGCCCATGGTAATCATTGCCCGGCGGCTGCCGGCGACCGCGTCGTCATTCCTGGTGGGATGCTCGCTGCTCGGCGTCGGCCTTGCCGGAGCCGTGGCGCCGCTGCTGACGGCCCGGCTGCGCGATGCGTCGCCCATGCTGCCGTTCCTGGCCGCAAGCGTGGGGCTGGTGGTGGCCGTGGCCGCGCTGCGATGGATCGAATCCGGCCCGGCGCGCCACGATGCCGACGCCGCGCCGGCAGCCGGCGTTGCGCTCAAGCGCGTCTGGCTGCTGTTTGCCGCGGTCTGGGTGCTTGCGCTCGGCTTCCAGATCCACACCACCGTCAACTCCGCGCCGGCGTACCTGCGCTTTGTCACGGCTGCCGAGCTGGAGCGCGTGACGCCGGTGTTCTGGATTAGCTTCGCGCTGGGCACGCTGCTGCCCGCGACGTCGTTGCTGCGGCGCTATCCGCCCTATACGCTGCTGTTGACCGCCGCGGCCCTTGGCGCCCTGTCGTTGTTCGGCTTCACAGTTGCGGGCTCGCTCGGGGCCATCCTCGCCGTGCAGTGTCTTGCCGGCGGCCTGTGGGGAATCATGTTCGCCGCGACGGCCAGTGCGGCGCTCGACGCCGGTCACGTCGGCCGCGAAGGGATGTACACCGGGCTGGTATTTGCCGCTTTGGCGGTTGCCGCGTTCATGCGCATTGCCCTGGTGTCATCGGGCGCCAGCAAGACCCCCGTGCTGGCAAACCTGCTGCCATGGCTTCCGGCCGTGGCCTGGAGTGCCGGTGCCTTGCTGCTGGCGGCTTTCCTGTCGGGGAACCTGAGCTGCCTGATGACGCGCAGACAGGTGCTGCACCCGCATCCGTGAACTGATCCCTTGAGCTATATCCGACCTACTCGGAAATTGGAGACTACTGTCCTGCTTAAGGCTGACTGAGATCAATCGGCCTTCGAACAAGCCCTGTGCTTGCCCGTTCCCAAGGAGCGCGCCATGTCCACCCAACTTGCCGTATGGCATGCCGAGCACCTCAATTTCTCTCGTCTGCTCGACCTACTGGAAGAGCAGGTATGCGTATTCCACCAGGGAGGGAGACGCTATAAGTTCGCGAGCGGCGCTGGAGGCAGCCGCAGCCATGTACCTTGTGTACTGCCGTAACCATCTCTCTACCGAGGAGAGACAGGCAATGCCGCGCGCTGCCCAGTTGCTGACACAAGAGGACTGGGCAGCTATTGCCGACGCGGCTCCCGAAAGCTCTGATCCTATGTTCGGGGAAGAAGTGCAAGCGCGCTTCGCGACACTACGCAAGCAGATCGCGGCTGAGGCGAGCTTATCCACGCAGCAGCAGTGCTGCGCCTAATCCGAAAACAAGCCGACGAACTGGTCGCGCAGCCACTGATTCGCCGGATCGCGATGATACCGGGCATGCCAGAACAGGTTGATCTGGATTTCCGGCAACGCGAACGGATGCTTGACGTACCTGAGCCCGAAGTACCTGGCGCATCGCTCCGCAAACGTCAAGGTCACCGTGGCGACCAGGTCGGTGGTGGCAATGATGTCCGCCAGTGCGACGAAATGGGGGACACGCAGCCGGATCTTGCGCTGTACGCCGTGCTGGGCGAGGATCTCGTCGACCCGGGCATGCCCCGTCCCCGCCGCCGTGACCACGATGTGCTCCGCCGCCTCGAAGTCGCGCATGCTGACCGTCTTCTTGTCCATGGCATGACCGGGCCGGAACAGGCAAACGTATCGCTGGCGAAATAGCCGCCGTTGAAAGAACGTCGTGCCGAGTTCAGGAAGATGGCCAACCGCCAGGTCGATCTTTCCCTGGCTCATCTCCGCCGCCAGGTCCACTGCCGTATTACGCACTGTCGTTACCGTGACACCCGGGGCGCGGTCGCCAAGCGCGCCCATTAGCGGCGGGATGAAGTGCACCTCGCCGATATCCGTCATGGCGATCCGGAATGCGCGCACGCTGCGCAGCGGATCGAACGACACCTTGTGGCTGAGCGCCGTCTGCAGCGACTCCAGCGCATAGGCAACCGGTTCCGCCAGTTCCTCGGCAAGGGGTGTCGGCAGCATGCCCTTGCTGCTTCGTACAAACAGCGGGTCGCCGAACAAGGTGCGCAAGCGGGCCAGCGCATTGCTGACCGCGGGCTGGCTCAGATTCAGGGTCTTCGCGGCGCCGGAAACGGTGCCCTGCCGCAGCAGGTTATCGAACACGACCAGCAGGTTCAGATCGACGTCCTTGAGCTCCATGGTGCCGTCTATTATTGATTTTATGAATGTTCATTATAGCCAGAATTCTATTGGTTAATTTTCCTCCGTGCACCATGATCCTTCCCATACGAAGAGACATAGCCGGAGACAAGCATGGCAATCCCCCCGCAAGCCGGCCCGGTGTGGGCCGACGACAGCATCAGCCGCATCCCGTTCCGCGTGTATACGGATGCACAGCTATACCAGCGTGAACTCGAACGCTGCTTCTACCGCGGTCATTGGAACTACGTCGGGCTCGAGGCGGAGATCCCGAATCCCGGTGACTTCAAGCGCACCACGCTTGGCGAGCGTTCCGTGATCCTGGTGCGCGACCAGGACGGCGAGATCAACGTCGTCGAAAACGTGTGCGCCCATCGCGGCATGAAGTTCTGCCGGGAACGCAGCGGCAACCGGAAGGACTTCCACTGCCCCTACCACCAGTGGAACTATGACCTGAAGGGCAACCTGCAAGGCGTGCCGCTGCGTCGCGGGGTCAAGCAGGACGGCAAGGTCAATGGCGGCATGCCCGCCGACTTCAGGCCGCAGGAGCACGGGCTCACGCAACTGAAGGTCGCGACACGCGGTGGTGTCGTGTTTGCCTCGTTCGACCATGAGGTTCCATCACTCGAGGAATACCTCGGGCCGGATATCCTCGGCTACTTCGACCGGCTCTTCAACGGCCGCAAGCTGAAGGTCCTCGGCTACAACAAGCAGCGCATTCCGGGCAACTGGAAGCTCATGCAGGAGAACATCAAGGACCCCTACCACCCCGGCCTGCTGCATACCTGGTTTGTCACCTTCGGCCTCTGGCGCGCCGACAACAAGGCACGCCTGGTGATGGACCCGCACTTCCGGCATGCCGCCATGGTGTCGACCCGCGGCCAGGGCGGCAAGAGCGACGTGACCTCCGGTGTATCCAGCTTCAAGGACCAGATGGCGCTGCACGACGACCGCGTCCTCGACATCGTCCACGAGCCGTGGTGGGGAGAGCCTACCGCCGTGATGATGACGGTGTTCCCGAGCGTGATCTTCCAGCAGCAGGTCAACTCGGTCTCCACGCGCCATATCCAGCCCCATGGCCCGGATTCCTTCGATTTCGTCTGGACGCACTTCGGCTTCGAGGACGACACCGAGGAGATGACGCGGCGCCGCCTGCGCCAGGCCAATCTCTTCGGCCCCGCCGGCTTCGTGTCGGCCGACGATGGCGAAGCCATCGAATGCTCGCAGGAAGGCTTCTCCCAGAAACCCTGGCATCGCGTGCTCGCCGAACTGGGCGGCAAGACCGCGGAGAACACGGACCACATGGTGACCGAAACCCTGATCCGCGGCATGTACGCCTATTGGCGCAAGATGATGGAGGTCTGACGCCATGGACTTCACTGACTACTACGCCCTGCTCTCCCTGTTCGCCGACTACACCGGCGCCGTGGACAACGGCGACTGGGACCGCTGGCCGGAATTCTTCACCGAAGACTGCCTCTACCGGGTCCAGCCCCGCGAGAACCACGAGCGTGGCCTGCCGCTGGCAACGCTCTCGCTCGAAAGCAAGGGCATGCTCAAGGACCGCATCTACGGCATTCGCGAGACCCTGTTCCACGATCCCTACTACCAGCGCCACATTGTCGGCGCGCCGCTGATCAGGGAGGCCGACGGCGACAGGATCGTGGCCGAGACCAACTACGCGGTGCTGCGCACCAAGCCGGACCAGATGACCGATGTCTACAACGTTGGCCGCTACCTCGACACCGTCGTCCGGACGCCGGCGGGCTTGCGCTTCGCCTCGCGCATCTGCGTATTCGATAGCGAGATGATCCCCAACTCGCTGATCTACCCCATCTAGCAGGAGTGATTCATGACCGAAACCTGGATCGAGGCAGCGCTGCTGTCCGACGTCCCGCAGGACGATGTCATCGCCGTGGCCGTGCAAGGCCAGGAGATCGCCTTGTACGGCGTGGACGGCGACGTCTACGCGACCGACAACATCTGCACCCATGGTCATGCGCGCCTGTGCGAAGGCTTCCTGGAGGGACATGAGATCGAGTGCCCGCTTCACCAGGGCAGGTTCGATATCCGCGACGGCGCTGCGAAGTGCGCCCCGCTGACCGAGAACATTCGCACCTACCCGGTCCGGATCGACGGCGACAAGGTGTACCTCGATCTCGGCTGAGAGGTCGCGTCACCAACCAGAGGAGACAGCCATGGATTCCGAGCGCTCAGACACCGCGACTCCCATTTCGCCAACCGCCACCATCGTCATCGTCGGTGCCGGCCAGGCTGGCGGCTGGGCCGCCCAGACGCTGCGCAACGAGGGCTTCACCGGTCGGCTCGTGCTGATCGGGGACGAGGCCCATCCACCGCATGAGCGGCCGCCGTTATCCAAGGCCGTGCTGGCCGGCGAGGCCGCACCCGCCAGCACGTGGCTGCTCAAGCCTGAAGCGTTCGCTGCGCTCGGGCTGGAGTGGTGGCTGGACACGCGCGTCACCCGCATAGACCGGGCCGCGAAGCGCCTGGAGATAGCCAACGGAGAGATGCTGCCTTACGACAAGCTGATCCTGTGCACCGGCGGCAGGGCCCGCGCGCTCACCGTTCCGGGCGTCGACACGGCTGCCGTGCATACATTGCGCACGATTGGCGATGCCCTGGCGCTGGCGCCGGCGTTGCGGCCCGGGCGCAGCATCGTGGTGATCGGCGGCGGCTGGATCGGCCTCGAAGTCGCCGCCACGGCACGCCGCAAAGGTGCCGAGGTCACCGTGCTCGAAGCCCAGAGCCGGCTGTGCGAGCGCACCGTGCCGCCGGAAGTCTCGGAGCACCTGCTCGGGCTGCATGCCTCGCATGGCACCCGTGTCATGCTCGGCGCCAATATCGCCGGCATCGCCCCCGGTACCGGCGGCCGGTCCGTCGTGAAGCTGGCCGATGGCAGCACGCTGGCTTGCCACGCCATCGTTGCGGGTGTCGGTCTCGTGCCGAACGACGAGCTTGCCTGGGAAGCCGGATTGGAGTGCGACGGCGGCGTGGTCGTCGACGCGGGTTGCCGCACGTCCGACCCCGACATCTTCGCCGCGGGCGACGTCGCGGTCACGCCCAACCCGTGGGCCGGCCGGCGCCTGCGGCTGGAATCCTGGCAGAACGCCCAGGAACAGGGCATTGCCGCCGCGCGCGCGGCGCTCGGTCTCGCGGTCGACTATCAGCCGCTGCCTTGGTTCTGGTCAGACCAGTACGGCATGAACCTGCAGATCCATGGCATCCCCCTTCCCTCGCACCGCGTGGTGGCGCGCGGCACGCCCGGCGCGGACAGCTTCGTGCTGTTCTACCTCGACGGCGACGTGGTCAAGGCCACGCTAGGGTCCAACGCCGCGCGCGACCTGCGCTTCGCGCGCCGCCACATCGAGCAGTGCAAGCCGGTCGATGCCAGCCGCCTGGCCGACCCGAACGTGCCGATGTCCAGGCAGTAAGCCCAGCCATAAGAACAGACCGACCGGAGACAAGCCCCCATGCAGCAAATCGACATCCACAAGCTGGCCGACACGGCCCGCTTCAACCGCTTCCATGCGCTCGTGCTGTTCTGGTGCGCACTCATCATCATCTTCGACGGCTATGACCTCGCGGTCGTGGGCATCGCGCTGCCTTCGATCATGAAGGACCTCGGCGTCGCCCCGACCCAGGCGGGGCTCATGGTCAGCTCCGCGCTGTTCGGCATGGTGTTCGGCGCGATCTTCCTCGGCACCATGGCCGACAGGATCGGCCGCCGCTGGACGATCGCGATCTGCGTCGCCCTGTTCAGCGTCTTCACCGCTGCGGCCGGGCTGGTCAAGGACCCGCTGCTGTTCAGCATGGCCCGCTTCCTGGCCGGGCTCGGCATCGGCGGCGTGATGCCGAATGTGGTCGCGCAAATGACCGAGTACGCGCCGAAGAAAATCCGGGCGACCCTGGTCACCGTGATGTTCAGCGGCTATGCCGTGGGCGGGGTCCTGGCGGCGCTGCTCGGCAAGAGCCTGATCGAGGCCTACGGCTGGCAGTCGGTCTTCCTGGCGGCCGGCCTGCCCGTGCTCCTCATTCCTGTCATTCTCGGGTCGCTGCCAGAATCGATGCCGTTCCTGCTGGCCAGGGGCGACCACGAAGCGTTGCGGCGCATCGTCTCCAGGCTTGCGCCGGAGCAACGGTGGTCGGCCACCGACCGCTTCGCCGTGCCGGCGCAGGACAAGGCCGCCAGCGCGCCAATCCGGCACCTGTTCCACGAGGGCCGTGGCTTCAGCACCATCATGTTCTGGATCGCGTTCTTCATGTGCCTGTTCATGGTGTACGCGCTCAGTTCATGGCTGACCAGGCTGATGGCGGGCGCCGGCTACAGCCTGGGTTCCGCGCTGACCTTCGTGCTGGTCCTCAACCTCGGGGCGATGATCGGCGCCGTGGGCGGCGGCTGGCTCGCCGACCGCTACCACATCAAGTACGTGCTCGCCGCCATGTACGCGCTGGCCGCGGTCTCGATCACGCTGCTCGGATTCAGGATGCCGACTGAACTGCTGTTCGTCGTGGTGGGCCTGGCCGGTGCGTCGACGATCGGCACGCAGATCGTCGCCAATGCCTACACCGGGCAGTTCTACCCGACCGCCATCCGTTCCACCGGTCTTGGCTGGGCCCTGGGCATCGGCCGCAGCGGGGCCATCCTCGCCCCAATCGTCATCGGGGTACTCGTCGCCATGGAACTCCCGCTGCAGCAGAACTTCATCGCGATCGCCATTCCGGCGGTGATTGGCATGGGCGCGGTCCTGCTGATCGATCACAGGCGCTCGGCATCGGCCCGCTACGACGAAATGAGCGCCGGGCTGCCTGCGTCGCCGGTCGGGCTGTCCATCGCGGACCGGAACTGATTCCCCAGGCCGGCGCGGCCCGGCGGGCAGCGCTCCGGGGACAGGCGCGGGCACGGCTAGAATGTATTCATGGGAACCACGTCGGGATCACTCCCAGGCCCCGACCCCGGTTCAGTCAGAATCGAAGAGGTTGTCGCGATGAAGGCAAGAGCCTCGATCATTGCATTCGTATTGGTGACCCTGGCCACTCCGATGGCGCACGCGGGGGTGGCCGAGGACGCGCGCGGGTTCAAGAACGGCGTCAAATCGGCTGGCAAGCAGGCCGGGCATGCGGTGCGCGACGGCGCGCATGCCATTGGCCGCGGCGCGAAGGCGGCCGGCCATGCGATTGCCGATACCACTAAACAGGGCTATCGCGCGACCAAGAGGGCCGTGAAGGGTCACGAGTAAGGACTTGTCCTGCGGAGCCGGATCCTGCCGCGCTCCCTTGCTCCTTTACGCCCTCAGGCCGACTGGGAAGGCATCCGCGGCACGAAGCGGCGGCGCTCGATCTCGCCACCCCGGGCCACCAGGGTGGTCGCCTCGGGAATTTCCTCCCATACCCCCTGCACCTCGATCAGCGGCTCGGACAGCACCAGGAAGGCGTTGTCGCCGGCGGCGATGATGCGCGGATCGTCCGGGTAAAGCGCGCGCAATTGCCGGAACGAGGTGCTGTGGAACAGCGAGCGCGAGTCCGTCTCGCTCGAATAGCGCACCGCCACGATCTGCTGGCCGTCGGTCACGCAGACGGTCATGTTGAGCGGAAACTGCACATCGTAACGGTGGCCAACGTCCTCGATCAGCCCGGCCATCTGTTCCAGCGCGCCGCCCGGATCGCGCTCCAGGCCGAAACTCAGGGCCAGGAAGAACATCACCTCGGAGTCGGTCGACCCCTCGATCCAGCGGAACAGGTGCGGCGCCACGGCCAACATCAGGTCGCGCCGCAACAGCGGGTATTCGCGGATCAGGCCGTTGTGGACGAACAGCCAGCGGCCGAAGCGGAACGGATGGCAGTTGGTCTCCTGCGTCGGGGTGCCGGTGGCTGCGCGCACGTGGGCAACGAAAAGTGGCGCTCTCACCGCCCGCGCGGTCTCGCGCAGGTTGGTGTCGCTCCAGGCCGGGTGCAGGCAGCGGTAGCGGAACGGCACCTCCGAGTGACGTCCATACCACCCGACGCCGAACCCGTCGCCATTGGTCGTGGTATGACCCAGCCGCGAATTCAGGCTCTGGTCGATCAGCGAGTGTTCCGGCTGGAACAGCACCGTTTCCAGCGGAACGGATTTGCCCGAGTAAGCCAGCCAGCGGCACATGATGCTCCTCCTTGACCGGTGCGGCCCGGTGGCTTCCGGCCCACACTTCCAGTTGTAGGACGACAACGCGCGAACGCAAAGCACGCGCAGCTGTGGCGCACCGGCTACCCTCAACTGTACGCCGGCTCCACCGGGATACGGCGAGTTGACGCTGCGAAGCAGCAATGGCTGTAGAATACGCGTCCTCCCCGATTCCAATGGTCACGGCGTCCGATATCGGCCCGCGCCGCACCGGTACCTCACGAGCCTTGACAGCAGGCCCGATAGCGCACGCACAGCGTGCGCGCTGCTGTCGAAACGCGATTCACGAAGGAAACAGTAGTAAATGACAAGCGGCGTACAACGAACGGCAGCTAAAACACGAGAAACAGGCGCAATCAAGGACCCTGGCCAGACCAGCGCAGGGTCGACGGCGCAGCCTGATCCATCGACGGAAGCCGCCGCGCGTAGCCAGCAATTGCGTGCGCTGATCCAGCTGGGCAGGCAGCGCGGCTACCTGACCCACGCGGATATCAGCGACCACCTGCCGGAGAACTTCACTGACACGGCGGCGATGGAAAGCATCGTCAGCACGTTCGCCGAGATGGGCGTGAAGATCTATGAGCAGACGCCGGATGCCGAGACGCTGCTCCTGAGCGATGGCCCGGTGGTGGCCTCG
The DNA here is from genome assembly GCF_016127575.1 of Cupriavidus necator. Taxonomy (NCBI): domain Bacteria; kingdom Pseudomonadati; phylum Pseudomonadota; class Betaproteobacteria; order Burkholderiales; family Burkholderiaceae; genus Cupriavidus; species Cupriavidus necator. The sequence goes on from NZ_CP066018.1 coordinate 3,795,682, forward strand.
GACGACCAGGCCGATGAAGAGGCCGAGGTAGCGCTTGCGACTGTGGACTCCGAGTTCGGCCGGACCACCGACCCGGTGCGCATGTACATGCGCGAAATGAGCTCGGCAACGCTGCTCACGCGCAAGCAGGAAGTCGAGATCGCCAAGCGCATCGAGGAAGGCCTGAACAATATGGTGCATGCCATCTCGGCCTGCCCGTTCACCATCGCCGCGATTCTCGAGCTGTCGGGCAAGGTCGCCAGCAATGAAATCAGCATCGACGACCTGGTCGATGGCCTGAGCGACGAGAGTATTGCCGAAGCAGCCGTGGCGGCGGCAGCTGACGAGACCGACGACAGCGTCGATAGTGCCGACGAGGCCGATGACGATTCCGAAGACTCCGACGACGAAGGCTCGACCCAGCAAAGCAACGAAAAAGCCCTGGCCCAACTGCGTGAGGAATGCCTGAAGCGGTTCGCGCGCGTCACCGCGCAATTCGAGCTGATGTGCCAGGAAAGCGCCGCAAATGGCGCGGGCTCGGCAGCCTTCCTGGCCGCAAGGGATGCGGTGCGCGAAGAACTGCGCACGATCCGCTTTACCGCGAAGACCATCGAGCGCCTGTGCGCCAACGTCCAGGCCATGGTCGACGAGGTGCGCACGGTCGAGCGCCAGGTGGTCCAGCTGCTGGTCGAGCGCTGCGGGATGGAGCGCGAGGAGGTCATCGCCCGCTTCCCCGGCAATGAAACCAACCTGGCCTGGGGGCAGGAGCTGGTCGCCCAGTCCCGTCCGTACAGCGCGGCGGTCGCGCGGGCCCTGCCGGACCTCGAGGCGCACCAGCAAAAGCTGATCGACATCCAGGCCCGGGCGGCGCTGTCGCTGCCCGACCTGAAGGGCGTCAACCGCAAGATGCTGGCTGCCGAGCGGCAGATGCGCCAGGCCAAGCACGAGATGACGCAGGCCAACCTGCGGCTGGTGATCTCGATTGCCAAGAAGTACACCAACCGCGGGATGCTGTTCCTGGATCTGATCCAGGAAGGCAACATCGGCCTGATGAAGGCGGTCGACAAGTTCGAATATCGCCGCGGCTGGAAATTCTCCACCTACGCGACGTGGTGGGTGCGCCAGGCCGTGACGCGGGCGATTGCCGACCAGGCCCGCACCATCCGCGTCCCGGTGCACATGATCGAGCAGATCAACAAGCTCAATCGCCTGTCGCGCGAGATCATGCAGCAGACCGGCAAGGAACCCGATCCGGCGGTGCTGGCCGAGCGCCTGGACATGACCGAAGACAAGGTTCGCTCGATCATGAAAATCGCGAAAGAGCCGGTCTCGATGGAAACCCCGGTCGGCGAGGATGGCGATACCAGCCTGGGCGACATGATTGCCGACTCGGACACGGCCACGCCCGCCGACGCCGCATTGCAGGCGGGCCTGCGCGCCGTCGTGCGCGAAATGCTCGACGAGCTCACGCCGCGTGAAGCCAAGGTGCTGCGGATGCGCTTTGGCATCGATATGTCCACCGACTACACGCTGGAAGAAGTCGGCAAGCAGTTCGATGTCACGCGCGAGCGGATCCGCCAGATTGAAAGCAAGGCAATGAAGAAGCTGAGGCATCCCAGCCGGGCAGACCAGCTGATCACCTATCTGCGCGACGCCTGATACTTGCCGGCAACAGCCGCTTGGCCGACTGACACAGAGCAGACAGGAGCTTTCGGATGACTGACTCGAACCTATCTTTCTTCGGCAGGGTCTCGCTTGCCATGGGCACCTTCTTCGCCATCCTTGGCAACCGCGAACTCGCGGCCGGTGTCAAGCGCCTGCGTGACGGCGAGGGATTCGCCGCGGCGCCGGCGCCCGCGGCTGTATCAGCACCTGCTCCCGCCCCGGTGGCGGAGGCTGCCGCACCCGTGCTGAAGGAAGCCAGCCCGGTGGCGGCGCTGCAGTTGCTCGGACTGCTCCAGCGCGATGCACGCTTCATCGACTTCGTCGAGGAAGATATCGCGCGCTATTCCGACACGGAGATCGGTGCCGCCGCGCGCCTGGTGCACGATGGCTGCCGCGGGGTGCTGCGCGAGCACTTCACCATCCGGCCGGTGCGCGAGGAAGCCGAGGGCAGCCGTGTCACGCTGGCCGACGGCTTCGATGCCACCGCCATCCGCCTGACCGGCAACGTGGTAGGCAGCGCGCCGTTCCATGGCAGCATCAGCCACCGCGGCTGGAAGGTCGAGGAAGTCCGCCTGCCGCGCGTGGCCGAACGCCATGACGCCACCGTGATTGCCCCCGCCGAGGTGGAGCTTTGATGAGCGAAGCACGCTATGCCATCGGCATCGACCTGGGCACCACCCATGGCGCGGTCTCCTACGTCGACCTGGCCGCCAGCGATGGCGAGAAGACCAGCCAGCGCGTCCTGCCCATCACGCAGCTGACCGCGCCGGGGGCCGTCGAAGACCTGGACCTGCTGCCCTCCTTCCTGTACCTGCCACACGCCAGCGAACTCGCCCCGGGCGACCTGGCGCTGCCGTGGAACGCCGCGCGCGACTTCGCCGTGGGCGAGCTGGCGCGCAGCCGCGGCGCGGCCACGCCGATCCGCCTGGTGTCGAGCGCGAAGAGCTGGCTGTGCCATCCCGGCATCGACCGCCGCGCGCCGGTCCTGCCCAACGACGCACCGCCCGAGGTGACGCGCGTGTCGCCGCTGGAGGCTTCCGTGCGCTATCTCACGCACCTGCGTGAAGCCTGGGACCAGGCCCACCCCGAAGCGCCGTTTGGCGAGCAGGACGTCACCGTGACGATTCCCGCATCGTTCGACCCGGCCGCACGGGAGCTGACGGCCGAGGCGGCCGCCGCGGCCGGCTATGCCCGCATGACCCTGCTCGAGGAACCCCAGGCCGCGCTCTATAGCTGGATCCAGAAAAGCGGCGGCCAATGGCGCAAGCAGGTCAAGGTCGGCGACATCATCCTCGTCGTCGATGTGGGTGGCGGCACCACCGACCTTTCGCTGATCGCCGTGATCGAGCGCGAAGGCAACCTTGAGCTGCACCGTATTGCGGTCGGCGACCATATCCTGCTCGGCGGCGACAACATGGATCTGGCGCTGGCCCACGTGGTGGCGCGCAAGCTGGCGGCCCAGGGCACGCAGGCCGATCCGTGGCAACTGCGCGCGCTGACCTATGCCTGCCGCGCGGCCAAGGAAACGCTGCTGACCGACCCGGATACCGATACCGTGCCCCTGGTCGTGCCCAGCCGCGGCTCCAGGCTGATCGGCGGCTCGATCCGCACGGACCTGACCCGCGCCGAGCTGACCCAGACCATCCTGGAAGGCTTCTTCCCGCAAGTCGAGGCCTCGGCCCGCCCGGTGAGCCGCGCGCGCGCCGGCCTGACGCAGCTTGGCTTGCCCTATGCGCAGGATGCGGCCATCACGCGGCACCTGGCCGCGTTCCTGGGCCGGCAGGTGGCGGCGCTGGCCGAAATCGAAGGCTTGCAGAGCGCACAGCCGGAAGGCGCGACCTTGCTGCACCCGACCGCCGTCCTGTTCAACGGCGGCGTGTTCAAGTCCGGCCTGCTGGCGGACCGCATCCTGCAGACGCTGAACGGCTGGCTCGCCGCGGAAGGCGCGGCCCCTGCCCGCCTGCTTGACGGCGCCGAGCTGGACCTGGCCGTGGCACGCGGCGCCGCCTATTACGGCTACGTGCGGCGCGGCAAGGGGGTGCGGATTCGTGGCGGCACCGCGCGCGCCTACTATATCGCCGTGGAATCGTCGATGCCCGCCGTGCCTGGCTTCGAACCGCCGATCCAGGCCCTGTGCGTGGCGCCGTTCGGCATGGAGGAAGGCACCGAGGCCGCGCTGCCGCCGCAGGAATTCGGCCTGGTGGTGGGCGAACCCGTGCACTTCCGCTTCTTCGGCTCGTCGGTGCGCCGCCAGGACCAGGTCGGCACCCTGCTGGACTACTGGGGGCCGGAGGAACTGCAGGAGCTGGAAGAAATCCAGGCGACCCTGCCGGCCGAAGGCCGCACCGCGGGCGAAGTGGTACCGGTCAGGCTGCATGCGCGGGTGACCGAGGCCGGCACCCTGGAACTCGAAGCCGTGCCCGGCGGCAGCGCTGAGCGCTGGAAGGTCGAGTTCGATGTGCGCGGCAGCGCCGATGCCTGAGCAAGCGGCCGGGCCGGCGACGAAGCAATACGTCGTCGGCATCGACCTCGGCACCAGCAACACCGTCGTCGCCTACGCGAAGGCCGGGTCCGACGATATCCGCGTCTTCGATATCGACCAGCTGGTCAGCCCGGGCGAGGTCGCGGCCCGTCCCCTGCTGCCCTCGGTGCGCTACCACGCGGCACCGGGCGAGCTCAGCGGCGACGACCTGCAGCTGCCCTGGCAATCCGCCGCCAGCGCCGCCGCGCGCCGGACCGTGTTCGGCCGCCTGGCGGCCACGCTCGGCGCGCAAGTGCCCGGCAGGCTCGTAGCCAGCGCAAAGAGCTGGCTGTCGCATGCTTCGGTCGACCGCACCGCGGCCATCCTGCCTTGGGGCGGGAATGACGATCTCGACAAGATCTCGCCCGTCGTCGCCAGCGCCAGCTACCTGGGCTATGTATGCGCGGCGTGGAACCACCGTTTTCCCGATGCGCGGATCGAGGACCAGGACGTGGTACTCACCGTGCCCGCCTCGTTCGACGAGGGCGCGCGCGCGCTGACGCTTGAGGCGGCGCGCCTGGCCGGTCTGCCCGCGCTGCGCCTGCTCGAGGAGCCGCAAGCCGCGCTCTACGACTGGCTGTTCCATCATCGCCAGAGCCTGGACACCGACCTGGCGCAAACCCGCCTGGTGCTGATCTGCGACGTGGGCGGCGGCACCACCGACCTCACCCTGATCCGGGTGGACATGCAGGACGGGCAGCCGCAGCTGACCCGCATCGGCGTGGGCAACCACCTGATGCTCGGCGGCGACAACATGGATCTTGGCCTGGCGCATCTGGTCGAGGCGCGCCTCGGGGCCGGCGGGGCCGCGCAGCCGCGGCTGTCGGCGGCCGGCCTGTCGCAGCTGGTCGCGCGCTGCCGCGCCGCCAAGGAACAGCTGCTCGGCGCGCAGGCGCCGGACTCGGTCGCGGTGACGCTGCTGGGCGCGGGCGCCAGGCTGATCGGCGGCGCACGCTCGGTGGAAGTGACGCGGCAGGAGGTCGAACAGCTGATCGTCGACGGCTTCTTCCCCAAGGTGCCGGCCAGTGAAAGGCCGGGGCGCGCACGGGGCGCGATTGTCGAGTTCGGCCTGCCGTATGCGTCCGACCCCGCCGTGACCCGGCACGTTGCGGCGTTCCTGAGCCAGCACGCGGCGCAGTCGCGGGCGGCACTGGACGCACCACAGGCGCCGGCCGATGCCTTGCCGATGCCCGATACCCTGCTCCTCAACGGCGGCGTATTCAGGGCGCAGGCGCTGGCCGGCCGCATCGCCGACACGCTGGGCACGTGGCGCGGCGCGCCGCTGCAGGTCCTGCACAACGACAATCCCGACGTTGCCGTGGCCCGGGGCGCGGTTGCGTATGCCCGGGCCCGTGCCGGGCAGGCCCCGCGCATCGGCGGCGGCTCGCCGCGCAGCTACTTTCTGGTCCTCGATGATGGCGCGTCGGGGCCGCAAGGGATCTGCCTGCTGCCGCGCGGCACTGAGGAAGGCCACGAGATTCACCTCAGCGACCGCACTTTCGCCTTGCGGCTCGGCCATCCGGTGCAATTCCACCTGGCATCCTCCGTCGCCGACACGGCCTATCAGCCCGGTCAGCTGACCGACCTGTCGGCGGGCGACTTCATCCGCCTGCCGCCGATCGCCACCGTCGTGCCGCCGCGCGGCGCCAGCGGCCCGCGGGAAACGCCGGTGCAGATCACCGCCTCGCTGACCGAGGTCGGCACGCTCGAGGTCCACTGCATCGACATCGCGGATGCCTCGCAGCGATGGCGCCTTGAGTTCCAGTTGCGTGGCAATGACACCCAGGCGGCACCAGCGCCCGATACGGCACACCCGTCCCTGCCCCAGGCCCTGGAGGCGATTGACCGCACCTTTGGCGCGCGCTCGCAGGACGTCGGCCCCAAGGAGGTCAAGCGCCTGCGTGCGCAGCTGGAACAGCTGCTGGGTGCGCGCGAGCAATGGGACAGCGCCGTGCTGCGCGAGCTGTTCGGCGCCTTCTGGGAACGCGCCCGGCGCAGGCGGCGCACTGCCGACCATGAACGCCTGTGGCTGAACCTGGCCGGCTATTGCGTGCGCCCGGGATTCGGCTATCCGCTCGACGAATGGCGCGTCGGGCAACTCTGGTCGCAGTACGACCAGGGCATCCAGTACGTCAACGAAAGCCAGAACTGGTCCGAGTGGTGGACGCTGTGGCGGCGCGCGGCAGGCGGGCTGGACGAAAGCGCGCAACTGCGCCTGCTGGAAGACATGGCCTTCTACCTGCAGCCACCCGGCAGCACCCGCTACAAGAAGCCCGCCGGGCCCGCCAGGGGCGGCTATGCCGATATGGTGCGCCTTGCCGGCTCGCTCGAGCGCATTCCCGCCGACGCCAAGATCGAACTGGCCGAATGGCTGCTGGCCCGGCTGCGCAAGCCATCCGAAAACAGCCAGGGCTGGTGGGCCGTGGGCCGCATCGGCGCGCGCCGGCCGTTCTACGGCAGCGCGCACAGCGTGGTGCCGGCCGGGACCGCCGCCCAATGGGTGGACGCGATCCTGGCCCTCGACTGGAAAAAGGTCGAGCCGGCAGCGTTCGCCGCCGTGCAGATCGCGCGCATGACCGGCGATCGCAGCCGCGACCTGCCCGACGAGATCCGGGCAACCGTGGTGCGCCGGCTGGAAGCCGCCAACGCGCCGCCAAGCTGGATTGCCATGGTGCGCGAAGTGGTGGAACTCAATACCGCGGACGAGGGGCGGGTGTTTGGGGAGGCGCTGCCCGCCGGGCTCAAGTTGATCGCGGGGTAGCAGACCAGCGCGAAGCGACTGGCAGGCGCCTCATTTGCCACTTATCTGCGCCAGCCAGGCCGATGATCTACGATGACGGTAGGCTCCTTGCCTGCCCCACTCGTGAAGCCATCAGCGCCCCGCCCACTCCTCCCAATCCTGGTCGCCGCCATCGCGCTGGCCTTGCCCTGCTCGATCACCGCCGCCGACGACGCCCTTGCCCCGCAGCGCGCCGACATGGTCAGGGAGATCGCCGCGGTCGCGGCAGCGGCCGCCGCCCAGAGCGGCAGGCATGCCATCGACCCGCGCGTCATGGCCGTGATGGGGCAAGTGCCTCGCCACGAGTTTGTGCCGGACGCGCAGAAGCCGCACGCCTATGAGAACCGGCCGCTGCCGATAGGCCATGGCCAGACCATTTCGCAGCCGTATATCGTCGCCCTGATGACCGACCTGATGATGGTCAAGCCTGGCGACACCGTGTTGGAAATCGGCACCGGATCCGGCTACCAGGCCGCGGTGCTGACCGGGCTGGCGCGCGCGGTCTATACCATCGAGATCATCGAGCCGCTGGGACGGCACGCCTGCGACCGCCTGAAGCGGCTGGCCTACCGGCAGGTGGCGTGCAAGGTGGGCGACGGCTACTACGGCTGGGACGAACACGCGCCCTATGACGCCATTGTCGTCACCGCGGCGGCCAGCCACGTGCCGCCGCCGCTGATCCGGCAACTGAAGCCAGGCGGGCGCATGGTGATCCCGGTGGGCGCCCAGTTCCTGACGCAGTACCTGCTGCTGGTCGAAAAGTCCGAGGACGGCACCGTTTCCACCAGGCAGATCCTGCCGGTCAGGTTCGTGCCGCTGGTTGGCAAGCACTGAAGCGCGGCACATCAGCCCGGCCAGCTGACGCCATGCCACGCCCCCCGCTGTTCGCCCTGGCCTTGCTCTCTGCCGCCGCGCTGGGCTACGAGATCCTGCTGATGCGGCTGCTTTCCATCATCCAGTGGCATCACTTCGCCTACATGATGATCAGCGTGGCACTGCTGGGCTATGGCGCGGCGGGTGCGCTGGTGGCGCTGGCGCAGCGAACGCTGGTCCGCCATTTCGTGCCAGTGTTCGCGGGCGGGGCCCTGCTGTTCGGCGTCAGCGCGATGGGTTGCTTCGCCCTGGCTCAGCACGTGGCGTTCAACCCCCTGGAGATCCTGTGGGAGCCATCGCAGCCGCTGCGCCTGTTGCTGATCTACCTGCTGCTGTTCGTGCCGTTCTTTTGCGCCGCGACCAGTATCTGCCTGAGCTTTTCCCGCTTCACCGGGCAGGTTCCGCGCATCTACAGCTTCGATATCCTTGGCGCCGGGCTGGGCTGCCTGGGCATCATCGTGGCGCTGTTCGCGCTGCATCCGGTCGATGCGCTGCGGCTGGTCGGCATGGCAGGCATGGCGGCGGCGGCGCTGGCATGCGTGGAATGCCGCTGGCACCGGCCCTGGCTGCCGGCGCTGCTGCTGTTGGCGGCAATCGTTCCGGCCGGCGTGCCAGGTGACTGGATTGCGCTGCGGCCGTCCGAGTACAAGGAGTTGAGCCAGGCCCTGCGCATCGGCAACGCGCGCGTGGTGGCGCAGCGCTCGAGTCCCCTCGGCCTGGTCACGGTGGTCGAGAGCCCTTCGATCCCGTTGCGGCACGCACCCGGGCTGAGCCTGAATGCCAGCCAGGAGCCGCCAGCACAACTGGCCGTATTTACCGATGGCGACGGGCTCAGTGCGCTCAATCGCCATGACGGCCGGCGCGAACCGCTTGCCTACCTGGGCGACCTGACCTCTGCCCTGCCCTACCACTTGCTGCGCAATCCGAAGGTGCTGGTGCTGGGCAGCGGTGCGGGGGCGGACGTGTTGCAGGCGGTCTATCACCAGGCCAGCGCGGTCGATGCCGTGGAACTGAATCCGCAGGTGATCGACCTGGTGCAGGGCCGCTTCGCTGCGTTTTCCGGCAAGCCGTACAGTGCCGCCGGCGTGCGTGTCTTTGCCGGCGAGGCGCGCGGCTTCCTGGCGGCCAGCACGGCACGCTACGACCTGATCCAGGTGGCCCTGCTGGATTCATTCAGCACCTCATCGGCCGGACTGTACGCGCTCTCCGAGAGCTATCTCTATACCGTTGAGGCCTTCCAGGGCTACCTGCGCCATCTTCGGCCCGGCGGCCTGCTTGCGATCACGCGCTGGGTCACGCTGCCGCCGCGCGACATACCCAAACTGCTCGCCACCGCCGTGGCCGCCATGGAAGGCGCGGGCGTGCCCGATCCGTCCCGGCGGCTGGCACTGATCCGTGGCTGGAAGACGGCCACGCTGGTGGTCAAGAACGGGGAATTCAGTGCAGCGGACCTTGCCGCCCTCGCCGACTTCTGCCGCGCCCGTTCCTTCGACGTCGAATACTATCCCGGCATCCAGCCCGGCCAGGCGAATCGCTACAACGTGCTGGACCAGCCCTACTTCTTCGACGCCGCGCAGGCCCTGCTCGGCCCCGAACACGACCGGTTCCTGTCCCGCTACAAGTTCGATGTGCGGCCCGCCACCGACGACAGGCCGTATTTCTTCCATTTCTTCAAATGGCGCACGCTGCCTGAACTGCTGTCGCTCAAGGCGCAGGGTGGCCTGCCCTTGCTGGAATGGGGCTATCCGGTGCTGGTGGCGACGCTGCTGCAGGCCACCGCCCTGGCATGGCTGCTGATCGTGGTCCCGCTCTGGATTCTGCGGCGGCGCCCCCGGCCGCAGCCCGCCGCGGGGCCTGGCGGCAATGGCGCAGCCGTGCGGCGCTTGCCCGAATGGCGAGCCGGCTTCTACTTCCTCGCGGTCGGCCTCGGCTTCATGTTCGTGGAGATCGCCTTTATCCAGAAATTCATCCTGTTCCTGAGCCACCCGCTCTACGCGGTCGCGGTGGTGCTGTGCGCCTTTCTCTGCTTTGCGGGACTGGGTAGCCGATACGCCCAGCGCATGCCCGCGCGCGCTGGCGATGACCGCGGCCGGCGGCAGGCGGCGCTGGCCGTCAACGGCATCTGCGTGGCCGCGCTGGTCTACCTGGCGGCGCTGCCGACGGTGTTCAGGCTGCTGATCGGGTTGCCGGACCCGGCCAGGATAGGTGTCTCAGTGCTGCTGATCGCGCCGCTGGCGTTTCTGATGGGAATGCCGTTCCCGCTCGGCCTGGCCCGGATCGCGGCGCGCGACGAAACGCTGGTGCCCTGGGCATGGGGCATCAACGCCTGCGCCTCGGTGGTGGCGGCGGTCCTTGCCACGCTGGTCGCGATCCATGTCGGATTCACCGCGGTGGTGCTGCTGGCGCTGCTCCTGTACGCTGCCGCGGCGCTTGCGTGCCCATGAACCGGGGCCGGGATCGATCTCGCATGCCATGGCTGCGGGTCACCCCGTGCTAGGATGAATGCCCGCCCGGCAGAAAGACGCCCAATCGGCCCATGACCACCCTCTACACAACCCTCGGCGTGGCACCGGACGCCACCCTGGACGAGATCAAGCGCGCCTACCGCCGCGCCGCGATGAAGTGGCACCCCGACCGCAACCTTGGCCGCGAGACTGAGGCGCATGCGGCATTCCAGGAAATCCGCGACGCCTACACCATTCTCTCCGATGCCGGGCAGCGCCAGATCTACGACGAGGTATTCGAGCGGGAGATGCGGCGCTGGCAGGCCGAGCGCGAGGCCCAGGAAGAGCAGGAGCGCGAGGCGCAACGCGAGAGCCAGCGCATCGCGCAGGAACACTACGAGAAAATGCTCGGTATCGCGATGCGCTTTGCCGACGACGGCCACAACCGCGACGTCATCTTCGGCGTGCTGCTCGGCCGCGACTGCGAGGCGGAACTGGCGTCACGCATCGCGGACAGCATATGGGCGCTGCAGGAGTCGCGGCGGGCAAGTGCGCGGGACGCGCACGCGCCGGACACCGAGGCCGCCCAGGCGCCCGACGGGGCGGCAGCGTCAAACCCCGACGAGGAAACGCGGCCCAGGCGTCATGCCGGCGCCTTCGATTCGTTCTGGCACGGCTTGTTCGGCATCCGCTCCTAGATGTCGGGGGCGACCAGGAGCCCGCTTTTCACCGTATGGATCAGCGCAAGGCGATCTTCAACCGCCTTGCGCAGGACTTCGCGTCCCCTGAACGGATCCGTCAGGTAACTGGCGTACTGGCTTGCCCGAATCTGCACCTTGAGATGCATCGTCGTCGGTCCACTCTCCGGCCATGTCACCAGGAACGCCGGATGGCTGTCCGCGCACTCAACGAAAGCAGCGTCAGGGGACGGGAAACAGGAGTCGGCGCCCTGGGCAAGGAACTGTAGATCCTTGTCCTTGAACTCGTAGGTTGCCATTGCTTACTCCCATCGCGCGAAGCCGGCCCCTCAGTGAATCTGCATCCCGCGCATGGCATGAATCCGGCCATGATGCTGCGTCAACGCCTCATACTGGCGCTGCAGCGCCGCGCTGGCCTCTGGCGGCAGCGGCTTCATCATGACGGACTGATACTCGCGCCTGGCGGCATCTTCCTCGTGCTCGCACATGCCCAGCACGGCGTCGTCGTTGTTCGGCGACAGCATGTGGCGGAATGCCATCCAGCGGCGGTACAGCATGCCATTCATGCTGCCCCGGTCAGCTGGCGCGCCGCCCATGGCGCTGACCATCGACTGCAGTTCCTTCACCGACGCCCGGTACGATTCCGCGGTGCTGGTCAGAATGTCGCGCAGCGCTGCATCGCGCACTTCGCTGGCTCCGCTCATGCAGGCCAGTTCGCTGTCCTTGCCAGCCTCGATCAGCTGGTTCAGCGCCAAGACAGCTTGTTGCTGGTTGTTGCCCATGGAATTCTCCCAATTTGCATGCCAGCGATGCGCAACTTCGGCGCAAGTCGCCAGGTCTCGCCAACGGACGGACCGCCACGGCGCAACCGGCCGCGAGGGGAACGTCGGAGACGCCATCAACATGAATCAGCCGGTTCGCGCCGGGCCCCATCTGCCTGCCCGTTCAGAGGCAAGGCGTGATTCCATGATAGGAGATGGCTGAACCTCGCTTCAGCCCTTGCCCAGGATTGCCATTGCCTTGTTCGCATCGTCGAGCGAGTCCACCGACACGTACGCGACAAACTGTATCCCGATGACGGAGGCAGAGAATCCGCGCAGGTTGATTCCGCCTTCCGCCAGCTTTCGGGTCAGTTCCGCCACGATGCCGGGCCGGTCCCCGCCCATGATTCGCACCGAATGCAGGCTGTGCGTGACGTTGAAGCCGACCTGGGCAGCGGCACGGATTTCCCTGTCATTCTGCAGCGGTGTCACGAACACGACACCCTTGCCGGGGTCCTCCGGCGTGCGGCGCGCAATCGCGAATTGCAGGTCCGCACCGGCATCGCGCAAGGTCTCCAGTACCTCGGCGAGGCCGCCGGGACGGTCCGGTATGGTTGCCGCCCACACGTCCACGCGTTCCACGAGAAGATCGTTGGTCATTGCTCATTCCTCCAATGCCCTCCTACGAATCTAGCTCATGGCGGCCGCCAGGCAAGCTCCGGGCTCGGCGGACAGCGGCAGGGCGAATTCCTGGAAACTCCCCGTGCCCGGACTTAATATGGACTAGTCGTTTCAGGCAGCTATCGCAGGATAGTGGCACCGACCATCCCTGGATGGATGCCATGAAAGTGAAGGGGGATCGTCATGTCTGAAGGCAAAGCGCCACGCCATGCTGCCCAGCAGGAATTGGCCGATGTGTCCGAGGCCGAAATCGCGGTCCATTGGCCCGAGGAGGACTATGTCCCGCCGGCCGGCCAGTTCATTGCGCAGGCCAATCTGACCGATCCCCATATTTTCGAGCGCTTCTCCCTCGAACGTTTCCCCGAGTGCTTCAAGGAGTTCGCAGACCTGCTGGACTGGTACAAATACTGGGAAACGACCCTGGATACCAGCAACCCGCCTTTCTGGCGCTGGTTCGTCGGCGGCAGGATCAACGCCTGCCACAATTGCGTGGATCGCCACCTCGCTGCATACAGGAACAAGACCGCGATTCATTTCGTGCCCGAGCCGGAGGATGAGGCGGTGCATCACCTCACCTACCAGGAGCTCTTCGTTCGCGTCAATGAGCTGGCCGCCCTGCTGCGCGAGTTCTGCGGCCTGAAGGCCGGCGACCGCGTCACGCTGCATATGCCGATGGTGGCCGAACTGCCCATCACCATGCTCGCCTGCGCCCGCATCGGCGTGATTCATTCGCAGGTATTCAGCGGCTTCAGCGGCAAGGCCTGCGCCGAGCGCATCGCGGACTCCGAGAGCCGGCTGCTGATCACCATGGACGCCTATCACCGCGGCGGTGAATTGCTCGATCACAAGGAAAAGGCCGACATCGCCGTGGCAGAAGCCGCCAGCGCCGGTCAGCAGGTCGAGAAGGTCCTGATCTGGCAGCGCTACCCGGGCAAGTATTCCAGTGCCGCCCTACTGGTGAAGGGCCGCGATGTCATTCTCAATGACGTGCTCGCCGGGTTCCGCGGCAGGCGTGTCGAGCCCGAGCCGATGCCGGCGGAGGCGCCGCTGTTCCTGATGTACACGAGCGGCACCACGGGCCGGCCCAAGGGCTGCCAGCATTCCACTGGCGGCTATCTGTCCTATGTGGCGTGGACCTCTAAGTACATCCAGGATATCCACCCCGAGGACGTCTACTGGTGCATGGCCGATATTGGCTGGATCACCGGGCATTCCTACATCGTCTATGGCCCGCTCGCGCTCGCCGCTTCGTCTGTCGTCTATGAAGGCGTGCCGACCTGGCCCGACGCCGGCCGGCCCTGGCGTATTGCGGAAAGCCTTGGCGTCAATATCTTCCACACCTCGCCCACCGCAATCCGCGCGCTGCGGCGCAACGGGCCCGACGAGCCGGCGAAGTACGACTGCCATTTCAAGCACATGACCACGGTGGGCGAGCCGATCGAGCCCGAAGTCTGGAAGTGGTACCACCGTGAAGTCGGCAAAGGCGAGGCGGTGATCGTGGACACCTGGTGGCAAACCGAGAATGGCGGCTTCCTCTGCAGCACGCTGCCGGGCATCCACCCGATGAAGCCCGGCAGCACTGGCCCGGGAATCCCGGGCATTCATCCGGTGATCTTTGACGAGGAAGGCAATGAGGTCCCGGCCGGCTCGGGCAAGGCGGGCAACATCTGCATCCGCAATCCCTGGCCGGGCATATTCCAGACCGTCTGGAAGGATCCGGACCGCTACGTGCGCCAGTACTATGCGCGCTATTGCAAGAATCCCGACAGCAAGGACTGGCACGACTGGCCGTATATGGCGGGCGATGGCGCAATGCAGGCGGCGGACGGCTACTTTCGCATCCTTGGCCGCATCGACGACGTGATCAATGTTTCCGGCCATCGCCTCGGCACCAAGGAGATCGAATCCGCAGCACTGCTGGTGCCGGACGTCGCCGAGGCGGCGGTGGTGCCGGTGGCCGACGAGGTCAAGGGCAAGGTGCCTGATCTCTATGTATCGCTCAAGCCGGGACTGTCGCCCTCCATCAAGATCGCGAACAAGGTCTCGGCCGCGGTGGTATCCCAGATTGGCGCGATTGCGCGTCCGCATCGGGTCGTGATCGTCCCCGACATGCCCAAGACACGCTCGGGCAAGATCATGCGCCGCGTGCTGGCGGCGATCTCCAACCACCAGGAGCCTGGCGACGTATCCACGCTTGCCAATCCGGAGGTCGTCGAGAAGATCAGGGAGCTGGCGACATAGGACGGCACGCCGCTCACTTCCGCTCATCGGCAGCCCCTGCCCCGAGCGCCTCGAGCAGCGGCCGCAAGGCATCGAGCTCCGCGCCAAAGCCGCTCCAGTCCCCCGCCTTCAAACGCTCGACGGCGCGGTCATAGTGCGCGAGTGCTTCGCGCGCGCGGGCGTTCGCTGCGCCCTGCGCCGGAATCGCCGCCGGCGCGGATTCCTTGAACAGGGCCGCAAGCGCTGCGCCCAGGGTGTCCTCCATGACCACGCGATCGCCATAGGCGGCGATCACCCGCTTGAGTTCGGGCAACTGGCCGGACTCCGCACGCAGGTAGAGCGGCGAGACATAGAGGATGGAGTTCTCGATCGGCACGACCTGCAGATGGCCGCGGATGACGCGCGAGCCCATCTGGTTCCACAGCGAAATCTGCTGCGAGATCTCGGTATTCTGCTGGATGCGCGCCTCGATCTGGAACGGCCCGTAGACCAGCTTTTCCTTGGGGAAGGTGTAGGCGACGAGCTTGCCGTAGTTGGGGGGATCGGAGCGCGCAGCCAGCCAGGCGATCATGTTCTCGCGCTGGCTCGGCACCATCGGCAGCATCAGGACGAACTCGGCGCGCGGTTCGTCCGGCAGCCGCAGGATCATGTAGTAGGGCATCATCCGCGCGGCGGGCGTGTTCCCTGTGCTCATGCCGGTCAGCTGGCGAGGAAACTCCCACAGATCCTCGCGGTTATAGAAGACTTCTGCCGCTTCCATGTGGTAGGCGCGGTAGATCCGCGCCTGGATCAGGAACAGGTCCTCAGGGTAGCGGATATGCCGCTGCAGGTCCTGCGACATGGCGCCCAGCGGCCTGAACATGCCCGGGAAGATGCGCTGGTACACCTGCACGATCGGATCGGCCGGGTCGCTGGTGTAGAAGTCGACCGTGCCGTTGTACGCATCGATCACGACCTTGACGGCGTTGCGGATGTAGTTGGCGCCGCCACCGGTGCCGGGCTGCGAATAAGGGAACCAGCGGCTGGTAGTGTAGGCGTCCTGGATCCAGTAGAGGCGACCATCGCTCACGACCACATAGGGGTCATGGTCGAGGCTGAGGAACGGCGCAATCGTGCGCACGCGGTTCCGGATATTGCGATGGAGCAGGATGCGGCTTTCCTGCGTGATGTAGCCGCTCAGCAGGATATTGGGATCGCCGAGATGCCAGGCGAACAGGGTCCGGCGCGCAATGCCGCCGATTCCGATGCCGTCGCGCCCGCGATAGGCCGTATAGACGTTGTCCTTGCCCTTGGGGTAGTCGAACTCGGGCACGCTGCCTTTGACGATGACATAGCCTTTGCCGCCTTCACCGAAATAGAGGCGCGGCTCCTGGATGACCGGGCCGCCGTCGGAGAGCGGGGGAATGTCATGCAGATAGAGCGAGGGCAGGCCTTCGGCGGATTTCTCGGTGACCGGCGACATCACCACGCCATTGCCATGGGTGAACAACAGATGCAGGTTCACCCAGGTCTGGGCATTGGCCGGAATCAGTGCCGGCTCAAGCTCCCGCGCCGACAGCATGACCTGCTGGTAGCCAGCGCCGAGCTGGTAGCGGTCGATGTCCGTCGCGAGGAACTTGTAATAGGTCCTGATCTCCTGCAGCTGCGCATAGGTATCGCGCAGCGGCTGCAGGTCCCACAGGCGGATGTTGTCGATGGTCGGCCGATTGGCCTGGAGCGCGGCGAGATTCAGGTTCTGTTCGACCGGAAACGGCTTTACCTCGATCTGCGTCAAGCCATAGGCCTCGCGCGTCAGCGCAATATTGTGTTGGAGATACGGTGTCTCGAGTTGCAGCTCGTTCGGCTTGACATAGAAACGCTGGAACAGTGCCGGCCAGATCGTGCCGAGCACGATTGCGCTACCGACCACCAGCAGCGCCGCGGCCGCAGGCACCCGGTAGTCCCGCCAGCGCATATTGGCCCACGAAGCGGCGGCAGCCGCGGCAGCCAGGCCGACTTGCAGCCACAGGACCGGCAGCCCGACATGGACATCGGTATAGCTCGCGCCGACCACGACGCCGTTGTCGCCGTAGAGCAGCATGAAGCGGTCGAGCCAGTAGGACCACGCCTGCAGCGCGAAGAACAAGCCGAGCAATGCCGATCCATGGGTAGCGGCCGCCGGCGAAAGCCCGCGCGGCGACCGGACCAGCGCGATGTCGCCGCGCAAGCCATAGACCACGCCGGCAAGCACTGCGCTGCAGCCCAGCAGCAGAAGCAGCCAGTTCCTCAGTGCAAGATACGCCGGCAGCGTGAAGAAGTAGAAACCGATGTCCTTGGCGAAGATCGGATCGGTCTTGCCGAAAGGCACCTGATGAAAATAGCGCAGCGCAATGGCCCAGCTCGACAGTTCACCGACGGCCATGAGCAGCCCCACCAGGACGGCGACGCCGGCAATGGCGGCGCGCCAGGGGACGCGCGCCGCAATCTCGCCAACCGGCTGGCCCAGGACCTCCGGCCTCCAGGCCTGCGCCTGGCTCGCGCTGCGGTGCGCCAGCCAGCCCGATAGCCAGAGCGCGCCTGCCGAAACGGCGAATACGGCAAGGAACAGCAGCGCCTGGGTGAGGAAGATCGTGCGGAAAACCCCGGCGTAGCCAACCGAGGCAAACCACATCCAGTCAACAACGAGGCCGGTGACGCGACTGACGGCGATCAGCGCGACGATGACGGCAACAACCCAGGTCGCAAGGCGTCCCAGGCGCGTGGCGTCCCTCGCTGGCGAGCGCATCGATCATGCTCCTTTGCCGCACCGTCGTCCGTGACCCGGCTACTCGGGCTGCCTGCCCATATCAGCATATATGCGTTCGCTGCACAGCGCACGGGGTACGCCACCCTGGCCCGGCCGTGGCGTCGTTGGCGAGCACCCATTCACCCTGCCCGGCCTGATGTGAGCATATGATTCTCAAAATTCAACCAATCCAGGAATAGAATTACAATCTCCGGCGACATTGAACGACAATTCGCATGCCTGTGCTCCGGCCCGCAAATATCATGGACACGTACCCAGAACAAGACCAAGGTGCCTGCCATGCCGACCGGATCTCCCCTGACTGCCGCCCCTCCGGCAACTCTCCCGCATCTGCCCCCGCCAGCCGCGCCGCTCGACCAGCTGGCGCTCAACCTCGAGGCCACCTTCGCCCACAGCGCGCGCATGGTGGCCGGCCACATCGCCACGCACCTGCCGGACACCGACACGCTGCTTGCAACACTGCCGCCAGGCGCCCTGCTCGGCAAGCCGGATTCCTATGCCCGCCACCTGGTCCATGCCGACCCGCTGGAGCGCTTCTCGGCGATGGTGCTGGTCTGGCGCCCGGGCCAGGCCAGCCCCGTGCACGGCCATCGCACCTGGTGTGCCTACCGCGTGCTGCGCGGCACGCTAAGCGAGCAGCACTACCGGTGGGATCCCGCCAGCCGGCAGGCGCGCCATGCCAACACCGTCGCGCGCACGGCCGGCGATACCTTCAGCGTGCCGGCCGGGCTGCAGCATATCCATGCGCTGGGCAATGCCAGCGACGAGATCGCCGTGTCCCTGCACCTCTATGGCGTGCACCGCGACCACATTGCCACCGGCGTGAACCTGCTGGTGCCGACCGCCGACGCCTAGGTTTTGCCGCGCGTAGCCGCGCCGCATGCGGGCGCCGGCCCACCCTCACCTGAACCGCTACGCGCCATGGACCGCTACGACAAACAGATTCTCGCCATCCTGCAGGAAGACGCCACCGTGCCGGTGGCAGAGATCGGCGAACGCGTCGGCCTGACCTCGACGCCATGCTGGCGCCGGATCCAGCGGCTGGAAGACGCCGGCCTGATCCGCAAACGCGTGGCACTGCTCGACGCCGACAAGCTCAATGCCGGGGTCACGGTCTTTGTCTCGGTCCGCACCAGCCAGCACAACGTGAAATGGCTGGCGCAGTTCCACGGGCTGGTGGCATCGATCCCGGAAGTGACCGAGTTCTACCGCATGGCCGGCGATACGGACTACCTGCTGCGCGTGGTGGTGCCGGATATTGCCGCCTACGACCGCGTCTACAAGAAGCTGATCCAGGGCGCCGAGCTGGCCGACGTCAGTTCCAGCTTTGCGATGGAGCAGATCAAGTACACCACGGCGCTGCCGCTCGATTATGCGTAGGCCGGCACCGGCCAGCTAAGCCACGTTCGCGCTGCCACCGCCGATTAGCGTGGCACCGCACCGGGTGCGGTCCCCATGCAGTGCTGCGGGTTGCCCATCGACATCCATGCCGGAACTCGCGTCAACGACCGGCTACGTTGTACATCGCAGGCAGTGTGAAAGGCTTGTGTCACTGCTCGGTCCAACGCGCCTGGTCCCAGTTGCTGGCAAAGTAATGAAGTATTTCGCGCCATGCGAAGAGGCCCGCATGCTCGTGGAGGTAGTCAAGCTCAGCGGCTTCCAGGCGGTCGATGGGAAGCCCACTCGCCCAGGCATGAATCCCAGTATCATCCGTCCCCCAGGGGTTGGTGAGGGTAACTCCCTGAGCAAGACTCTTAGTGCCGACGTATCCGAGGGCGTTGCCATCGGGCTTGTTTCGTTGGCTCGCATTGTCAGTTCCTTTGACTGGATGCTGATGTTTCCTTCGCTTCATTCGCAACTTCCTCCACGTCCCATGACTTAGACATGGTGGTTGCCGTCTTCAATGCCAGGCCTGGCATCCGGGCCGTTCGGCACACCGATGAACTCGTCGGCATGGGGACGCGCATAAGGGTCGTTGGGTGTGGGCCTGCACGCCGCCTCAATCTCGGGAGGCCACACGGGATCGCTGCAAGTTACCAGCGTGAGCCATCGGAATGTCGCATCCAGCAAGATCATCGGCAGGAAGATCAGATCACCAGCAGACCTGAGGTCGCCCCTGCAGATCTTGAAGCCCTCCCAAAAGCCCTCTCGTGGAGCCCAAAAAAACTTCGGTTCAGGCAGGTTGGCGGGACCGTCTTGCATATAACGTCGGTAGTATTCCCACTGCTGCTGGGCCTGTTCCAGCATGAACATCTGCTGCCCGAGAACGAAGGCACGAACCACATTACCGTCCGCGTCCAACTTGTAATGGCGTATGTCATACATCTCATAGCTACGCGACAAGCCACCCATCTTGCTGACGCCCACGCAGAAGAACTCTTCGTTGCTCCATGGCACCTCCCATACACCGTCCCCCCTTTCGTGCGCATGGCATAGATGCGGTGGGTTCTTCGGTTCAGCCGGATCGGACGCCGCTTCAACGTGAAGAGGTTTCGTCGCATCGACTCAGCGGCGATGAAGCCAAAGAAGCCGGTTGCCGAAGCCATCATGATGAGACCAATCAACATAGCAGGCCAGTACCCCGGGCGTCCTACCACTTCTGGTGAGTCATTCTTGAACCCGGAAATGATCATCGCGAAGCCGAGGAAACTGAGCGTCGCAAAAGCTAGGCCCAAGACCCAACTCTGACCGATCATCTGGATTCTTTTTTGCGACTCATCGATGATTTCCAAACAGGTCGAACCTATGCTGTAGACGTTGCCGATTTCATCGGCGACTTCGCTGGACGGCCTATCGATGTACAAGCGGTGCTGCAACTGCCATGTTCCAGGCGGTCTTCCCTTCTCGCGAAAGTAAAGTGGAATGCGTTCATCCTTGGTCGGGAGCTTCATTTCTTGGCATCCTCGCTAACCTTAATGTCAAGTTGAAGAAACTCTGCCCATTCCTTCTCCATGGTGGTGTAGCGTTCGCCATTCGCTTGCTTGCTGAAATGGCAGCGCGTGGCCCATTTGAGCGTGGCCGGGTCGTCCAGGATCGCGATCCTCACGTTCACCGCGAAGAGTACGACCAGGAGAGGCCAAACCGGAGTGCCAACGAGAATTAGTTCTGCAGAGATTAGCGCGGCGGTGCTGGTGTCGCTTACTCTTGTCCAGCACGGCTTCATAGGGCGCCCAAGCCGCATCGCCGGCTGCCTTTTTCCTCGCAAGGCGAGTCGCTTCACGCTCCGCATCTTCGCGCTTCCATCGCTCGGCCGTCGCTTTTCCATTAAACAGAACCGACATGAGTTCGTAAGCCGGAAATCCATCCGGCGTGGTCTTCATGCGCTCAGCCTCGGCCGCCGCGGCCTCCGCCTCTTTTGTGTGCTGCGCCTCGGCGCTGGCCCGGATGTTCGATTCAAGACGATCCAGCAAAAAGTCCGTAGACTGATCCCAGATGACCGCGTTGTTCGCCTTCGGGTGCATCTTGGGATTGGTCAGGATGCTCAGGTCCTCGATAATCGCCAGCGGGTCGTTGCATGCCAGCATCAGTGCCTTGCCGGGCGAAATCTGCTCCATCCGATCCGCAAGCATCGAACCGCTTATGGGGCCAATCGGAGCAATCTCGCCCAGGTTAATGGCGGGCATATCGGCAATCCCGCGCATTGACACTTGCTCACATTGCGTGGCTCGCGAGCGACGCCACGGCGCGCACAGAAACGCTTGTGCCAGCGCTTCCGTCCGCTGACTTGGCGATCGCCCGGCGGAGACCGGCGGCGCCTGAGCGAAACGATATAGCGGCAGTGTGTTTGGGCCAGATCCGGCACCGGCGGAGCGCCCTCGCGGACACTAGGAAAATGCTGATCAGTGAGCTGGCGCAGGTAATCCAGACCTCGGCATTCGTAATGTGAGAGAAGCAGGCCGCATTTCCCTAAGTGAACCTGAACGCCAGCGAAATAATGATCGGCCCCAGCACCGGCAGCAGCACGTTGGCAATGGCATAGGTAATGGTGTACCCCAGCAACTGCACCGAGCTGTGGCTGGCGGCCAGGATGGCGCTGATCGCCGGGGTGCTCACGTGCTGCCCGGCAATCGCACCAACCAGCAGCGGGCCTTCGATCTTCAGGAGCTTGTGACCGATCCATAAGGACAGGCACGCCGGCCCCAGCGACACGGCCAGCCCGATCAGCGGCAGCACCGCGCCGTGCTCGCGGATCAGCGAGATCGCATCCGGCCCGGCGGACAAGCCGACGCATGCGACAAAGAGCGCCAGGCCCAGGTCCTTCAGGATCTGCACGACCGACCTCGGGAAGGTGCCGAGCGACGGCCTTCTTGAATTGATCCATCCGAACACCAGGCCGCTGAGCAGCGCCCCGCCCCCGCTGCCAAGCGAAATATGCATGCCGCCAGGGCTCAGGCTCAGGGTTCCCACCAGCAGGCCCGCCAGGATGCCCACGCACAGGAAGACCAGGTCGGTGACCTCGGTTGCCTTCGCTTCCACGCCGATTCCGGCAATGGCTTCGGACAGCGACGGCTCCAGGCCGACGATGGTGACCACATCGCCATGCTGCAGCGGCGTGGAACGCGTGATCGGCAGCGACATCCCCGAGCGCCGCACCTGCAGGATCCAGACTTCACGCAGACGGCGTGCGCCGGCCAGGCGAGCCAGTTCGCCGATGGTCTTGCCGTTGACCCTGGGCTTGTTCACGATGACCTGCTTTTCGACCAGCTGGATGGCATCGGTGTGGGCCTCGGGCAGCAGGACTTCGGGCCCGATCAGGGCTGCCGCCTTCAGCAGGTTGCTGCGGATCCCGACCATGGCCAGGATATCGCTGGCCTGGACCTTGTCGTCATCGCCAAGCTCGATACTGGTGCCGTCGCGCAGCACCTTGACGATAGACGCCCGGCCACCCACCTGTTGCTGCAGCTCGCTCACCGTCATTCCGGCGGCCTGGTGCACGGAATAAGCGCGCCCGATCAGGCGCGGCAGCGCGGGTTGCGTCGCGACGTCGTCCTCGGACGCGGCATCCATCTTCGCGGCGACTTCCCTGGCGGCCTTGCGCAGATCGATGCCCAGCAAGGCCGGCGCGATCTGGCTGGTGAAGAACACGATGCTGATCAGGCCGACCAGGTAGGTCAGCGTATATGCCGTGGCGATATTGGCCTCGTAGCGGCTCGCGGTGGCGGCGTCCAGGCCGAGGTGCTTCAGCGCCTCGGCGGCGGTGCCGACCACGGCCGATTCCGTCGCCGCACCCGCGGCCAGGCCGGCGGCGGTGCCGGGATCGAAGCCCAGGTAGGCCGCCGCACCGACGGCGATGGCGAGCACGACGATGGCTTCCACCACCGGCAGGAGCATATAGCGCAGGCTCGACCGGTTCAGGTTGGCAAAGAACTGCGGCCCGCCGGAGTAGCCCATGGCGAAGATAAACAACGCGAAGGCCATGTCCTTGAGCTCGCCGTGCATCTGGCAACCGGTCTGCCCCATGAACAGCGCGACGACCAGCGTGCCGCAGACTCCCCCTAGCTGGATCGGGCCCACGCGTGCCTTGCCGATGAAGTAACCCAGGCCCACGGTGATGAAGAGCACCATCAACGGGTTGCCTGCAAACAGATCAACGGAGCATTTCATAGGGGGGCGTCGTTTGGGGGACTTGATTGTCAGGGATTGAGCGGAGGCAGAGCGGGCATGGCTTGCCGGTGCCGTCGCACCGGCGCCCTGGCAGTATGGCGGCGCAGGCCCTGGGCCAACGGGGTGCCATTCCAGGCGGCCTGGGCCGGCATCGCGCCGTAGAGATGGCGTTGCAGGTCGGTCACGGCATCGGCAAGGGCGGCATCGCCGACCGACTCTGCCCACACTGCGGGGGTGGTGCCGTGGGCGGCGCGCGTCCATGCGCCCAGCGCCTGGCTGGCGGCAGCGGCATTGCCTGCCTGGCAGGCTTGCAGCGTTGCTTCCAGCTGCGCGTCGGCACCTTCGGCGCGGGCGCGCTTGCGCTCGGCCAGCCGCTGGCGCAGCCGGGCCAGCGCCGGCCGCATACGCCACCACGACAGCCCGGCTGCCAGCACAGCCACCAGCCCCACTGCCCCCCACAGCAATGTCCGCCAGGGCAAGCCGCCCTCGCCCGGCAGCGCGCCGGCAGACGGACCGCCCGGGGCCAGCGCGCTGTCCGCGCGCGCGGCAGCCACTACCACCCTGATCGCGGGCGCTTCGGACTTTGCCGGCTTGCGTGTGGCCGGATCGACCCAATCCACTGTCACCGCCGGCAGCGTGTAGGTACCGGTCCGCTCGAACACGTAGGTGATGGCATCCACGCGCGTGCCGCCCGGCCCGGGCGCGTCCTGGGCGTGATCGGACAGCCGCGCATCGGCGCTGAAGACACGCACCCCGCGCGGCGCCGCGGCGTGCGGCGGATGGATCATCATGGCCTGGGTCTGCGGCGCAAAGGTGGTGACGGTGCGCACCAGGGCATCGCCCGCGCGCAGCCGCACGGTGCCTTCGTCGGAGGCGTGGTCCAGCGCCTGTGTCACGGTGAGCCGGGCCACCGGCAGCAAGGGCCGTCCGGTTCCGGCGCCGGCCTTCACCGCGCCGCCGGCTCCCGCGCGGATCCGCGTGGGCGGGAAGGTCACGCTGCCCTCGCGCGGCGCGCCGTCGTCGCCCGCATAAGTGAAGCGCACGGTCGCGGTTGGCAGCTCGAAGTCGCCGTCCTGCTCGGCGGTAAAGGCATAGGTCTTGCGGATGCCGGCGTAGCCAACCCCATCGATGGTTTCGGTCGAGTTCAACGCGCGCTGGTCAGGCATGGTGACGACGGCGCCCGGCACCTGGAGCACCGGGAAGGCCGGCGCCGACATGAAGAAGTTGGGCGCCAGGATAGTGACGTCGATGCTGATCTGCTGGCCGACCAGCACCGGCTGCTTCGCGCCCACTTCCACGCGCACGATGGGCTCGGCGGCACGCGCGAGCAAGGGCAGCAGCAACGCCGCCATCAGCAAGATGACCAGCGGCGCAAGCCGCCGCAGCCACCCGCGCTGACACACGGCGCGGCCGCTCATCGCTGCCCCTGCTGCGGTGCGGCCTGCCCGCGCTGCAGCGCGAACTTGCGCTGCAACAGGTCGGTCGGCGTGGTCCGGATCGCGCGCATCCACATCTCGGCGTCCTGCGTCAGGCCGATATGCATGGACTGGCCGCCCTGCTCCGGCGGCTTCGCGGCGTCGTACTTGATTTCATCCGGCGGCACGTCGGGGGGCTCTTCCTGGTCGTCGGGGTCTGGCTTGTCTTTTGGCTTCTGCTGCGCCAGCAGCTTTTCCATCAGCGCCAGGTTGGCCGTGGCCGCCGGCCATTGCGGCTGGCGCCTGAGCGCCTGACGGTAGCGCGCGGCGGCTTGCTGGTACTGGCCCTGCCGCGCCAGCGCATTGCCCTGGTTGTAGTCGGCCTGCGGTGAATCGACCAGCGCGAAGCTCTGCACCGCCTGCGCGTACTGGCCGGCGCGATACTGGGCGATGCCGCGCCACATCGCATCGTCGAACAGGGTCGCGGCGCGCGCGAAGTCGCCCTGCTCGAAGGCGCGGCGGCCTTGCTGGTCATGCGTCAGCCACAGGTCGGCAAAGCGCCACGGGCGCGCGCCATCGGCCTGCTGTGCGCGCAAGCCCGGCTGCGGCGCAGCGAACGCCAGCGCCAGCAGCAGGCCGGCGGTCCAGCGCACGGTCCATCCCTTGCGGAACCACAGCATGGCCAGCAGCGTGACCGGCAGCACCAGCCACCAGCCTTCATCCTTCCAGCGCGTGCGGTCGCCAGCCTGCATCTGTTCGAGGTGCGACTGCACATGGCGCTGCACCCACGCCACGTCGTCGTCGCTGCCGGGCGTGAAGGTGGCGAGCGGTGTGCCGCTGTCGTCGCCGAAGCGCTTGAACGCCGCGACATCCAGCCGCGCGAACACACGTGCGCCGTCCTGTTCGACATAGCCGCCCGCTGCATTGCGCAGCGGCCCGCCCTGTTCCGTGCCGATGGCCAGCACCACCGGCTGGCTGCGGCCGCTGTCCGCCTGCGCGCGGAAGGCCCTGGCGGCGGCGGGGTCCACGCCGTCGGTCAGGAACAGGATGGTGCCGGGCACCGGCTCACGCGCCAGGTCGGCGTCAATGGTGCGCAGCGCCTGTGCCATGTCGCGCCCCGGCACCGGCATGATGCGGGTCTGCAGCGCATCGACAAAGGTCTGCAGCAGGTTGGTGTCGTCCGTCAGCGGCAGCACCAGGTGAGTGGAGCCGGCATAGGCATAGATCGCCGTGCGGCCGCCGCCGCGGCGCGCCAGCAGCGCCTTGATCTTGAGCTTGGCGCGCTCCAGCCGCGTGGGCGTGACGTCCACCGCGTCCATGGTGCGCGACAGGTCCACGGCGATCGCCAGCGGTGCCTTGTCATCCAGGAACGGCGGGCGCTCCTGCCGCCAGCTCGGCCCTGCCAGCGCGATGGCGCCGAGTGCCAGCAGCAGCGCGGTCAGGTGCACCGGGCGCAGCGCCACGCGGCGGCGTTCGCCGATCACCAGCGCGTCGAGCAGGTGCGGCGCGATGGTCTGGCGCCAGCGCCGCCGCACATCGCCGCGGCGCTGCACCGCCCACACCAGCAGCGCGGCCGGCACCAGCACCAGCAGCCACCACGGGCGCAGGAAATGGAAGTGCGCAAGCGTGTCGAGGGCCTGCATCAGCGCCCCTCCCCGGCGGCATTCGCGATCTCGTCAGCTCCTTTGGCCGTGCCACGCCGGCGCGACAACCACGCCGAGTAGCCGAGCATCAGCAACTGGTACGCCAGCACCAGCGCCAGCGCCGCCCCCAGCGGCCACATGAACAGCTCGCGCCGCGGCCGCCATGACAAGGTCTTCTGGTTGTGCGGCGTGATCCGGTCCAGCGTCGCGTAGATGGTCTCCAGCCCGGCCTGGTCGGCGCCGAAGAAGTAGCGCCCCCCGGTCTGCGCGGCCAGCCGCTGCAGTACGCCGAGATCGACCTTCTCCTCGCCCGAAGCATTGGGATCGCCGATGCCGATGGTATGTACCACCACCTTGCGCTCCTTGGCGATCCCCCCCGCGCGCTCGGGCGGCATCCGGCTGGCGGTGTCGTTGCCGTCGGTCAGCACGATCAGCACTTTCTCGGGCGCTTCGCTGTGCTCGAACATCTTGATGCCGAGCCCGATGGCATCGCCCAGCGCCGTGCTCGGCCCGGCCATGCCCGGCAGCAGGCCGGTGATCAGCGTCTGCACCAACTGGTGATCCAGCGTGAACGGTGCCAGCGGGTACGGCGCGTCGCCAAACACGATCAGGCCGATGCGGTCGCCCGGGCGCCTGGCGACAAAACCGCTCACCACCTGCCGCACCGCCTGCACGCGCGGGATCAGCGCGCCGGACGGGTCGCCGAAGTCGCGTGTGTCCATCGACTGCGACAGGTCCAGCGCGATCAGCAGGTCGCGCGCCGGCTGTACCTTCTGGATCGGTGCCTCCAGGAACTGCGGCCGCGCCAGCGCCGTCACCACCAGCGCCCACGCCAGCGGCGCCAGCACCCATTGCAGCCGGTTGCGGCGCGACACCACGGCCCCGGTGGCCGGGGTCAGGCCGGCGGCGCTGGCCACCTCGCCAAAGAACGGCAGGCGCACCGACGGGCTTTCCTCGCGGTACGGCGGCAGCCACCACCACAGCAGCAACGGCAGCGGCAGCAGCACGAAGAGCCAGGGGTATTCAAACTGGTACATGGTGCTCCGCGATCCAGCGCCGGCACGTGCCGGCCACCGCCTGCACCTGCGTCTCGGGCCATTGCGCCAGCACCGCGTCGTCGCGGTATTCGGCGTCCTGCACCAGCGCAGCCAGCAGCGGCGCGGCGTCTTGTGCGCGCCCGGCGTGTGCCTGCAGGAATTCGGCCCAGCCGGCGCCGGCCAGGCTGGCAACCTGGGCGCGCGGCCACGCGGCCAGCGCCGTGCGCTTGAGCAGCGCCGCCATCTGCCGCAGCGCGGCGACGCGGTGCGCGGGGTCAGCGCCCAGCGGCAGTCCTGCCAGTTCGGCCAGCGCCTCGCGCCGGTAGCGGTTGGCGCGGTAGCGCCGCCACGCGCGCCAGCCTGCCCAGGCCAGCGCCAGCAGCAGCAAGGCGCCGGCGATCGGCCAGCCGATGGTCTGCGGCGCCCAGGATGGGGGCGGCGGCACGGCTACGTCGGCAAGGGTGGCCAGCGTAGCCACGCCCGTGCTGTCTTCGACGCCCGCTGCGGTGCTGTGCGTGAGGCTCATCGCGCCGCTCCTGCGCGTTGCCGCACCGGCGTCTGCTGCAGCGGGCGGCCCAGCAGCCGGCGCAGCTGCAGCGCCGTTTCCTCTGCCGCCGACAGCGGCAGCAGCGGCACGCCGATGGCGTGGTGCCAGTCCAGCAGCGCCTTGGCGTGCGTATCGACAAACTCCGCAATGCTGCGCCGCGTGGCCGCGTGGCCGAAGCCCAGCTCCACCTGCAGTTCGCCGTCGCTGACCACCAGTTGGCCGGACTCCGGCAACTCGCTCAGGAAGGGATCGTGGACCAGGATGGTCAGCACGTCGTTGCGCGCCGCCATTTCCAGCATCAGGTCGCGGGTGCGGTCGTCATGGCCGTCGAAATCGCTGATGACGATAACCAGGCAGTCATGGCGCGCCGTGCGCGCGGCGCGCTCCAGCGCCGCGTTCAGCTTCCCCGCGGCGCGCCGCGCCGGCGCATCGGCGCGCAAGGCCTGGTTGAAGCGCGCGATGGCGCCCAGCAGCTGCTGCACGGCTTCGCGGCTGCGGCGCGGGGTGAACTCCTCGGCCTTCGCGTCGCCGAACACCACGCCGCCGACGCGGTCGCCTTCGGCCAGCACGCGCCAGGCGGCCAGCGCTGCCGCCTCGGCCGCGCTGACCGACTTCATCGCGCGCCGGCTGCCGAAGAACATATTGATGCGCTGGTCCACCACCAGCAGCACGGGACGGTCCTTTTCCTCGGTGTAGACGCGCACGTGCGGCTTGCCGGTGCGCGCGGTCACGCGCCAGTCCATGCTGCGGATATCGTCGCCGGGCAGATACAGGCGCAGTTCCTCGAAGGTCAGTCCGCGTCCGCGCACCTTGGAGGCGTGGCGGCCGGCCAGCACGCTGTGCACCGGCTGGCGCGGCAGGAAGTGGAAGTCGCGCGCGGCCACTTCCAGCGCGGCCAGCGCCGCCGCGTCCACGCTGACGCCGGCAACGGTCGCGGCAGCCGGCGCCTGCACCGCAGATGGCGCGGCGCGGGCCATGGCGCGGAACGGCAGACGCATCGGCTAGCCCTCGCGCGCCGTCAAGCCACCGCCACCCGCTGCACCAGGCGGTCGATTGCGGCATCGGCACCGATGCCGGCCGCATGCGCCTCGTACGACAGGATCAGCCGGTGGCGGAACACGTCGTGCACCACCGCCTGCACATCCTCGGGTGTGACGAAATCGCGCCCATGCAGCCAGGCGTGCGCGCGCGCCACCTTGTCCAGCCCGATCGAGCCGCGCGGGCTCACGCCGATCTGGATCCACTTGTCGAGGTCGTCGTCCACGGGCTTGGGGGCGCGCGTGGCTTGCACCAGCGTCACGATGTAGCGCTCCACCGCATCGCTGACATGGATGCCATGGATCTCCGCCCGCGCGGCGAAGATCGCTTCGGGCGCCAGCCGCACTGCCTGCGCCCCACCCACCGCCCCGCCGCCGGCCTCTTCCTCGCGGGCCAGCTTGACGATGTCGGCCTCGGCGTCCGCCTCGGGATAGCCCACGCTGACATGCATCAGGAAGCGATCCATCTGGGCCTCGGGCAGCGGATAGGTGCCCTCCTGCTCGATCGGGTTCTGCGTGGCCATCACCAGGAACAGCGGCTCCAGCTTGTGGGTGGTGCCGCCGACGGTGACCTGGCGCTCCTCCATGGCTTCCAGCAGAGCCGCCTGCACCTTGGCCGGCGAGCGGTTGACCTCGTCCGCCAGCACCAGGTTGGCGAACACCGGGCCGGCCTGGAATCGGAACTCGCCCTTGCCGCCTTCGGTGAAGTACACCTCTGAACCCGTGATGTCGGCGGGCAGCAGGTCCGGCGTGAACTGGATCCGCGACAGCCGCGCATCCAGGTTGCGCGCCAGCATCTTGATGGCCCGCGTCTTGGCCAGCCCAGGCAACCCTTCCACCAGCAGGTGGCCATCGGCCAACAGGCCAAGCAGCAAGCGTTCGATCATGCGCTGCTGCCCCACAATCGATTCGCCCATGCGCTGCTGCAGGGCCAGGACGTCGTCGCGTGCGCTCATGGCGTGTTCCTTGGTTCAGCAGGTGCGCGGCGGGCGGGGCGAGCTGACTGGCCGCCGACGAACCAGGCGTAGTAGGGATTGTCGGGATCGGCGCGCATGGCCTGCGTGATATGGCTGGCCCAGGCTTCGCGGTCACCGCGGTAGGCATCGAGGCCGGCGCGGTAGAAGGTGTGCAGCACTTCGCGCTCGCGGCGCAAGTCGCGCCAGAATGCGTCATCGGCGCCCGCCAGCGGGGGTTCGCTTTGCAGCGACAGCAGCCTGGACAAGGTTTCCGGGAAGGCGTCGCGGCGGACCCAGCCGGCGTATTCGATGCGCGGGCGGTCATCGGTGACGGCCGGCGCATCGGCCGCATACCAGTCCAGGCCGGCGCGGTCGGTGACCCAGGTCGCCATCAGCGCCGCCGGCGAGCGCACGCCCACGGCCTGCAGCGCGGCAGCAACTTCCGGCTGTTCAAAGCGCGTGCGGATGCGCGCGGCATCCAGCGCCAGCGGCGACAGCGAACCCACCAGCATCATCTCGTGCAGCTCGGTGGTCCACAGCATGGCGTGCGGGAACACGTCCAGGAAGCTGCGCACCAGCATGCGGGTGTCTTCGTCGTTCTGCGTCGGCAGCGGCAGCCACTGCGCCACCAGCCCGCCGGGTTGCAGCCGCGCTGCCGCGAGGCGGTAGAAATCGGTCGAATACAGGTTGACCACGCCAGCCGCCGACGGAGGCGGCGGCTCCAGGGTGATCAGGTCGTACTGCTGCGTGCTTTGCAGCAGTTCACGCCGGCCGTCGCGCAGGCGGATGTCCATGCGCTTGTCGGTGGCCACGCCGAAATTGCCCTCGAAGTTGGGCACGGCGCGCGCCACCGGCGGCAGCAGTTCCGCCACCACGCGGTGTTCAAGGCCAGGCCAGGCCAGCGTGGCGCCGGCCGTGATACCGGTGCCAAGGCCGATGACCAGGGTGGATTTGGGCGTGCCGTTGTGCACGATCAACGGCAGCAGCGCCTGCAGCCGCATATAGCGCTGCGAGGTCATGGCATCGCCCGAATTGGAGACGCCCTGGATATACAGGCGTCGGAAGCGGTTGCTGGACGAGGTCTGCTCCACCACGGCCACGGTCGCGCCGCGGCCCTCCTCGTAGAACACCAGGTCGCCGCCGCGGGCGCGCGCCAGCAGCGTGGCGAGCCGGTCCGCAGGCGCCAGCGCGGCGGCGATCACGGCCAGCACACTGACCATCGGCACCGCCCAGCGCGCTACGCGGCGCACACCACTACCCAGCGCCACCGCCACCACGCCGACCACGCCAGCGCTCACTGCCAGCAGAGACAGCGTATGCACCAGCCCCAGGTATGGCACCAGCACAAAGCCGGCCAGCGCCGTGCCGGCGATGCCGCCCAGAGTATTGAGCGCCACCACGCTGCCGACGCCGGCGCCGACGTGCCGGCTATCGACGCTCACGCGGAGCACGAAGGGGAACGCCGCGCCCAGCAACAGCGTGGGCACGAACACGACCGACAGCGCCGCCAGCGCAAAGCTGGCACAGGCCGCCACCAGCGGGCTGGACGTCAGCCCCTGCACCCAGGCGGACAGGCTGCCCTGCGCCCGCAGCAGCCATTCGCCCAGCAGCACGAATTCAAGCAACGCCACCAGCCCCGCCCCCGTCACCAGCAGGCCGAAGGCGCCCCAGGGGTCGCGCACCCGGTCGGCATGGCGCGCAGCCAGCGCGCTGCCGATAGCCAGGCCGGCAAGGTACGTTGCCAACACCACGGTAAAGGCGAAGGTACGCGTGCTGAGGAACTGCACGATGGCCTGCGACCAGACCACTTCGTAGCCGAGGGCAATGCCGCCGGCAGCGGCATACAGCACCAGCGCCAGCCGGCCGTTGGCGGCATCGCCGCCGGCAGCGGCGCCTTGCCCGGCAGCGGCGGCAACCGGCTCGGCCGCAGCTTGCGTGCGCGCAGCCAGCAGCCAGGCCACCAGCGCCGCGGCGCCATTGAGCATGCCTGCCGTGACCGCACTGCCCAGGATGCCCAGCAGCGGCACCAGCACGAATCCAGCCAGCAGCGTGCCGGCGATGGCGCCGGCCGTATTGGCGGCATACAGCCGCCCGCCATGCACGCCCACACGGCCGGCACCTGGCGTCAGCACGCGCATCAGCACCGGCAAGGTGCCGCCCATGGCGGCTGCAGGCAGGATCACCAGCACAAAGGGCAAGGCCCACGCCAGCCATCCGGTGCGCTGCTCCAGCCAGGCGAACGGCGCTGCCGCATGCGCCAGCGCCACGGTGGCGCCGATGCCCAGCACCAGGACGCCGATTTCGAGCCACGCATACAGGCGCAGCGGATTGCCGTGGCGGTCGGCCACGCGGCCGAACAGCCAGCCGCCCAGGGCCAGCCCGCCAAAAAAGGCGCTGACCGCGGTGGTGACCGCGTGCACGTCGACGCCAACCACCAGCGACAGCTGGCGGATCCAGACGATCTGGTAAACCAGTCCGGCCGTGCCGGATATGAACAGCAACACGGCCGCCCAAAGCCACGTCTGGTCGGCCGTGTTGCCCCGCAGCGCCAAGGCGGATGCGGAATATTCGGTCTTCACGGAGCGCGCCCGGCGCCCGTCCTTGCCACCATTGCCGCCCGGGGCGGCATGAGATTCGATCATGAACTGGACCGTTGGCGCGAAGGCCCGCGCGTACGCGGGCCTTCGCCGGTTTCAACTGCCGTCACAGGCGGACGGCGCTGATGACTGACTGCATTACTTCTTCTTCATCGATTCTTCAATCTTCTTGTCGACCTGCTCGCGCACCTGGTCGATGCTGAAGCTGGCCGGGCGCTGGCTCGGCGGGTAGTTGACGAAGGTCTGGAGGAACGCCGCAGCCTTCATCGTCCCGATCTCGGTCAGGTACGCGTTCTTGCCCAGCCAGTCGTTGTACTGGTCAGAAACGATGTCTGCGCGTTCATACGGATCCATGCGCAGGTTGAAGATCTTCGGCACCCGCAGGCACTTGAACGGATCCTGCCAGACCTGGAACCCGCCCGGTGTAGTCTGCTCGCAGAAGACGACCTTCCAGTCGTCATAGCGCATCGCCACGAGCACGCCGTCGTCGTTGAAGTAATAGAACTCCTTGCGCGCGCCCTTGTTGGTCTGCCCCGTCAGGTACGCCAACTGGTTGTAGCCGTCGAGGTGTACCTTGGCGTTCTTGCTGCCAAGCGACGTACCCTTTAGCAGCCGCTCCTTGATATCGCCGTCGCCAACGGCAGCCAGCAGCGTCGGGAACCAGTCAAGCCCGGAGAACATCTCGTTGCTGACGGTGCCCGCCTTGATCTTGCCCGGCCAGCGGATCATCGCCGGTACGCGGAACGCGCCTTCCCAGTTGGTGTTTTTCTCGCTGCGGAACGGCGTGCTTGCCGCATCAGGCCAGGACCACTGGTTGGGGCCGTTGTCGGTGGTGTAGATGACGATGGTGTTGTCCGCGATCTTCAGGTCATCGAGCGTCTTGAGCAGCTTGCCGACGTCGCCGTCGTGCTCGATCATGCCGTCGGCGTAATCGTTGCCGGGCATGCCGCTCTGGCCCTGCATGGACGGACGCACATGGGTGAACGCGTGCATGCGGGTTGTGTTCATCCAGACAAAGAACGGCTTGTCGGCCTGGACCTGCTTGGTAATGAACTTCTGCGCCGCGTCGGTGGTCTCGTCGTCGATGGTCTCCATGCGCTTGGTAGTCAGTGCACCGGTATCCTCGATCTTGCCGTCGGCCGTGGAGTGCAGCACGCCACGCGGCGAGAAGTTCTTCACGAATGGATCGTTCTTGTCCTTCGGCCAGTACGGGCGCTGCGGTTCTTCTTCGGCATTCAGGTGATAGAGGTTGCCGTAGAATTCGTCGAAACCGTGCTTGGTCGGCAGGTACTCGTCGCGGTCGCCCAGGTGGTTCTTGCCGAACTGGCCGGTGGCGTAGCCGAGCGGCTTGAGGGCCTCGGCAATGGTCACATCGCGGGCTTGCAAGCCCACGGTCGCCCCCGGCGCGCCTACCTTCGACAGGCCGGTGCGCAGCGGCGACTGGCCCGTGATGAACGACGAGCGGCCCGCCGTGCAGCTGTTCTCGGCGTAGTAGTCGGTGAAGATCATCCCCTCACGGGCGATGCGGTCGATGTTCGGCGTGCGATGGCCCACCACGCCCATGCTGTAGGCGCTGATGTTGGTCTGGCCGATGTCGTCGCCGAAGATCACCAGGATGTTGGGCTTCTTGCCCGACGTATTGACAGCCACTGGCGCGGAAGCGGCTTCAGGTGCAACCGGCAGGTTGGACTGCGCCGGCGGCTGTGCCGGCGTCGCGGACGTGTCCGGCGCCGCCGCAGCCGGGGCCGGGGTCGCCGGCTGCTGCGCGGCAGGCGCCTGCTGTTTGGGCTCGTCTGCCTTCTTGCAGCCGGCGATCGCCGCGATGGCGATCGCCATTGCGGCCATGGCAAAGCGCGCGCCGCGCCTTGCCGGGGTGGACTCTGTCATTCGTTGCATTGCTGCTCCCGATAGTCAAACAGCTTCAACCTGCGTCCGGCACGCCTGGCATGCCGGCTCCCTCTTCTGCCTACTTCGCACCAGCCGTGGGGTAAACCTGCTGCCAGTCCTGCTTCATGCTGACCACCGTCCAGCCCTTGGCGCGGGCAGCGTCCAGTGCCTTGTCGAGCTTGCCCACCTTTGACTGGCGGTCATAGGCGAACTCGCGCTCGGCATCGTCGTGATGCACCAGCACGCCCATGCGCGGACCGTCGCCGCCGGTGGTGTACTCCAGCATCTGCAGGTCGCCGTCGGAGTTGCCCACGGCGAGGATCGGCCGGCGGCCGATATGGCGGTAGATGCCGACCGGCTTGCCCGGCCCGTCATCCACGAATTCCAGCTTGGGGTCGCGCACCAGCACCGGCTTGCCGTCGCGCACCAGGTAGCGCACGGCCTGCGAGGAGCCGATCACCTGCTCGGGCGGAATGCCATAGACAGCCTGGCTCCAGGGGCGCATGAACTCGATGGTGCCGCCGGAGACGATGTAGGTCTTGAAGCCGTTGGCGCGCAGGTAGGACAGCAGTTCCAGCTGCGGTTGATAGACCAGCTCGGTATAGGGCCGGTTGAACCTGGGATGCCGCGATTTCGCCAGCCAGTCGCGGATGGTGCGGTCATACTCGTCCGTGGTCATGCCGCTGTTGGCCGTGACGACCAGGCCGGCCAGCTGCTTCTCGTTGCGCATCAGGCCCTCCATGTCGTTGGCCATCAGCGCCTTGAAGGCGGGGTTGTTGCGCCACTCCGGGTGTTGCGGCGCGGCGGCGCGGATCTGGTCGAGCAGGAAGAAGAACTGGAAGTACAGCGGCTGCTCGCTCCACAGCGTGCCGTCGTTGTCGAACACTGCGACGCGCTCCTCGGGCGGCACGAATGTCGGCGAGCCCTTGCGCGTCACGTCGGCAACAAACTTCAGCAGTGCCTGCCGTGCCGCACCGTCGCGCCACGACGCCAAAGCCTGCGCGGCCGGCTGCGCCGCCTGGGTGACGGCGGCCTGAGACTCGGGCGCCGTGGCGGGCGTCGAACAGCCCGCAAGCGCAAGGCCGGCCAGCACCAGCGCGGCAATGGCCCTGCGCGAGGGGCTGGCTAGGAATCCGCGGGTGGCAGCGATGTCCATATGGTTCACTCCTGTCGCGTGCTGTCGTGCTCGTCGTTGTGCTTTGGTTCGCGCGGGCGCAGCGCTATCGAGCCGCCTGCCCGGACTGGCCGGCCAAGGCCACCGGCGCCTGCCGTTGCCGTTCCGCCCAGCGGCCCTCGTCCATCACCAGCCGGAAACCGAGGTGCGACATGCTGTTGTACGGGTCGGTCCCGCGCCGCGCGCTGGGGCGGTAACTGAGGCAGAAATCCTCGTTGCAGAGGAAGGAGCCGCCGCGCGTGACGCGCTTGGGCGCATTCACCGGGACGCCGGGCTCGGCCGGATCCCACGAGGCCATCGGGCCGACCGGGTTTTCGATCGGCTGGGCCTTGCCGGCCTCGCGCCGGAACTGGTCGGCCCGATACCAGTCGGACACCCACTGCCAGGCATTGCCGGTCATGTCGGCCAGGCCATAGCCGTTGGGCGGGAAAGTGCCAACCGGGCTGGTGCCGAGCGCCCCGCCCGCCTTGGGGCTGACCACCGGGAACGGCTGGTTCTGCTGGCCCTGCCAGACATTGGCCATCTGCTTGCCGTCGGGGGCGAACTGCTCGCCCCAGGCATAGGTGGCCTGCTCCAGCCCGCCGCGCGCGGCAAACTCCCATTCCGCCTCGGTGGGCAGGCGCTTGCCGGCCCACTTGGCGTAGGCCTGCGCGTCTTCATACGAGACCTGGACCACCGGGTGGTTGTCCTTGCCTTCGATCGAGCTGCCAGGACCGGTCGGATGGCGCCAGTCGGCACCGGGCACATAACGCCACCAGCGCGAGTAGTCCTGCAGCGGCACCGGCCGCGGCGTGCCCACGAAGACCATGCCGCCGGCCACCATGGCGCTGTCGGGCGGGCGCGGCGTGCCGGGCGGCAGCTGGACCCGCAGGGTTTCCCAGTCAGGTGCCCGTTCCGCGGTCGAGACGTAGCCCGTGGCTTCGACGAACTTGCGGAATTCCGCGTTGGTGACGTGGTGCTGGTCCATCCAGAAGGCGTGCACGCGCACCTTGTGGGCCGGCTTTTCGTTGGGCTGCGCCATCTTGCTGTCGCTGCCCATCAGGAACTCACCGCCGGGCACGCGCACCATGCCAGCGGGTCCGCGCTTGCCATCGCCGATGACGATGGCGGGCGCCGTTGGCGTCCGCCCCTTCATGTACCAGTAGCTGGCGCCGAGGCCTGCTGCGACCCCGAGACCCAGCAGCACCAGGATCAGTGCCCTCTGCCCGCTGCGCCGTCCCGCGGCAAGCGCAACCGAGCCGGAACGCCCCGCGCCCGCGCCGGGATTGCTGCCTTTACGTCGTCCGCTCATTCACTCCGCCTCTTTGTATACAAAAATCATGCTGATTCAGCGCAAACCATGATCTCAGATGGCTACGGTTATCAGAAGTCAGCTTTTTCTCGTTCGGGGGCCAAGTGAATTAAGTTTTTCTTGCGCGCACTGCCACTGGCGCCCTGCTCATCGCTCGCTATCTGCCCTTGGCACCATCTTCGTCAGGGCCGCCGGATCTTCCTCACCCTCATTGAGGATGCCGTAGTCCGCCGGAAACAGCGCTGCCAGCGGTGGCGGATACTGAAAGGCGTGCAGCGGCTCCAGGTTTTCGCCAGCGTCGATCACGAACACCTCGATCAAGCGGCTGCGGCCGCCGTTCTCCTGGCCTGCCACATAGTAGTGAACGCGGTTTTGCCAGACGAAGTGCCCGCCGAAGTAAGGCTTGGAGACATCCGGCAGCCCGGCCAGATGCGTTTCGCACAGCAGCACCGCTTCGCGCAGGTAGTTCCGGCTGGACGTCTCATCGGAGGCGGACAGCCTGGCCATCATGCCCCGCCTGTCCTTGATCTTCTTGATTGCCATAGCGTAGCGAGCAGGTTGGGCGCGTGGGCGCCCGGACAGCCTACCGGCACATCGGGCGGACCTCGCAACTCAGTGCCATGCGCTCCCCACCTGGATATAGAAGGCGTTCTGGCCCTTGCTGTGGGCCACATCGAGACCGATCGACACCCCCAGCTTGCGCGCAATCATGTAGCGAAAGCCCGCGCCTACGCTGTAGATGGTCGATGCATCGGAAAAATCATGCCAGCGCCCATATGCCTTGCCCAAGCCGGTGAAGCCCAGCAGCGACCAGCGCGGCGTCACGTCCCAGCGCAGCTCCATTTCTGCCGCCAGCGCATTGCGGTCCTGGCAGCGCCCCTTCTGTACCCCGCGCAGGTCCACGAACGGCTGCGCGTAGAACGGCACGTCGCCGGTGGAAAAGCGCGTATCGGCGCGCAGCCCCAGGATCACGGTGCGCGCCAGCGGCAGCCAGGTGAAGCCGCGCGCGTTATACATATTGAATGACTGCGTGCTGCCGAAGCCGCCGCGCGCGAACTGCGCCTCCAGCTCGGCATAGCTGCCGCGGCTGGGATAGAAGATGTTGTCGCGCGAGTCGTAGTCGACCACCAACCCGGCCTTGCCGATGCGCTGGGTCTTGTCGAAGCTGCCGACTTCACCCGCATCGCCAACCTTGAAGGTCGCGGTCGAATCGAAATACACGTAGCGCGGCCCCACGTACCAACGCGTATCGGCAACCCGCACGAGCAGTTGCTGCACCAATGCCACGCCTCTGAGTTCGTAGGCACGGGGCTGGTTCAGCAAGCCGAAGTAGTCCAGGTTTGCATTGACCTTGGCGATGCCCCCAAGATAACGGTAGCGGTCGCCGTCCCACGTGTGGAAGTGCGCCACGCCTGCGCCCCAGGTGCCGTTTTCCGTATACGCACCGCCGATGGCTGTAATGTTCGGCGGTGCGGGCCCCTTTCCACTGGCCTTGGCGCTGGCCGCCGCATCCGCCATGGATTCCGAGAAGAACATCAGCCCCAGCCCGCCGCCGTAGCCAACGGCTGGTTCCGTGATAACGACCGGCACCGGCAGCGCGCCCTTGTGATTGAGCAGGAAGTCGCTCATGTCCAGCTTGCCGTCCTCAGGATCGAAGAACGACAGCGGTTTCTTTTCAGCCGGCGCTTCAGCCTGGCCGAAGGCGGCGTCGCACCAGAGCAAGGCCAGTGCGCTTAGCAGCGATGCAATGCGCTGGCTTGCCTGGGAGCGGGTCATCAGCAAGTTATGAAAGGTCCCTGCTTATGGCTACAGCGGGAACTGGATATTCAAGCCCATGAACACCCGGAATTTGGGCACCCCGACTCCCTCGTGCCCCACCGTCCATTGCGGCTCGGCAAACAGGTTGTAGATTTCCTTGCCGATTTTCCAGATCTTGCCCGCGCCGATACCGAGGGGGATGTAGTAATTCCCACGCTTGAGGTCGAAATTCCAGGTTGCGGTGCTGCGCAGGTACCTGCCTTGCGGCAGGTTATAGATCACGAACGGCTGCGCGGTCAGGTTGTCCTGGGTGGGCCGGTCGCTTTCCCCGGCAAATGAATGCTGCCAGGTCACGAGCCCGCCGATCATGCCCCATTTCTGCGGGGAAATACCCACGCCGGCCAGGCCGGCCTGCCATTTCCCGGTGCCGGTCTGGTCGCGCGATGCCGTGGGAATGGTGAGTTGGGGGCCAATGCCCCATTCCATGCCCAGGCCCTTGAGCAACACCAGGTTGAACAGGTTCAGGTCGCCCAGTCCGGTCTTGCTGCCATCCGGCGCGACATTCGGCGTGGTGACGACGGGCATCGTGAACCGACGATCTGCGGCAACCCGAACAGCTTGTGCGGAATGGTGCCGCGCAGCAGGACGCTGTTTCCGTCCTCGTCGCCGAGTCCGTAATAGCGTCCCACGTACTGGTCCTGCAGATTCAGGGTAATGGTCGGGCTCAGCGGATTATTTGACGCATTCATGTCATCCGTCGAGGGCCCTGCCGCACAGGCAAGCGCCGGCAATGTTGCTGCCACGCTGCCCGCAGCAAGCCTTAATCCCTGCATGACTGAATTCATTTGGAATCGTTGCCCTGAATGAAATTGGTAACGCCCGCCGATTGAATATCGGCGCTTCCATCATCGCAGACCGCCTCAAGGCCTGTGAAGTAAATATTTGCGATGCCGTGATGAAGATTTTCGTCGGCTTGCGCGCTGGCAGTGACAGGGGTCTTTGCTGGTAGCATGCAATGTCACAAAAATATGAGGGTGGGGCATTGCCTTACTGTGTAATTTCACTATAGCTGGCGCGGGCAGGCATGCGCCAGAGGCCGGCATTCCGGCAAGCGCCTGGCCGGCCTTGCATTCCTTGTTCCTTGAATATGTCAACGACCATCGCAAACCGGCTGGCCATTGCTGCTTCCTTCCTCTTTGCCTGTGCAGGTGCGAACGCGACTGAAGGCGCCCTGGGGCGACCCGTGACCGGCACCAGCGTGCTCCCCAATGTAGGGATCGTGTCGCCGGAACCCGCGCTCATCGTGAATGTCGGCGAGATCTACCTGGATGGCTCGATCGGCGGCAGCCGAAACGTGCCCATCGCAGGCAAGACGGCGCTGGGCGTGGACGGCAAGGTCGCGTTCACCCTGGCAACGGTGATGAAGGTATGGGACACCGATACCGGCCCCTGGAACTTTGCCTCCAGCTTCACGCTGCCCTATGTCTGGACCAAGGTCACGGCCAACATCAGCGCCGGCGGCCGGGGCGCCAGCACCCAGGACACTGCATCGAACCTGTTCGACATCACCTTCGCGCCGATCATCGCGGGCTACCATTTCTCAAAGACCGAGCATGTGGCTCTGAGCCTGAATGTGTGGGCGCCGACCGGCAAGTACGATCCCAACGCACTGGCCAACCCCAGCCTGAACAACTGGACGTTTATTCCGCAAGTGGCCTACACCAAGCTGTTCCCCGAACACGGGCTCGAGTTCGATGCCGTCGCCGGGGTCCAGTTCTACACCCGCAACAACGCCACCGACTACCAGAACGCACCGCTGTTCACGCTCGACACCATGCTGCTCAAGCGCTTTGCCAACGGCGCGGGCCTCGGGTTGATCGCGGGCACGACGCAGCAGCTCGGCGACGACAGCGGCCCGCTGGCCGACCGCCTGAACGGCTTCCGCGGCCATGACTGGGCGGTGGGCCCGATCGTCACCTACGACACCAAGATCGGCGCGAAGAGCCTGCTGTCGCTGGGCTTGCGCTGGGTGCCGACCGTTGCCGGCAAGAACCGCCTGAAGAGCACGAACACGTTCATGGGGACAGCGACTGTCGTGTTCTGATGGCCGCGCGCGCGGTGAGCCCGCTCACCACGTGTACTTCACCCCTGCCCTCAGCGCGTACTGGTAAAAGGATTGCTGGCCCCAGGAACCCGACACATTGGTCCAGCCGGTCCAGCGCTTGCCGAGATCGGCGTTCAGCCCCAGCTTCAGTTCGAAGCGGTTATGCGGATACAGCCCGCCGATCGGCAACTGGTTGAACGAGATATTGGTGTCGGTATCGGAATACCACCAGTTCACCGTCGCATACGGCTGCAGTTTGCGGCCGTCCTCGCGCACGAAGGTCCGATGCGTGCGTACGCCCAGCCGCGCGATGATCCCGCTGGAATCCGCCCCGCTGACGCGCGTGCCGTTGGGCTCGGCAATGTCGTCCTCGCTGTAGTTGACATAGATGAGCTGCGCCTGCGGCTCGATCACCCAGTCGCGCGGCAGTGGGATGGCATAGCCGACTTCCCCCGACAGCCCTAGTCCCTGCGCGTGGTATCGCACCGTCGGCAACTGGTCGCCTTCAACGCGGTTGGTGAACCAGCCATACTGGAACCAGGCATCGACATAGGCGCCCAGCTTGTTCTCGTCGTTCTGGTACCAGGCGCCGTAGACACCCGCAGCCCACCCTTCCACTTTGCCCCTGGCCCGCGTGGGGTTGCCGGCGGCATCCGCGTCGGTGCTGGCGTTGCCATAGCTGCCCGTTACGCCGACATGCAGGCGGTCGGTCTCGCTGGCAACACGCCACCTGGCCAGCTCGGCACCGCCGTGCAGCAGGAAGCTGTCGGTGCGGGTGCGGAAGTTGCCGTCCTTGCTGCGGCTGCCCTCCCACTTGCCCACTGCGCGCAGCCAGCCGCTGCGCGGCTTGTCCTGCACTGGCGTTGCCGCCCCCGGTGGCATTGATATCGAACCCGTCGCGCTCGTTGCCGCCAACCAGGTTGTTGAGGTTCAGCGTCGTGCCCGCATTGACGGTGATAGCCGACCCGCCGGCCGTGCTGTTGGTGACGGCAACGCCGTCCATGCCGGCCCCTTGCATCGTGATGGCGCTGGTGCCGCCATTGAACGTCACGCTGGCATCGCCCGGGTTGGTGATGACTTGTGACGCCACGCCACTGGCAGCCGTGGCGGTGGTATTCGTGATGGTGGTCCCGGTCAGGGTCACCGAGGCATTCGCCCCCCTCGCGAGCGCGCGCAGGCTCGCGCCTGTGTTCGTATTGAAGGTGGTGCCTGACACGGTCTCCATCTCGGCGTTGCCCGATGCAGGCGTACAGGACAGTGCCGTATAAGTGCCGCTGGCAATCGTGCCGCAGGCGGTCTGTGCGCGGACTTCGAGCGTTGCCAGGGCCATGGTTCCGGCCGGCGCAAGCCAGTAAGCGATCAGCGCGGCAATCGGCCGCAGGGCGTGGTTGCGTCGCCGCTTGATGATGGCACCGTGCTGCATGCCTGGTCCCGCAACTCGCACAGTGATCTCCTTTGTAGGATTTTTGTTGCATTCTCGGGAACCGGCAATCTGCGCACCAGTGAAACATTTGGTAGGCTGTATTAAGCCTGCTGCGTCAGCCGAACGGGGTAGCAGCGTCAACTTGAGGGATCCACGCGCCAACGTCCGCGTTGATCAGGCTCAAGCCCCGATCCATTACAAGCCTGCACACTGGCGCCCATGACCACACTGCCCTCTTCTCCGCCCGTCGCCGCTGACGCGGGCCAACCCAAGCCCCCGCCCCCCTCCGTGGCTGCACGCCGCCCGGCTCTTGTGCCGCGGGGCCGTTTCGCGTGGCTGACTGGTATCCTGAGCTGGACGCTTCTGATTGCCAGCACGCTGTTCTGGTGCGCGCTGCTGTTTCCGCTCGCGCTGCTCAAGCTGGTGCTGCCGTTTGCCCCCGCCAGGCGGCGCATCGATCCGATGCTCAACGGCATCGCCACCGCCTGGATCTCCGGCAACACCGGCTGGTTCGCGTGGATCCAGCGTGAGCCGTGGGACGTCCAGGGCAATGAGGGACTGCGCTATGCCGACTGGTACCTGGTCAACTGCAACCACCAGTCGTGGGCCGATATCTTCGTGCTGCAGCGCTCGCTGAACCGGCGCATCCCGCTGCTGAAGTTTTTCCTGAAGCAGCAGCTGATCTATGTGCCGGTTATCGGGCTGGCGTGGTGGGCGCTGGACTTTCCGTTCATGAAGCGACACGGCAAGGCGCAGCTGCGGCGCAATCCGGCGTTGCGGCGCCAGGACCAGGAAACGGCCAAGCGCGCCTGCGCGAAGTTTTCGCTGGTGCCGACCAGCGTGATGGTGTTTGCCGAAGGTACCCGCTTCACCGAGGCCAAGCGCGCGGCCCAGGACTCACCGTACCGCCATCTGCTCAAGCCCAAGGCCGGCGGGCTGGCGGTGGCGCTGAATGCGATGGGCAACAAGTTCCGCTCCCTGCTCGACGTCACCATCGTGTACCCGGAAGGCGCGCCAGGCTTCTGGGACCTGGCCTGCGGACGCGCCGGCCCGGTGCTGGTGCGCATGCGGCAGTTGCCGGTGCCGCCGGCCTTCTGCGAGGCCGACTACGGCAGCGACAAGGCCTTCCGCACGGAATTCCACAACTGGCTGGCACGCCAGTGGGAAGCCAAGGACGCCGAGATCGATGCGCTGACGCCGCCGCGCGAAGGCTGAAGCCCTGCTACCCGGGCAGCCGCTCGACTGCCCGCTTCCCCTGTCCCACCGCCGCGGTCAGCGAAGGGCTGCCGGCATTGTCGCTGTTGGCGATGCTGATATTGCCGACGCCGGCCAGCCCGGGCCACACCGCGTCGGGCGCCACGTTCTCAGCGGCCAGGCTGTCGGGCATATAGCTGTAGCCATGCGCCCAGCGGTTGACGGTGATGCCGCGGATCACGTCCTTCGAAGCAAAGCCCTTGTGCCCGAGCATGCGGTCAAGCTGCGCGCGGATGTCGCGCTCCAGCGTGTCGAACGGCGTGCCCAGCAGCAAGGCGCGGCCCGCGCGGAAGCGGTCGCGCGCCTGCATGCCGCTGTCAGGCACGGTCGGCACATAGAGCATGTGCAGCACGGCCGGATCGGAGGGCTGCCTGCCCGCCGGCGGTTCCAGCCACAGGTCGGTATAGGCCATGGCCGGCGCGTGGATGCGGCGCGTGCGCAGCGCGGCGAACGCCTGCCAGTGGTCGAGCGCCACCTTGGTGTAGACCAGCGGCGCCTTGGCCTCGTTGTGCAGCACCTCTTTCTGCTTGGCCGGCAGCGACGGCAGCAGGTACGGGATCATCATGTTGTAGCCGGCCAGCACCAC
The DNA here is from genome assembly GCF_016127575.1 of Cupriavidus necator. Taxonomy (NCBI): domain Bacteria; kingdom Pseudomonadati; phylum Pseudomonadota; class Betaproteobacteria; order Burkholderiales; family Burkholderiaceae; genus Cupriavidus; species Cupriavidus necator. The sequence goes on from NZ_CP066018.1 coordinate 3,839,401, forward strand.
GTGGCGCGCCTCGACGCGATGCAGGTTGCCGCTGAACCCGTAGGTCACGCGCGTGATATTGCCGTCGGGCTCGACCGCGATCGCGGTGCTGTTCAGGCGCAGGCGCACCGGCTGCCCGTCGCGGTCCAGCCGGCTGTAGTCGAACGCGGCCGACACCACATCGGCCGGCCGGGCGATCGACGCCACGCCCGGGATCAGGCTCTGCACCAGCAGCCGTGCCAGCGAGGCATTGCCATCCGGAAACCACAGGCGCGATGCCGGCGACTTGCCAAGCCGCACATTGCCCGCCGGCGCGGGCATGTTGGCGCCTGCAGGCAGGCCGATGGCGATGGCGTCGGCAACCGAAATCCCATCGACATCGAGCGCATAGGCATCGTTGCTGCGGCTGCGCAGGAAGCGCTGCCCGGCCAGGCCGATGCCGGCCTTGTCACGCAGGAAGCTGGCGTAACGCATGGAGCGCAGCGCAGCCGCGCGCTCGGTGCCGGACAGCGCCGGCAGGTAATCGGTGGTGCCGGCGGCCAGCCGCGCCAGCGCGGCGCGGTCCGCCACAGGCAAAGGCGTGTTGTCCAGGAAGCGCGACAGGGCAGCCGCGTCCGGGGCACCGGCCTGCTGCCCGCTGCGAACATCGATCAGCTCGCCGAACGGATCGCCAGCCACCCACTGGTCGCGCCCGAAATGCTCGGCATCGAAGAACACGGCGCGGCCCATGCCGAGCGCGCCATAGGGATCCGCAGGCACAGTGCCAGGCGGGCGCGTGGCATCGAGCCCGATCCCCGCCAGCAGTTCGCGCACCGCGGCGTCGCTGGCAGCGCCTGCCGGCATTTCTGCACTGCCGCCATAGGTCACCAGCCGCTTGCCGCGCACCGTGAACTCGTTGCGCTTGGCATGACCGCCGAAGTCGTCGTGGTTGTCCAGGATCAGGATGCGCCGGTTGGCGCCGAAACGGCGCCGGTAGAACCACGCCGCCGCCAGGCCGCTCAGGCCGCCGCCGACCACCACCAGGTCGAAAGCCTCGCGCGCCAGCACGACCGGGTATTTCGCGCCCTCGCGCGCCAGGCTGTGCGCCAGCGTGTAGGTGCCGGCATGGTTGCCGCGCAGACCGGTCAGCGCGGGCGGATACGCCACGCCTGCCCCGCCCTGCTGCGCGTGCAGCAACTGCACCGGCGCAAGGCCGGCGGCAATGGTCAGGGCGGTTCCGTTGAGGAAGTCTCTGCGCGTAATCGTCATCGGGTGCTCATCGGGATGCGTCGCCTGCCGCGGCCGGGTGCTGCGCGGCCAGCTCTTTGCGCCGTGCCGCCACGGCGGCTTCCGGCACCGGCGCCGCGCGGTTGCCCCAGCTGCCGCGGATAAAGGTCAGCACATTGGCCAGTTCCTGGTCGTCCAGCGTCCAGCCATAGCCGGGCATGTGGTAATCCGCCGGTGCGGTGCCCACGCGCGCGGTCACGGCGCCGTCGAGCAGCAGGTTCACCAGCGAGGCCGGGTCGGGATCGGCCACGGTGGGGTTGCCGGCCAGCGGCGGGAACACGCGGGCAAAGCCCTTGCCGTCGGCGCCGTGGCAAGGCATGCAGAACACCGCGTACTGGCGCGCACCGGGCACATCGAAGCGGCCCTGCCGCAGTTGCTGCGCGGTGGCGGCATCATGCCGGAACGGCTTGTCCTCGCCGCGCGCGCCGGGCAGGGATTTCAGGTAGGCGGCCACGGCATCGAGGTCGGGCGCGCTCATGTACTGGGTGGCGGTGGAGATCACCGTGGACATCGGCCCGAACGAGGTCGCGTGCCCGTTGCGCCCGGTGCGCAGGAACTCGGCGATATCCGCGCGCGACCACGCGCCCAGGCCGGTGACCTGGTCACCGGTCAGGTTGGTGGCGGACCAGCCCTCCACGCTCGCCCCGGACAGGAAATGGCGGCTGCGCTCGTCCAGCCCCTTCTCGGCGAACAGGTTGCCGCGCGGCGTATGGCAGGCGCCACAGTGCGCCACCGCCTGCACCAGGTAGGCACCGCGGTTCCAGGCTGCGCCGCGCGCGGGGTCGGTGCGGACCGGGTCGTCATCGACGAACAGGACGTTCCACGCGGCCAGCAGGCTGCGCATGCTGAACGGCCAACGCATCTGCGGCGCGGGGTTGCGCTGCGTGACCGGCGCCACCTCGGCACGCAGGTAGGCGTACAGCGCCGCCACGTCCTCGGCACGCATGCGCGCGTACGAGGGATACGGCATCGCCGGATAGAGCCGCTTGCCATCGCGCGCCACGCCGTGCCGCAAGGCGCGGTCGAACTCGGCCAGCGTATAGGCGCCGATGCCGCTGCCGGCATCGGGCGTGATATTGGTCGAATGAACCGTGCCGACCGCCGTGCGGATCGGCAGCCCGCCGGCAAACGGCTTGCCGCCTTCGCTGGTATGGCACGCGGCGCAGTTGGCGATGCGCGCCAGGTAGCGGCCGCGTTCGATCTGTTGCGTGTCGGTGGCGGCCAGCGCCATGCCCACGGGCAGCAGCACCGCCAGCGTCAGGCAGGCCAGCTTGCGCAGCGCACGGGCTGTGGCGATACCAGGTCCTTGGGGCAGGAAATGCATGGGAGCAGTTTCAGGTCAGGCAGCCGATACCGCCCAGTTTGCCGCAAGCACCAGGCACACCACCAGCCCGGCGGCCACGGCCACGCCAGTCAGGATCAGCGGTACCGGGCGCAAGGTGTCCAGGTCGCGCTGGTGCTCCTGCCCCTGGCGCAGGCCAAAGAAGCCCCACAGCACGGTCCGCAACAGCCTCAACGGGTTCATGGCATCTCCTTGCACAACGCCTTTGTGTACCAGTGCCGATTATGGGCCGTCCGTGCCATCCATAACAGCATCAGATAGCAGGAAATTTTACGTATCAGTTTGCCTGTCCGGGAGATAATGCGCTCACCCGCCCCGCCCCCGCCCGCCCGCCATGAAACGCTACGAAGCCCTTGCCGAGACCCTGGCTGCCGATATCCGCAACGGCAGCCTGCCGCCGGGCACGCGCCTGCCGTCGATCCGCAAGACCGTGGCCCAGTATGGCGTCAGCCCCTCGACCGCCTTCCAGGCCTATTACCGGCTGGAAGAGCGCGGGCTGGTGCGGGCGCGCGAGCGCTCCGGCTACTACGTGGCGGGACCGGCGCGGCGCGAGCTGCCCCAGCCGCAGGCGCGGCCGTCGCGCCAGGTGTCGACGCAGGTCGACATCTCCAAGCTGGTCTTCGCCGTGCTGGAAGGCGCGCGAGACCGCGAGCTGGTGCAGTTCGGCTCGGCCTTTCCCTCGCCCGAGCTGTTCCCGTGGGAGCGGCTGGGCAAGTCGCTGGCGCGCGCCGGCCGCGCGCTCGACCCGTGGTACTCGGTCAACGACCTGCCGCCGGGCAATACCGCGCTGCGCCGCCAGATCGCGCTGCGCTACCTGGGCGCGGGCGCGCCGCAGCCGGCCGAGGACCTGATCGTCACCAACGGCGCGCTCGAGGCGCTCAACCTGTGCCTGATGGCGGTGACGCAGCCGGGCGACGTGGTGGCAATCGAATCGCCCGGCTTCTATGCCTCGCTGCAGGCACTGGAGCGGCTGCGGCTCAAGGCCGTTGAGATCCCGGTCGACCCCGCCGAAGGCATCGACCTGGGCGCGCTCGACACCGCACTGTCACGGCACCCGGTCAAGGCGTGCTGGTTCATGACGCAGTTCCAGAATCCGCTCGGCGCCAGCATGTCGGAAGACAAGAAGAAGGCACTGGTGGCCTTGCTGGCGCGCCACCAGGTGCCGCTGATCGAGGACGATGTCTATGGCGAGCTCTACTTCGGCAACCGCTGCCCGCTGCCCGCCAAGGCCTTCGATACGCAGGGCCTGGTGATGCACTGCAGTTCGTTCTCGAAGACGCTGGCGCCGGGCTTCCGCATCGGCTGGGTGGCGCCGGGCCGCTTTGGCGAAGCCATCCAGCGGCTCAAGCTGATGACCACGCTGTCTGCCGGTGTGCCCACGCAGGTGGCGCTGGCCGAATACCTGCAGCACGGCGGCTACGACAAGCACCTGCGCAAGCTGCGCCATGTGCTGGAGATGCAGCAGGGGCGCATGATCGATGCCATCGGCCAGCACTTCCCGGAAGATGTGCGCGTGTCCCGGCCGGAGGGCGGGTATTTCCTGTGGGTCGAGTTTGCGCCCGGCTTCGATGCATTGGCATTGCACCATGCCGCACTGGAGGCAGGCATCGGGCTGGCGCCGGGTCCGATCTTCTCGGCGCGGCAGGGTTACCGCAACTGCATCCGGCTCAACTACGGGCACCTGTGGAGCGATGAGGCCGAGGCTGCGGTAGCCACCCTCGGCCGGCTCATCGTGCAGCAGCAAGGCAGCTAGCGCGCATCGCGATGGCGGCGCAGCGCCCACTCCAGGGTCTCGAACGCTGCCTGTACCACCAGTGCCAGCACGGCCGCCGGGATTGCGCCGGCCAGCAGCAGCGCTGTGTCGTTGAGCGCCAGCCCGGTGGCAATGCGCTCGCCGAAACCACCGGCGCCGACAAAGGCCGCGATTGTGGCCGTGCCGACGCTGATGATGGCCGCGGTCTTGACCCCGGCCAGCAGCACCGGCAAGGCCAGCGGCAGCTCTACATAGCGCAGCACCTGTCCGCCGCGCAGCCCGAGCGCCCGCCCCGCATCGCGCATGCCCTGCGGCACCTGCTCCAGCCCGGTCGCGGTATTGCGCACGATCGGCAGCAAGGCATAGAGAAACAGCGCCACCATGGCCGGCCAGACGCCGATGCGGCCCAGCAGCGGGATCAGCATCGCCAGCAATGCCAGCGACGGCACCGTCTGCAGCACGTTGACCACGCCCAGCACAGCCTGTCCGGTGCGCCGCCGCCGCGCCGCCAGCATCCCCAGCGGCACGCCGACCAGCGTTGCCGCGCCGACCGCCCCCGCCACCAGGCCGACATGGCGCAGCGCCAGGCGCGTGGTGTCGGGCCCGAACAGCGCGGCAGCCAGCCGGCTGCGCGGTTCGGCACCGTCATGCGTTGCCCTTTGCCCCGCAGTGCCGGCCAGGAACGCGCGCGCGATTGCATCGAATGACTGGCCATCGATCTCCGCCGCCGCATTCATGGCGATCATGTCGTCGGCGCTGACGCGCCCGGCCAGCCGCTCCAATGCCTGCCAGGCCTGCGGGAAGCGCTGCGGTACGTCAAGGCGGTAGACCACTACTGCGTCGTAGCGCGGGAAGTAGTGCCGGTCGTCTTCCAGCACGCGCAGCTTGTACTTGCGGATCTTGGCGTCGGTGGAATAGATGTCGATGGCATCGACCTGCCCCGCGGCCAAGGCCTCGTAGGCGACGCCATGGTCCAGCCCGACCGGGCGTTGCGGCAGTCCATAGCGGCTGGCCAGCCCCGGCCAGCCGTCGGCGCGCCCCAGGAACTCGTGGGACAGGCCGAGCCTGAACTGCGGCTGCGCGGCGAGGTCGCTCAGCCGGCGCAGCGCACCGGCGCGGGCATCGGACACGGCCAGCGCGTAGGTGTTCTCGAAACCAAGCGGAATTGCCGCGCCCAGCCCCATCGGCGCCAGTGCCCGCTGGATGGCATCGAGGCCGGCCCCCGGGGGCAGTTTGAGGATTTCGGCGGCGAGCGTGCCGGTGTAGTCGGGATAGAGGTCGATGCCGCCGGCCTTCAGCGCCTCGAAGACGATCGCGGTATTGCCCAGCCCTGGCTGGTGCTGCGCGGCGCCGGGCGGCCCCGCGGCCTGGGTCAGCAGTTCGCCAAGGATGTACGACTCGGTGAAGCGCTTGGAGCCGATACGCAGCGGATCTGCCGCGCGCGCCGGCATCGCGCCCGCGAGTGCGGCAGCCAGCACCCAGGCCACTGCCCGCCACAACGCGCGCCCTGTTCTCCCGATCTCCCGACTGCCGCGGATCCAAGCCAAAACGTCTGTCCCGATATGGGGCCGGTGTGCGCCCGGCATCGCTACATCATAGCTGCCGCATGTCCTTATCCCGAAATAGTATTTGCTATTTGCATGATGAAGGCATCAGAATCCGGATTACACATACATTAATCCCGAGACCCAGCCCGCCATGGAAATCCGGCAACTGGAAGCCTTCGCCGCAGTCGTCACCACCGGCAGCGTCACCGCCGCCGGGCGCCTGCTCGGCCGCTCGCAGCCGGCCATCACGCGGCTGATCCAGGAGCTGGAGGCCGAGCTGGGCTTTGCCCTGTTCACCCGCAGCGGCCCGCGCGTCAGCCCGACCGAGCAAGGCTTCCTGCTCTATGACGAAGTCGAGCAGACGCTGGCCGGCATGCAGCAGATCCGCACCCGCGCCGCGGCGCTGGCGCGCGGCGATGGCCGGCCCCTGCGCATTGCCGCGACCCCGGCGCTGGCGGCCGGCCTGCTGCCGCCGGCGCTGGCGCTGGCCTTTGAGCGCGGGCTGTGCGCGCCGGAACGCGTCGCGGTGCAGAGTGTGTCGCCCGAACAGGTGGTGCACGCGGTGCTGACCGGCGCCGCCGACATCGGTCTGAACAGCCTGCCGCTGGAACACCGCGGCGTGACCGTGCACTGGATCGGCCAGTCCGCGTGCGTCGCAGCCGTGCGTGCCGACGACGCACTGGCCGCACAGCCTGCGATCGCGCTGCAGGACTGCCGCGGGCGCCGCATCGTGACCATGCAGAACCCGTACCGGCTGCGCCGCCGCGTCGACCGGGCCCTGGCTGGCGCCGGCGTGCCCGAAGCGGGCGTGATCGACACCAACACCTCGATCAGCGCGCTGACCCTGGTGCGCGCCGGGCTGGGCATCGCCGTGCTGGAGCCGGTGACCGCCCGCGGCCTGCCGCTGGCCGATATCGCCGTGCGGCCCATCGATGCCGATATCCCTTTCTACTTCGGCGTGATCACGCCACAGGCCCGCCCGGCCAGCACGGCGGTGCTGGGGCTGGTGCAGGCCGTGGCCGACGCCGCCGCCGCGCTGTTGCCCGACCTGGTGCGGCGCGATCCCGCCGAACACGGCGCGCTGCTGCAATCGCTCTATGGCGATGCCAGCGACGACGCTGACACGCTCACGCAAGATGCCGGACTTCCAAGCCATGACTGACCTATCCGCCCCCGCCCTTACCCCCGCCGCCGGCCTGGCCGCGCTTGAAGCGCGCCTGCGCCAGGACCTGTCCTGGCTGGACCTGCCCGCCAAGGCCTGGACCATGCCGCGCAGCCACGATGGCCAGGACGTGCTCGACGTCGCCGTCATCGGCGGCGGCATGGCGGGACTCGCAGCCTGCGCCACGCTGACGCACCTGGGCATCCGCGTGCGCGCCTTTGACCGCGCCCCGGCGGGCTTCGAAGGCCCGTGGGCCACCACCGCGCGCATGGAGACGCTGCGCTCGCCCAAGCAGCTGACCGGCCCCGCGCTGGGCCTGCCGGCCCTGACCTTCCGCGCCTGGTTCGAGGCGCAGTTCGGCGAGGCCGCCTGGCAAACGCTGGACAAGATCCCGCGCCTGCAATGGATGGACTACCTGCGCTGGTACCGCCAGGTGCTGGCGCTGGATATCCGCAACCAGCACCAGGTCGATGCCATCGTGCCGCGCGCGGACGGCCTGGTGGCGCTGTCGATGCAGACCCCGGACGGCCCGCACACCGTGCTGGCGCGCCGCGTGGTGCTGGCCACCGGCCGTGACGGCCTGGGCGGTGCCTACGTGCCGCCGGTCGCGGACACGCTGCCGCGCCACCTGTGGGCGCACTCGTCGGACGAGATGGACTACGCCAAGCTGCGCGGCAAGCGCGTGGGCGTGGTCGGCGCAGGCGCCTCGGGCATGGACAGCGCCGCGACCGCGCTGGAGGCGGGCGCCGCCAGCGTCGAAATGCTGATCCGCCGCCCGGACATTCCGCGCGTCAACAAGAGCAAGGGCGCCGGCAACCCTGGCCTGACCTTCGGCCACTACGGGCTGCCCGATGCCTGGAAATGGCGGCTGCGCCATTACATCAACACCCAGCAGGTGCCGCCGCCGCGCGGCAGCACGCTGCGCGTGTCGCGCCATGCCAATGCCTACTTCAACCTGGGCGCAGCGCTGGAAGCGATCGAGGCGCAAGGCGATGTCCTGCACGTGCAGACACCGCAGGGCACGTTCGAGCTGGACTTCCTGATCTTCTCGACGGGCTTCCGCATCGCGCTGGAAACACGGCCGGAGTTCGCCGCCTTCGCCCCGCATATCCGCTTCTGGCGCGACCGCCATGCGCCGCCCGCGGGCCAGGAAGAGCGCGAGCTGTCCGACTCTCCCGATCTCGGCGCAGCCTTCGAATTCCAGGAGAAAACGCCCGGCGCCTGCCCCGGCGTCACGCGCATCCACTGCTTCTGCTATCCGGCGGCGCTGTCGCACGGCACCGTGTCCGGCGACATCCCGGCGATCAGCGACGGCGCACGCCGGCTCGGCCAGGGCATTGCCGCGCTGCTGTACCGGGAAGACGTTGAGCTGCACTACGCCGCGCTGCAGGCCTATGCCGAACCCGAAGTCTTCGGCGACGAATGGGTGCCGGCCCCGCCGCCGGCGCTGCGCGCAGCCAAGGCCTGAATCCCACCCCGACCTGAACCTGGAGAGTCCGATGACCCAGCCCCCGACTTCCACGGTCGACCTGATCGACCAGCTCACCGGCCTCGCGCCGGGTAGCGCGACATACGCGCTGCGCCACCAGCGCAACAAGGTCGTGGCCGCCACGCAAGGCAGCTACGACGCCCTGTTCGACCCCGCCCTGCCTGGCCTGTCGCTGGCAGAGCGCCTGCTGGTTGCGCTGTACGCGGCACGCCTGACGCCGTCGACGGCGCTGGCGGCACACTATCGCGCGCGCCTTGAGCAGGCCGGCGCAGATGTCAGCCAGGTCCGCGCCGCGGCCGAAGGCCAGCCGGAGGATATTGCCGACACGCGCCTGCACGCCATGCTGGAGTTCACCCGCAAGCTGATCGAAAAGCCCGTTGAGGGCGACAAGGCCGCGCTGCAGGCCCTGCCCGCCGCCGGCCTGAGCACCCCGGCAGTGGTCACGCTGGCGCAACTGATCGCCTTCCTGTCGTACCAGGTCCGGCTGGTGGCCGGCTTGGATGCGCTGAAAGCACTGAACGACAACGCCGCAGGAGCCCAGGCATGAGCGAGATCATCAAATCCCACGGCTTCACCAATGAAGTCCTCGACTGGAAGGCCTGGCTGGACGTGGTCGAACTCGACCAGGCCACGCCCGAGCAGGTCGCCGTACTCGAAGAGAGCCACCCCAAGGCCAAGGTCCAGGATTACTACCGCTTCCTGGTGCACCAGCCCGAAATCCTGCGCCAGCGCTCCACCGCCTTCAACGCCATCATGTACGCCCCCGGCGGCATGCCGCGTGCCGAACGCGAGCTCTCCACCACGGTGGTATCGCGCATCAATGGCTGCGTCTACTGCGCATCGGTGCATGCGCAGCGCTTCGAACAACTGGCCAAGCGCAACGACGTGATCCGCCAGGTGTTCGACGATCCCCATACCGCCGGCACGACTGCGCGCGAACAGGCAATCGCGAAGTTCTCGATCGAACTGACCGAGCGGCCCGCCGAAGTCACTGCCGAGCAGCTCAAGCCGTTGCGGGAAGCGGGCGTCACGGATGCGGAAATCCTGGACCTGATCCACTCGATCGCCATCTTTGCCTGGGCGAACCGGCTGATGCTGAACCTGGGCGAGCCGGTGTTTCCGGAGCAATCCGGGGAGTAAGCCGTCAGGCGCCAGCCGCAATGCGCGCGGGCGCTCAGCCCGCGCTGTGATGCACCGCCAGCCAGACACTGGGCTGGCTGGCATCGGTCCACGCCACCCGGTGGCGGCAGTGGGCCGGAAGATGCAGCCAATCCCCCGGCTTCATGGGATACAAGCCGGACTGGCCTTCGATCTCGATGGCGGCGCTGCCGCTGACCAGCAGCACCCATTCCGCCTCTGCGCTGTCGTACCAGAAGCCCTCAGGACTGGCCTGCCCGTTGGAGACGATGCGCTCGATCCGCAGCCCGGGCCGTTCCAGCAGCGGCTGGAAAAGTTCCTGCGCCGCGCCGGCCGGGACGTCCGCCAGCAGGTTTCCGTGTTCAGGCTGCATGCTGCCTCCTGGAAGGGAAGTCGTGGTTGCCGACCCCGGTCAGTTACCCGGCCCCGGCGCCAGTACGTCGCGCGCGCCGTTGCGGCCCATCGGCGACACCAATCCGGCCACCTCCATCTGCTCGATCAGGCGTGCCGCGCGGTTGTAGCCGATGCGCAGCTGGCGCTGCACGGCGGAGATCGAGGCGCGGCGGCTGGTCAGCACAAAGCTGGCGGCTTCGTCGTAGAGCGGGTCGGCCTCGCCGTCGCCGCCGCTGTCGCCGAACAGGTCGGTGCTGCCGGCCTCGGCCGGGTCGCCGGCAAGGATGGTTTCATCGTAGTCCGGCTCGCCGAACTGCTTCCAGTGTTCCACCACGCGGTGCACTTCGTCGTCGGCAACAAAAGCGCCATGCACGCGCTGCGGATAGCCGGTGCCAGGCGGCAGGAACAGCATGTCGCCCTGGCCGAGCAGGCTCTCGGCGCCCATCTGGTCAAGGATGGTGCGCGAATCGATCTTGGACGAGACCTGGAACGCCACGCGCGTCGGGATATTGGCCTTGATCAGGCCGGTGATCACGTCCACCGAGGGGCGCTGCGTGGCCAGGATCAGGTGGATGCCGGCGGCGCGCGCCTTCTGCGCCAGGCGCGCGATCAGTTCCTCGATCTTCTTGCCGGCGACCATCATCAGGTCGGCCAGTTCGTCGATCACCACCACGATCATCGGCAGGCGCGACAGCGGCTCGGGCGCGTCCGGCGTCAGCGAGAACGGGTTCGGCACTTTGCGCTCGGCGGCCTCCGCGGCGCGGATCTTCTGGTTGTAGCCGGCCAGGTTGCGCACGCCCAGAGCCGACATCAGCTTGTAGCGCTTTTCCATCTCGCCGACGCACCAGTTGAGCGCGTGCGCGGCCTGCTTCATGTCGGTGACCACCGGCGCCAGCAGGTGGGGGATGCCCTCATAGACCGACAGTTCCAGCATCTTGGGGTCGATCATGATCAGGCGCACATCTTCGGGCGTGGCCTTGTACAGCATCGACAGGATCATGGCATTGACCGCCACCGACTTGCCCGAGCCGGTGGTGCCGGCCACCAGCAGGTGCGGCGCGCGTGCCAGGTCGGTCACCACCGGATTGCCGGTGATGTCCTTGCCCATGGCCAGCACCAGCCGCGAATGGTGCGCCTGGAACGAGGCCGCGTTGACGATCTCCGACAGCCGGATCATCTGCCGGCGCGCATTGGGCAGCTCCAGCCCCATGCAGGTCTTGCCGGGAATGGTCTCGACCACGCGGATCGAGGTCACGCCCAGCGCGCGCGCCAGGTCCTTCATCAGTCCGACCACCTGGGCGCCGCGCACGCCCATGGCGGGCTCGACCTCGAAGCGGGTGATCACCGGGCCGGCGCCGGCGCCGACCACGGCGACTGGCACCTTGAACTCGGCCAGCCGCTGGGCGATCAGCTCGCCGGTTTCGCGCAGGCGTTCTTCCGACACCTGTTCGGCGCTGTCGACACCGGTCTCCAGCAGGTCGGCCGGTGGCAGGCGGTAGTCAACGATGGGGCGCGGCGGCGGCGGCGCGACCGGCACCGGCACGGGCGCAGGCTGGGCGGTAGCCAGCGGCACGGTGCGGCCGACCACGGCGGGCAGCACGATGCGCGGCTTGGCGGCCGGGACCGGAGCCTGGTTCAGTGCAGGCGCCTCAGCGGGCTCAGGGACTTCCGGGGCCTCGGTCGCTTCAGGCAGTGCTGCTGCCTCGGCAGGCTCGGCCGCATCGGGTTCCGCCTCCTCGGCGATCAGGCCGTTGCCGTCCATCAATCCGTCCGGTTCGCTGTCCTCCGCGGGTGCCGGGGTGCTGGCATCGAGAGCGCTGCCCTCTTCCATCGCGGAGCTTGCCACGGCCTGGGCTACTGCCTCGGCGCCGGTGATATCCAGTGCGGGCACGGCTGCTGCCAGCGCTTCGGGTTCCCCAATGACAACGGCGTGATCTCCGCTCCTCGCTTCGGCTTCGGCTTCGGCTTCGGCTTCGGCTTCGGCTTCGGCTTCGGCTTCGGCTGGCAGGGTGACGGTAGCCAGTGCTTGCGGTTCTGCGTCGCCGGCAATGTCCGGCGCCGAATCCGGCACAGCCGCGTCCAGTTGTTGCGGTTGCGGCGCAGCCGCTTGCGGCACTACCGGCTTGCCGGCCAGCGCCTGCAACTCGGCCAGCAGGTCAAGGGCTTCCTGCCGGATCGCGGCAAGCGTGGCTTCGTCGGCTTCGGCCGGCACGGCTTCCGGCGCAATATCGCCAACGATATCGGTGTCTGCGGACACTGGTTCCATGGCAGGCGCTTCGGGCACTGCCACTACCTCAGGTTCCGGGCTGGTAGCCGGCTGCGCGGGAGCGGCCACGGCTTGCGTGGCGCCAGTGGGCGCCGGCGCAGCGGCGGCGGCTTCGGCTTCGGCTTCGGCCGGCGCGGATACGGCGGCAGCTACGGTGACTGAAGCAGCGGCCGCGGCGATACTCTTGCCGGAAGCCTCGGGCAGCGTCGTAATCGCCGAACGCACCAGCGGCTGCGGCTGGCGGAACGGGCTGCTGACGACCGTGCCGCGCAGGGACTGCGCCGGCCGCGGCGCCGGAGCCGGAGCCGGTGAAGGGGCTGCCGTCGGGGCCGGCCTGCGCGCCGCCGGCTGGGCCGGACGCGGCGCCGGTGCCGCCGCCACGGGTGCGGGCGGCGCGGCGCGCGCCGGCTTGACCGCGCCCGGCGACTCGGCGTGGTGCAGCCAGATCTCGCCCGGCTGCGGCGGGGATTCACGCGTGCGGCGCGGCGGTTGCCAGGCGGGCTGGCGGCGCGCCGAGACCGCCTCAAAGCTGCGATGGCGCGTGGCGGGCGCGGTCCAGCCGGGGGTGCCTGCCGCCGGCGCATCGCGGCGCTCTGCGTCGCGCATCGGCTGGGTGGCAGCAAAGGAAACCGGCGGCTCTTCCGGCGCCGCGTCAGGCGCGGCGGCGCGGCGCGGCTTGCGCGAGAACAGGCTGCGCCAGGTTTCACCGAACACCATCGGCGCGGCCAGCGCCAGCACGCCCAGCATCAACAGCAAGGCACCGGTCCAGCCGAACAGGTTGCCCATCATGCCGGCCAGCGCGCGGCCGGCCGAACCGCCAGCGCTCGATTCCGGATCGGTGCCGCTGGTCAGCGCTTCGAGGCAGGCGCTCGCGCACAGCACGGCGAGCGTGCCGAGCCAGACGCGCAATGAGCCGGGCCCTGCCAGCCGGCGCTCGCCGGCGAGCCAGCGCGTCACCAGCCGCCAGACCAGCGGCACTATCCAGAAAGTCGAAAATCCGAACCAGCCAAAACCCATTATCGACATGCCATGTTCAAAACTACGGGCAGCGATTGTAGCGGTTATGGCAGGCGGCGATTGAATCGGAAAGCGCAAATATTCGTAACGCAGCGCGTTTCCGGGGCGATTGCGCAACGATCCCCTGTGCGATTCCGCATGCCAGCGGCGCCAGACTTTGCGCCATCCGGTGGTTGGCGCAGCGGCGCCGCGCTACCATGCGGCAACCCCCAATCGAATTGCACTCCGGCGGCCCGCCGCCTTCCCCTCCCCCATGCCGATCCGCTACGCCAGGCTGCGCATTCTTGTCGTCGAAGACCATCCGTTCCAGCGCGTCGCGGCCAAGGGGCTGCTGCGGTATCTGGGCGTGCAGACCCTGGTTTCAGCTGAAAACGGCACGCAGGCGGCCGAGATCCTTGCACGCCAACCGTTCGACATCGTGTTCTGCGACATCGAAATGCCTGGCGGCAACGGCCCCGAGCTGATTGCCGAACTGCACCGGCGCGGGCAGCATGCCTTTGCCGGGACGGCGCCGGTATGGGTCTGGGTGACGGCGCTGGCGGAGGACATCCTGGATTCAAACCGCGGCCTGGCGCACGCCGCCGGCATCCCGCGCGTGCACGCGCTGCGCAAGCCGCTGTCGCGCGATGCGGTGGAAGAGATCCTGGCCGATGCGCTGGTGCGCCAGCCTGTTAGCGAATCCACCACGCCGGCGTGGTCGCCCGACGACGCAGAACTGGTCCCCGCCACCCGCTCGGGCACGGACCTGCTGGTCATGCTGCAGCCCCAGCACGAGATTGCCAGTGGCCGGCTGGCCGGTGCCGAGGCACTGGTGCGCTGGCGCCATCCCGAACACGGTCTGGTGCAGCCCGACCTCTTTATCCCACGGCTCGAAGCGCTCGACGCGGCCGACCCGGTGTTCTTCTTCGTGGCCCGCCAGTGCCTGGCAGCGCAGCAGCGGCTGCGCGCGGCGGGCATCCACATCACGCTGGGCATCAATGCCTCGGCGCAAACCCTGTGCCGGCCCGGTGTGCTGGAGACGTTCGATGCCCTGGTGACCGCCAGCGGCGTGCCGCGGCACGCGCTGACGGTGGAATTGACCGAGGGCTATCCGGTGCCCGATACGCTGGCGCTGTCGGTCGCGCTGAACCGCTTGCGGCTGCTCGGCTACGGCGTGGCGATCGACGATTTCGGCGTTGGCATCGCCACGCTCAGGCTGCTGGCGGACCTGCCTTTCACGCAGTTGAAGCTCGACCGCTCGTTCGTTGTCGAGGTCGACGGGCATGGCCAGCGTGCCGCGATCTGCCGCAACATGATCAACCTGGCGCGCGAGCTGGGCCTGGAGTGCGTGGCCGAAGGCGTCGAGACCGACGCCCAGCGCGCAGCGCTGCTGGCGCTGCGCTGCCCGCTGGGCCAGGGCTACCTGTGGTCCGCGCCCAAGCCGGCCGAGGTCTTCATCGCGGATGCCATCGACCGGGCGGCAGTCACGCCGGCGGCGTGAGCTGGCCCTACTGCGCGGCCCGGAACGGATACTTGGCAAAGATCTGCGCCACGGTCTTGTCGATGCGCTGCTGGGCACTGGTCTTGTCGCTGGTGTCCACGCTGCCCACCGCCACGCCTTCCCAGACCAGCTTCATCTGGCGCCGGTCGACCAGGTCGATGTTGACCGTGCCTTCGGTGTAGGTATAGACGTCGTTATAGAAGCCGTAGCCCGGCCACGGCGCATACAGCCCGCCGCGATAACCGTAATACCCCATCATCGGCGTCGGCGCCGGGCTGACCTGGACCTTCTCCTGCAGCCGGGCATTGAAGTTGACCAGCAAGTCCGGCGACTGCGCCGCATAGCGGTAGCCGCGCGCGGTCAGTTCCCGCTGCACGGCAGACTTGAAGTACTGGGTGGTCAGGCTTTCATAGCCCTGGCGGTCGGTGCCGAGATGCTCGACGAAGCCAAAGCTGCGGTAGGCACTGAAGTCAGTGCTGCGATTGTAGTCAGTCTTGATGTCGGGCACGCTGGCGCAGCCTGACAGGACCAGCGCCGCGGCCACGACGGGAAAGAGCTGCCGGAAGGGTTTCACGATACATCTCCATGATGTCCGCGGCAGCGCGCACATGCAGCCACGCGCAAGCGCCACCGGCGCCGGAACGCCGGCGCACCGTACGCCATCTGACCCGATGGGCTAGTGTCCTGTTCCGCAGATGGCTTGCCAAAATGAAATCGTCCAGTTGATCGTCAGGCTAAACGCGAGGAGGCGCCATAGCCGTAGCTATGGCAACGACGAGCAACGACGCATGGCGGCCAACTGGGCGATTTCATGGCAAGGTATTTGCGGAACAGGGCACTAGTTCAGCTTGCCATTGATGCCGCCCACGCTGAACCGGCCCGCCCCCAGCAGGGCCACCGCCAGCGCCGCGGCCAGGAACATCCCCTGCAACTCAAGCGCCCAGCCGCCGGTATCGGACAGCATGCCGAGCTGCTTGGTATGCACCAGCGCCACCGCAAACACCATGTTGATGGCAACGATCAGCGCCGCCAGCCGGCTCCACAGCCCGATGATCAGCAGGATCGGGGCCACGACTTCCCCAATGTAGACGCCGTAGGCCAGCCATGCCGGCAAGCCGGCGTCGGCGACCACCTTCCCCACAAAGCCCATGCCGGACGCACCGGTCAGCTTGGCGATGCCGTGCATCAGGATCAACACGCCAAGCACGATGCGCAGCAGCGCCTTGCCCAAGTCCTGGGAACCCTGAGAGCCACCCATGGCCGTTCTCCTTGCCGTTGTCTGTCGAGTTGGTTGTCGAAGCCAAGCGCCTTTACCCTCACGCGCAAGGTTCGCCCCCTGTACCTTAGTGCGAGGCGGCGTGAAGGTAAAGCCGCAAATACGAGACTGCCTGGTGGCCGGGATGCGACCGGCACACCACCTCGCCAATCCCGCCATGCCGTATCCGGAAGGCCTGCGCTACACCACCCGGTGCATCGCTGGCTGCCGCGGCTCAAGCATGCCGACCTTGTATGCGCATTCGGGCAGGACCTCGCCCAGAAAGTCGAGAAAGCGCCGGGTGGCAGGCGTCACGCCCTTGCGGGAGGGGAACACCGCGTGCAGCGTGCCGACCGGCATGTCGTACTGCGGCAACACCAGTTCCAGCTCGCCGCTTTCCAGCGCATCGCGGCAATACATCCGCGGCAGCATGGCCACGCCCGCGCCGGCGATCGCCGCCTCGCGCAGCAGCACGAAGTCTTCGGTGACCAGGCGCGGTTCATAGGCAATCTGGATCGAGTCGTTGGTCTTGCAGCGCAGGGTCCAGACATGCTTGCCGTCGTGCGGCGGCTGGCCCACGCCGGGCATGCCATCCAGCGCCTGCGGTGTGCGCGGGCGGCCGATGCTGTCCAGCAGCGCGGGGCTGGCCACCAGCATCAGCTGGCTTTCACCGAAGGTGCGCACGGCCAGGCTGGAGTCCTCCATGGACTCGCGCACGCGCAGGGCCAGGTCGAAGCCTTCGCCGATCACGTCCACGCGCCGGTTGGTGGTCTCCAGCTCGATCCGCACGGCCGGGTTGGCGCGCATGAAATGGCCGATGGCCGGCGCCAGCAGGATCTGGGCGATGGCGATCGGGCAGCTCACGCGCAGCGTGCCGCCAGGCTGCTCGCGCGCCTGCTCGATGACCTCGCGGGCCGCCTTGGCCTCATTGAGCATGGCGCGGCAGCGTTCGTAGAAGGATTCACCAAGCGGCGTAACGCGCACCTGCCGTGTCGTGCGGCGCAGCAGCTGCACGCCCAGGTCGCGTTCCAGCTGGGCGATGCGCCGGCTCAGGCGCGACTTGGGCACGCCTGAGGCGCGGCTGGCCGCGGAAAAACTGCCGTGTTCGACCACCTGGGCAAACAGGGACAAGTCGTTGAGGTCTTGCATGGATGGCTCCGGGATCACGTGCGGCCGCCAGGCTGGCGTTGCGCCGGCAGAACAATCATTTGCATTTTGCCTCACTACCGATACCAATGGCCAGCCGCTATCTTTCATCCATCGCAACCGCACACCTTGTGGAGATAGACATGAACATCCTGCAGATCGATTCCAGCGTACTTGGCGACAACTCCGTTTCGCGCAGCCTGACCGCCAGCGTGGTGGCCGACCTGGTCGCCGCCACCCCGGACGCCAAGGTCACCGTGCGCGATCTGGACCAGGACGCTCCGGCACACCTGTCCGGCAACCTGCTGCCCGTGCTGGGCGGCCCGAAGGAAGGCCTGAGCGCCATCCAGGAAGCCGAGCTGCAGCGCACCGAGCAATGGCTGGCCGAATTCCTGGCCGCCGACGTACTGGTGGTGGGCGTGCCTCAGTACAACTTCAGCATCCCCAGCCAGCTCAAGGCCTGGATCGACCGCATCGCGCAGGCTGGCCGCACCTTCAAGTACACCGAGAACGGCCCGGTGGGCCTGGCCGGCGGCAAGCGCGTGATCGTGGTGTCGTCGCGCGGCGGCGTGCGCCAGGATGCCAATGAACTGGACCTGCACGAAAAGACCGTCGACATCGTGTTCCGCTTCCTGGGCATCACCGACATCACCTACGTGCGTGCCCACGGCCTGGCCATGGGTCCGCAGTTCCGCGAAGCCGGCCTGGCCAGCGCCCGCACCGAAATCGCGGCGCTGAACGACGCCAGCCGCCTGGCCGCCTGAAGTCCTGTGGACGGCCGGCGCTGCAGGACGGCGCCGGCTCGCCCCGCGGACGGATCGGGTCTATGATGGATCGGGGCGCTATGGCGCCCCGCGTGCCATGGGCGGCGCGCCGGCCCCGGCTATTTGCCCGCGGCTGTCGTGCCGCCTGCAGTCATCGACCGATCCACTCCCGGGAGCCCGCATGACTTCAGCCCTGTTGCCAGCCGCCGCCCTCCATCCGCCGCACGAACCCGCCCTGCTTTCACAGTATCGCCACGTACGCACGGCCACCGAGACCCTGGTGGCCGACCTGTCCGATGCCGATGCCACCGTGCAGTCCATGGACGACGCCAGCCCGGCAAAATGGCACCTGGCGCACACCACATGGTTCTTCGAGGAATTCGTGCTGGCTGCGCGGATCCCGGACTACGAGCTGGTGGACCCGGACTACCGCTACCTCTTCAACTCGTACTACGAAGCGGTCGGACCGCGCCACCCGCGGCCGCAGCGCGGGCTGCTGACCCGCCCCTCGCTGGACGAGGTGCTGGCCTACCGCGAGGCCGTGGACGAATCGATGCTGACGCTGCTGGGCAGCGCCCAGACCGATGACGAGGCAGCGCTGATCATGCTTGGCCTGCAGCATGAACAGCAGCACCAGGAACTGCTGCTGGCCGACATCCTGCATCTGTTCGCGCAGAACCCGCTGCGCCCCGCCTTTGCCCCGGAACTGCCCGAGCCGGTGATCGCCGACCCTCGGCCCGCGCCGGACTGGATCGGCTTTGACGGCGGCCTGGTGGAGATCGGCCACCGCGGCGAGACCTTTGCCTTTGACTGTGAAAGCCCGCGGCACAAGGCCTACCTGGCACCGTTCACGCTGTGCTCGCACCCGGTCAGCAACCGGCAATGGTTTGAATTCATCGAGGATGGCGGCTACCAGACGGCGGGGCTGTGGTTGTCCGACGGCTGGCGCTGGGTGTGCGAGCAAGGCATCCTGGCCCCGCTCTACTGGGAAGAACGCGAAGGCACGTGGTGGCAGATGACGCTGCGCGGGATGCATCCGGTCGACCCGGACAGCCCCGTCACCCACGTCAGCTTCTATGAGGCCGAGGCATTCGCGCGCTGGGCCGAACGCCGGCTGCCGACCGAGGCCGAATGGGAGCACGCGGCGCGCAGCCTGCCGGCCACCGGGAATTTTGTTGAAGGCCGCGCGCTGCGGCCGTTGCCGGACCGGCAGAACACCTCGGGCGTGCTGCGCCAGATGTTCGGCGATGTGTGGGAATGGACCGGCAGCGCCTTCCTGCCGTATCCGGGCTTCCGCCCGAACGGCGGTGCGGTGGGCGAGTACAACGGCAAGTTCATGAGCGGCCAGATGGTGCTGCGCGGCGGGTCTTGCGTCACGCCCGAATCGCATATCCGGGCGACGTACCGCAACTTCTTCTATCCGCACCAGCGCTGGCAGTTCACCGGGGTGCGGCTGGCGGACGATGTCTAGCCCGGCGCCAGCCAGCGCCACGCCAGCCAGGCCAGCAACACCCACACCAGCACGATGACCACGGCGGCCGCGCGATTGCGCGGCCGTTTTGCATGCGTGGCCTGCCACGCCTGGGCCCGGCCGCGGCATTCATCCTTGACCGCCGGCGGAATCATCCGCAGCGTCAGCCAGATACCCAGCGGCACCAGCAGCACGTCATCGACATAGCCCAGCACCGGGATGAAATCGGGGATCAGGTCGATCGGGCTGAAGGCATAGGCCACCACCAGCGCGGCCAGCAGCCGCGCGCTCCACGGCGTGCCGGGGTGGCGGCTGCAGAACCACAGCATCAGCAGGCTCGCCTTGAGCCCGCGCGCCCACTGGCGCAGGCGTGCGCCGACGGCCATCGCCGGCATCAGCGCTTACCAGCCCTTGGTCTTGGGCTGCTGCGCCGCGGGTTGCTGGGCCGCAGGCCGCTGCCCGCCCGGCTCGCCGGTGGGCGCCTTCAGCGGCGGCGCCGCCGCGATCGGCGTCTGCGGGTACAGCTTCTGCCAGCGCGCCTTCAGGCCCTTGGCGATCTCTGCCTGGTTGTAGCGCTCGGCAAAGTCGATCACGGTCATGCCCTGCTGGTTCTTCAGGCGCATGTCGGCGCCCTCGTCCAGCAGCAGCTTGACGGTCTCGATATGGCCGCCGCGCGCGGCCATCATCAGCGGCGTGGTGCCGTTGGGGCTTTCAGCGTCGATATAGGCGGCATGGTCGACCAGGTACTTGACTACGTCGTTGTGGCCATTGGTGGCCGCATAGTGCAGCGGGGTCCAGCCGGTCTTGTTGATCTCGGCCTCCATCTCGTCGACCATCAGCTTGACCATGTCCAGCTCACCCTGCAGCGCGGCCATCATCAGCGGGGTCTCGCCGGCCGGGTTGGCCTTGTCGAAATCGATGTCCTTGGCGCGGATCAGCACCGTGGCCGCCTTCAGCGACTTCTCGCGCAGCGCCAGCACCAGCGCCGGGTTGCCGCGGCTGTCCACCAGATTGGGATCGACGCCCTTGGCCAGCAGCTTCTTGACGGTGTTGGCGTCGTCGAATTCGACGGCCTTGCGCATGTCGTCGGCAGGCGCGGCCTGCGCCAGCGTGGCGGCGGCCAGCGCAAGGGCGCCGGCAGCGCGTCGGGCAAACTTCATGTCAAACATGCGATTCCCTGTCAATATGCTTGAATAGCTTGAAGAAATTTTCCGTCGTCTGTTCCGCGACCTGTTCCACAGGGATCCCGCGCAGCTGCGCGATGAACTCGCCCACATGGCGCACCCAGGCAGGTTCGTTGGTCTTGCCGCGGTATGGCACCGGCGCCAGGTAGGGCGAATCGGTCTCGATCAGCATGCGCTCCAGCGGCACCTTGCGCGCGGTTTCCTGCAGGTCGGCCGCGCTCTTGAAGGTGACGATGCCCGAGAACGAGATATGGAAACCCTCATCCAGCGCCTGGCGGGCGACGTCCCAGGTCTCGGTGAAGCAGTGCATCACGCCGCCGGCCTCGCGCGCGTTCTCTTCGCGCATCAGGCGCAGCGTGTCGTCGGCGGACGAGCGGGTATGGATGATCAGCGGCTTGCCGGTCTGGCGCGCGGCGCGGATATGGGTGCGGAAGCGCTCGCGCTGCCATTCCATGTCGGCGATGCTGCGGCCGTTCAGGCGGTAGTAGTCCAGCCCGGTCTCGCCGGTGCCGACCACGCGCGGGTGGGCGGACAGCTCCACCAGGCGCTCCAGCGTGGGTTCCTCGCCCCCTTCGTAGTCCGGGTGCACGCCGACCGAGGCGTACAGGTTGGGATGCTGCTCGGCCAGCGCCAGCACGCGCGGGAAGTCTTCCAGCGTGACCGAGATGCACAGCGCATGCGTGACCTGGTTGGCGCGCATGTTCTCCAGCAGTTCCGGCAGGCGCGCGGCCAACTCGGGGAAATCGATATGGCAGTGGGAATCGACAAACATGGGGAATCTCTGTTGGCGGGTGGCTCAGTCCACGCGGCGGCCGACGATGATCAGGTCGCGCTCGACACCGTCGAGCACGGCAACGCGCGGCAGGTCGCCCCAGCGCGTAAAGCCCAGCGACGCGAACAGGCCCAGGCTGGGCGCATTGTGGCCGAAGATAAAGCCGAGCAGCGTGTTCACCCCGACCCTGGGCGCATGGTCGATGGCCTGTTGCAGCAGGTAGCGGCCCAGCCCCTGGCCGCGGCGCTGCGCGTCCAGGTAGATCGACACCTCGGCGGTGGCGCCGTAGGCCGGGCGGCCGTAGAAGTCTGAAAAGCTCATCCAGCCGGCCATGCGGCCGTCGGCATCCTCGCACACCCACAGCGGGCGGCGTTCAGGCTGGTGGGAATCGAACCAGGCCTGGCGCGAGGCCACGGTGACCGGTTCGGTATCGGCGGTGACCATGCGCGAGGGCACGGTGCTGTTATAGATGGCGACGATGCCCGGCAGGTCGCGGGGCTCGGCAATGCGAAGTGAAAAATTCATTGAAAATCAATATATTGTGAGAACAACCTCACAACGTTCATAAAGTTTGCGTGGGGCGCCCGGACTCCAGCATCTTGCCCAGGATCTCCTCCACCGCGCGGCGCAGGTTGCGCCCGTTGTCGTCGTCGGGGAAATGCACGCCGACGCCGGGGGTCTTCATCGGCGTGCCCGCCGGGGTGATCCAGGCCACATGGCCCGCGATCTGGTATTTCTGCGGCCGGTCCAGCAGCGACAGCACCAGGAACACCTGCTCGCCCAGTCGGAACGGCCGGTTCGACGGCACGAAGATGCCGCCGCGCGCCAGGAACGGCATATAGGCCGCATACAGCCCGGCCTGGTCCTTGATCGACAAGGACAGCACATTGGGGCGCGATGCCGCCCCGCTGCCGGTTGGCGCAGCGGGCGGTGCGCCGGCGACTGCTGTGTTCATGGTTGACCCCCTGAATGACGGTGCTGCTTGTTGTTATGCATTATTTTGACTGCCAGGCGTACTACCGGAACAGCTGGCGGTATTCCAGGAATACCGCTTCCATCACCAGCCGGGCCGCCAGCGGATGGTTCTCGCTGCGGCGATGCGCGGTCAACCGGGTGGCAAAGGCCTGCAGGCGGTGCGCGTCGGTGGCCCCGGCGCAGCGCGCCAGCACCGCCCGTTCCTTGGGCAGGTACCGCGGCGTGGCGCTGCCGTCCAGGCGCAGCGTCAGCAGATCGTACGTCCAGCGCTGCAGGATGCCAAGCACGGCAGGCACCGGCAGCTTCTGCAGTTGCTCGGCCGCCGCGGAAGCGTCGAAGGCGGCGGCGGCGCCGAGCTGGCCGACCAGCCAGCGCTGCAGCGGCTGCTCCTCGGCCTCGGCCGCATGCAGCGCGGTCAGCGGCGAGCCGCCGGCCAGCGCCAGCTGGGCCTCGGCATCGGCCACGCCCTGGCCGCGCAGCCAGGCCAGCGCGGCCTCCGGCGTCGGGCGCTGGGCCGAGAACTGGCGGCAGCGCGACAGGATAGTCGGCAGGATGCGGTCGAGGCGGTCGGTCACCAGCAGGAATACGGTGGACGGCGGCGGCTCTTCCAGCGTCTTCAGCAGTGCGTTGGCGCCCTCGGTCTGCAGCGCATCGAGCGGATAGACCACCACCACGCGCAGCCCGGCCCGGTGCGTGCCCACGCCCACGGCCTCGATCAGCGCGCGCACCTGCTCCATGCGGATGATCTTGCTGGGCGCCTTCTTCTTGCCGCCCTCGTCGGTCTCGGCCTCGGCCGCGGCGTCCAGCGCCTCGGGCCGCACCACGGTGAAGTCCGGGTGGTTGCCCTGGCTGAACCAGTGGCAGGCGGCGCACTGGCCGCAGGGCTGGCCGTCCGGCAGCGGCGCCTCGCACAACAGCCCCTGCGCGAAATGCAGGGCCAGGTCGCGCTTGCCGATGCCTTGCTGGCCATGGATCAGCAAGGCATGCGGCAGCCGTTCACGCAGCGCGCCAAGCCGTTGCCAGTCTTCCTTCTGCCAGGGATATAGCATGTGAATCAGTGGGTTAGCGATCTAACTTCAAGTTTTACCTGTGATAACCATGCGATTGCGAATTACGCAATGGCGCGGCATTCACACCTATCACGTCAGCCATATATCGGCCAAAAATCAGATAGTTGCGATGATTTTTTCAAGTTCATCGCGAATGTCGGCAATGCTGCGCGTGGCGTCGATCACCCGGAAGCGCTGCGGCGACTGGGCCGCGCGGCGCAGGTATTCATCGCGGGTGCGCTGGAAGAACGCGCGCGATTCGGATTCGAACCTGTCAGGCGCGCGTGCGCCGGCCAGGCGCTCGCTGGCGGTTTCCAGCGGCACGTCGAACAGCAGCGTCAGGTCCGGCTGCAGGCCGCCCTGCACCCAGTCTTCCAGCACTTCCAGGCGCTCGGTGGCCAGGCCCCTGCCCCCGCCCTGGTAGGCGAAGGTGGCGTCGGTGAAGCGGTCGGAAATCACCCACTTGCCGCGCTCCAGCGCGGGTGCGATGACCTCGGCGATATGTTCGCGCCGGGCCGCGAACATCAGCAGCGCCTCGGTTTCCAGGTGCATCTTGCGATGCAGCAGGATCTGGCGCAGGTCTTCGCCCAGCGAGGTGCCGCCGGGCTCGCGGGTGGTGACGACGCCGGCAATGTCGCTGCGTGCGCGCAGGCGGTCGGCGACCCAGTCGATATGGGTGCTCTTGCCGGCGCCGTCGATGCCTTCAAACGTGATGAATTTTCCGCGCATGGAATGCCTATTTGCCGCGCTGGTACTTGTCGACCGCGCGGTTGTGTTCGGGAAGCGAGTTGGAGAAATGGCTGCTGCCGTCGCCGCGGGCGACGAAGTACAGTGCGTCGGATGGCGCCGGCGTGGTGGCCGCCGCCAGCGAGGCCAGCCCCGGCAGCGCAATCGGCGTGGGCGGCAGGCCGGTACGGGTGTAGGTATTGTACGGGTTGTCGGCCTGCAGGTCGCGTTTGCGCAGGTCGCCGTCGAAGCCATCGCCCAGGCCGTAGATCACGGTCGGGTCGGTCTGCAGCATCATGTTCTTGCGCAGCCGGTTGATGAACACGGCGGCGATCATCGGGCGTTCGGCGGCCTGGCCGGTTTCTTTCTCGACGATCGATGCCATCACCAGGGCCTCGTACGGGGTCTTGTACGGCAGGTCGGGCGAGCGTGCGTTCCAGGCCTCGTTCAGGCGCCGCTGCATGGCACGGTAGGCGTGCTTGTACAGGTCGATATCGCTGCTGCCGCGCGCGAACAGGTAGGTGTCCGGGAAGAACATGCCTTCGGGCGAGGTCTCGGCCGCGCCGATTGCCTTCATCAGCTCCGCATCGGACATGTCCCGGGTGTCGTGCCGCAGCGCCGGGCTGGCGTCCACGGCGGCGCGCATCTTGCGGAATTCCCAGCCCTCGATCACCGTGACCACATAGTGCGTGACCTCGCCGCGCGCCAGCTTGCCGATGATCGACAGCGGCGTGGCGCCGGTCGCGAATTCATAGCCGCCGGCCTTCAGGTCAGGCCCGTGGCCGGTCAGGCGCACCAGCAGCATGAACAGCCGCGGGTCCATGCCGACGCCGCCGCGCTGGATCTGGCGGCCGACGCTGGCGACGCCGGAATTGGGCTTGATCACCACTTCCACGGGTGACTTGCTGAGGGGCAGCGGGTGATTGGCCCACCACGCGAACGCGCCCGCGGCCGCCAGCGCGAACACCAGGATGGCCAGGCCAAGACTAAGGAAAAATCGTTTCATGTATCAGGGATAGGGGCGGCTGACCGGATCCGTCGGAGGGCTTGCGCGCCACCGCTTGCCGCCACGTGCTGCCGGCGCCGGCCGAAAATCTCATAGCCCCATATAATAACCGGCAGCCTCGCACCGACCATGCGCCGCGGCGCCGGCGCCGCTTGACGGCCCGCCCGGCACGGCGCACGACCGGCGCCTTCCCTCTCCCGAATTGCCTCAACGATTGCCACGCAATGCCAGTGATGAATGCCCAAGCCCAGGAACTCGCCGCAAACCTTGAAGCCTTGAGCGGCAGCGGCATCGTCTGCAGTCTGCCCGGGCTTGGCCTGGTCCGTGTGGCCGGCGACGATGCCGGCAGCTTCCTGCACACCCAGCTGACCAATGCGGTCGAAGACCTGAAGGCCGGCGCGGCCCGCCTGGCGGGCTATTGCTCGCCCAAGGGGCGCCTGCTCGCCACCTTCCTGATGTGGCGCGATGTCGAAGGCATCGTGCTGCAGCTGTCGGCCGACATCCAGGCCCCGGTGCAGAAGCGCCTGTCGATGTTCGTGCTGCGCGCCAAGGCCAAATTGTCCGACATCACCCCCACCCATGCGATCCTCGGCCTCGCCGGGGCCGGCGCTGCCAAGGCCCTGGCCGCTGCGGGCCTGCCCGTGCCGGAGGTCGCCTTTGCCGTGGCCGAAGCCGACGGCATCACCGTGATCCGCCTGCCGGATGGCGCCGGCCAGCCGCGCTGGCAGCTGGTGCTGCCGGCCGAGCGCGCCGAGGCGGTGCGCGCGGCACTTGCCGCCTCGCTGCAGGATGCGACGCCCGCGCTGTGGGACTGGCTGGAAGTGCAGTCGGGCCTGCCGCGCATCGTCGCGGCCACGCAAGAGCAGTTCGTGCCGCAGATGATCAATTTCGAACTGGTGGGCGGGGTCAATTTCCGCAAGGGCTGCTATCCCGGCCAGGAAATCGTGGCGCGCAGCCAGTACCGCGGCACGCTCAAGCGCCGCATGTGGCTGGTGCAGGGTGAAGGCGAAGTGCCGGCGCCCGCGGCTGAAATCTACCGTCCGGAAGATCCGGGCCAGCCGTGCGGCATGATCGTCAACGCCGCACCGGCGCCCCAGGGCGGCTGGGCCGGGCTGGCCGAGCTGAAGATCGATGCCGCCGCCAGTGCGCTGCGCCTGGGCAGCGCCGAGGGCGCGGCAGTGGCTACGGCCACCCTGCCCTACGAGGTGCCGCTGGGCGAGGCCGCCCAGGCCGCTGGCTGAAACCCACAGGACCTGCCATGAGCGATCACCTCTACGTCTATTTCCGCGTCCCGGAAGCCGTTGCCGCCGAGGCGCTGCCGCACTGGCACCGCTGGATGGAGACTGTCGCCGAAGCAACCGGAATTGGTGGTACGCTGATGCGCAGGCCGGAAACCCGCGCCGGCGTGCAGACCTGGATGGAGTGCTATCCCGACGTGCCGCCCGCGTTCGATGCCACGCTGGAAGGCCTGTGGCGGCAGAGCGGGCTGGACCAATGGGTCGATGGCGAGCGGCGGGCCGAGCACTTTGTCGACCTGGACGTGCTGTAGGCGTCCAGGATGCCGTTGGACTGAAGTACGCCGGGTGCCACTGCAGCCACCCCGGCGGCAAAGGAAGCAAAGCGATGTGTCTGATCCTGGTTGCCTGGCAATCCCACCCCGACTATGCCCTGGTCGTCGCCGGCAACCGCGATGAATTCTATGTCCGCCCCGCGGCGGCCGCGCACTGGTGGCAGGATGCACCGCAGGTGCTGGCCGGGCGCGACCTGGCGGAAGTCATCGGCGAGCCCGGCACCTGGATGGGCGTCAACGCCGACGGCCGCTTCGCGGCACTGACCAACTACCGCGCCCCGTCCGAAAAACGCACCGACGCGCGCTCGCGCGGCGAGCTGGTGGCCGGTTTCCTGCGCGGACGCGAGGCGCCGTTCGACTACCTGGACGGCCTCGCCGGCGAAGACGGCCGCTACAACGGCTTCAACCTGCTGGCGAGCGACCTGCGTGAACTCTGGTGGTACAGCAACCGCGCCGCCTCGCGCCAGCCGCAACGGCTGCGCCCGGGGCTGTACGGCCTGTCCAACGCCCTGCTCGACACGCCCTGGCCCAAGGTGCGCAGCCGCGTGGGCGCGCTGGCCGAAGTGCTGGCCGCCGACAGCGGCCAGGCCAACGCCAGCGCCGAGCCCTACCTGCAAATGCTCGCCGACGAGCGCCAGGCGGCGGATTTCGAACTGCCTGCCACGGGCGTGGCACCGGAATGGGAAAAGCTGCTGTCGTCGGCCTTCATCCGCTCGCCGCTGTACGGCACGCGCGCCAGCACGGTGCTGCGCGTGCGCCACGATGGCCGTTTCGACCTGAGCGAGCGCAGCTTCGACGCCGACGGCCGCATCGGCGACGTCAACTTCCACGGCAAGCTGAACCTGCAACGCGACACCGGCATCGTGCCAGCGCCGCGCTGAGGCCCGCTGGAACCGAGGATTCCGGCGCTCAGCCGGCCAGCCGCTTGCGCATCTCCACGTGCGGGATGCCCGCCTCTTCGAATTCCGGCCCCACCTGCGCAAAGCCCACGCGCGCATAGAATGGCGCCGCGTGCGTCTGCGCATTGAGCACCAGTTCCGGGTAGCCAAGCGCTTCAGCCTTGCGCATCAGCGCGTCCAGCACCATTGCACCGACACCGGTGCCACGCACGGACTGCAGCACCGCCATGCGCCCGATATGGCCATCCGGCAGCAGCCGTCCGGTGGCCACCGGCGTGCCATCCTCGGCCAGCGCCAGCGCGTGCCAGCTCGGCTCGTCCCACTCATCCCATTCCAGTTCCACCGGCACGCATTGCTCTTCGACGAAGACGGTGTAACGGATGGCGCGCGCGCGTTCGCGCGCTTCGGACCAGGGGCAGATCAGGACAGTGATGGACATGGCGTGTGGAATCAGGCGCTTGGAGAACGATTGCGTCGGGCAGGGGATGCGGACGGGCGCCCATGATACGCCAGTGTCGCAGTGACCGTCGATGCACCAAAGCGGATCACTCGCCGCATCTCCGCTCTTGAAGTTGCACCATATCAGGGTTTGCCCGGGGTCGGCAGCGTCCTAGCAAATTTGTATGATGACCTGATTACCGAATAACCCGGGAAGCTGCCGTGTTCCAGAAAGTCCCTGCCCGCGCCCTCACCGACAATGTCGCCGAACAACTGCTGGACAAGATCCAGAGCGGCGCCTTTGCCCGCGGCGACAAGCTGCCGACCGAGGCGGTGCTGTCCGGGGAATTCGGCGTCAGCCGCACCGTGGTGCGCGAAGCCATCTCCCGGCTCAAGTACGAAGGCGTGGTGGAGTCGCGCCAGGGCAGCGGCGTGTTCGTGACGCTACAGGCCGGCATCCGGCCGCTGCGCATCGACTACACCGAAACCGGCACGCTGGAATCGGTGCTGCAGATCGTCGAACTGCGCCGCGCGATCGAGGCCGAGGTGGCCGCGCAGGCCGCCCGCCGCCGCACCGATGCGTCGATGGCGGCCATCGACGCCGCACTGGCCCGGCTCGACGAAGAGGTTGCGCAAGGCGGCGACGGCGTGGCCGAAGACGTGGCCTTCCACCGCGCCATCGCCGAGGCCACCGGCAACCCGTATTTCCTGAAGACGCTGGCCTTCCTCAGCCAGTACCTGGAAGCGGCCACGCGCGTGACCCGCACCAACGAGGCGCGCCGCGCGGACTTTTCGCGCCAGGTGCGTGAAGAACACCAGGCCATCGTCGCCGCCATCCGCGCCGGCGACCCGCTGGCCGCGCGCAATGCCGCGCAGAACCATATGTACAACGCCGCGCACCGTCTCGCCCAGCTGGGTGCGGACGAGAGCGGCGAAGCGCACGGCGCCGCCAACTGACGCGCGCGCAAGCCCGAACCATCGAATTATCCGTATCTGTTTCAGGAGTCCCTTCATGTCCAGGAATATCGGCGTCATCGGCCTTGGTGCCATGGGCTTTGGTGTCGCGCAGTCGCTGCTGCGTGCCGGCTTCAACGTGCACGCGTGCGACCTGCGCCCCGAAGTGCTGCAGCGCTTTGCCGATGCCGGCGGCGTGCCGTGCGCCTCGCCCGCCGAGCTGGGCAGCCGTTGCGACGTGGTGCTGACGCTGGTGGTCAACGCGCAGCAGACCGAGGCCGTGCTGTTCGGCGCCAACGGTGCCGCGGCCGCGATGCAGCCGGGCAAGCTGGTGATCGCCAGCGCCACCGTGCCGCCGGGCTTTGCCGAGGCGCTAGGCCGCCGGCTGGCGGAACAGGGCCTGCTGATGCTGGACGCACCGGTCTCCGGCGGCGCCGCGCGCGCCGCCAGCGGCGAAATGACCATGATGACTTCCGGCCCGGCCGAAGCCTACTCGCTGGCCGAGGACGTGCTGGCCGCCATCGCCGGCAAGGTGTATCGCCTGGGTGCCGCGCATGGCGCGGGCTCCAAGGTCAAGATCATCAACCAGCTGCTGGCCGGCGTGCATATCGCCGCGGCCGCCGAAGCGATGGCGCTGGGCCTGCGCGAAGGCGTGGACCCCGATGCGCTCTATGACGTGATCACGCACAGCGCGGGCAACTCGTGGATGTTCGAGAACCGCGTGCCCCATATCCTGAAGGGCGACTACACGCCGCTGTCGGCGGTCGACATCTTCGTCAAGGACCTGGGCATGGTGCTCGACACCGCGCGCCACAGCAAATTCCCGCTGCCGCTGTCGGCCGCCGCGCACCAGATGTTCATGATGGCGTCGACCGCCGGCCATGGCGGCGAGGACGACTCGGCCGTGATCAAGATCTTCCCGGGCATCGAACTGCCGGGCAAGGCTGAATAAGGGAGAAGCGAAGATGACCGCAGGCACCCTCGCCCATCGCCCGCTGTTGGGCTGCATCGCCGACGATTTCACCGGCGCCACCGACCTCGCCAACACGCTGGTGCGCAATGGCATGCGCACCGTGCAGACCATCGGCCTGCCCGACGTGGGCGCCGTGCAGGACATTGGCGAAGCCGATGCGCTGGTGGTGGCGCTCAAGTCCCGCACCATCCCGGCCGTCGAGGCCGTGGCCCAGTCGCTGGCCGCGCTGCAATGGCTGCGCGCGCAGGGCTGCCGCCAGTTCGTATTCAAGTACTGCTCCACCTTCGACTCGACCGATGCCGGCAATATCGGCCCGGTGGCCGAGGCGCTGCTGGCGGCACTGGACAGCGACTTCACCATCGCCTGCCCGGCCTTCCCCGAAAACGGCCGCACCATCTTTCGCGGCCACCTGTTCGTGGGCGATGCGCTGCTCAATGAATCGGGCATGGAGCACCATCCGCTGACGCCGATGACCGATGCCAGCCTGGTGCGCGTACTGCAGCGCCAGAGCAAGAACAAGGTCGGGCTGCTGCGCTACGACGCGGTTGCGCGCGGCGCGCATGCCACCGCCGAGCGCATCGCTGCGCTGCGCAGCGACGGCGTGCGCATGGCGATTGCCGATGCGGTGTCCGACGCGGACCTGTTCACGCTGGGCGAGGCCTGCGCCAACCTGCCGCTGATCACCGGCGGCTCCGGCATCGCGCTGGGACTGCCCGAGAATTTCCGCCGCGCCGGCCTGCTACCGCAGCGCGGTGACGCGGCCTCGGTGCCGGCCATCGACGGCCCGGGCGTGGTGCTGGCCGGCAGCGCCTCGCGCGCGACCAATGGCCAGGTAGCACGCTGGCTGGAGCAAGGCCGCCCGGCGCTGCGCATCGACCCGCTCGCGCTGGCACGCGGCGAAGCCGTTGCCGACGCGGCGCTGGCCTTTGCCGCCGGTCATGGCGAACCGGTGCTGATCTACGCCACCTCCAGCCCCGACGAAGTCAAGGCCGTGCAGGCCGAACTGGGCGTCGAGCGCGCCGGACACCTGGTCGAACAGTGCCTGGCCACGGTTGCCGCCGGGCTGCTGGCACGCGGCACGCGCCGCTTCGTCGTGGCCGGCGGCGAAACCTCCGGCGCGGTGGTGCAGGCGCTGGGCGTGCGCGCCTTGCGTATCGGCGCGCAGATTGCACCGGGCGTGCCGGCCACCGTCACGCTGGATGCCAAGCCGCTGGCACTGGCGCTCAAGTCGGGCAACTTCGGCGGCCCGGATTTCTTTGACGAAGCGCTGCGCCAGCTTGGAGGTCACTGATGAGCACCGAAAGCAAGCTGCGCGAAGAGATCTGCCGCATCGGCGCCAGCCTGTACCAGCGCGGCTATACCGTGGGCTCGGCCGGCAATATCAGCGCGCGGCTGGACGACGGCTGGCTGATCACGCCGACCGATGCCTGCCTGGGGATGATGGACCCGGCCGCGGTCGCCAAGGTGGCCACCGATGGCAGCTGGGTCTCCGGCGACAAGCCGTCCAAGACGCTGATGCTGCATCGCGCGATCTACGACAACAACCGCGAGGCGCACGCCGTGGTGCATACGCACTCGACGCACCTCGTGGCCCTGACGCTGGCCGGTGTCTGGCAACCGGACGACGTACTGCCGCCGCTCACGCCCTACTACGTGATGAAGGTCGGCCATATCCCGCTGATTCCCTACCATCGCCCCGGCGATCCGGCCGTGGCCGCGCGCGTGGCCACGCTGGCCGCGCAGGTGCGTGGCGTGCTGCTGGAGCGCCTTGGTCCGGTAGTGTGGGAATCCAGCGTCTCGCGCGCCGCGTTCGCGCTGGAAGAACTGGAGGAAACCGCCAAGCTATGGATGACGATGAAAGACACGCCGGGCTTCGCCGCCCGCGCTGCGCTGCCCGACGGCGCACTGACTGAGCTGCGCGACGCCTTCCAGGCGCGCTGGTAACAACCGCTTTTCCCCGATAAACGACGGCTTCACCCGGCGCGGTTGCCTTGCGGCCACCGTGCGGGGGACGCGCATGCCTGCAGTCCGCGCGCCGCCGCATTAGACCCACCACCATACCCGGAGACCACCGTGAATCCAAACCAACCGGCGGCAAGCGTGCCCGCCCTTGACAGCCTGGGCGGCAACGCCCGGCTGGACACCGAAGCCCAGATCGAAAAACGCGCCTACAGCAAGGTGTTCTGGCGCGTCATGCCGTTCCTGATGCTGTGCTACGTGGTCGCCTACCTGGACCGCGTCAATGTCGGCTTCGCCAAGCTGCAGATGGGCCAGGACCTGGCCTTCTCCGAAACCGTGTTCGGCCTCGGCGCCGGCCTGTTCTTTATCGGCTACTTCCTGTTCGAGGTGCCCAGCAACCTGCTGATGCATCGTATCGGCGCGCGCATCTGGATCGCGCGCATCATGATCACGTGGGGCATCATCTCGGCGCTGTTCCTGTTCGTGAAGACGCCGACCCAGTTCTACGTGATGCGCTTCCTGCTCGGCCTCGCCGAAGCGGGTTTCTATCCCGGCGTGATCCTGTACCTGACCTACTGGTTCCCGGCCAACCGCCGCGGCAAGATGATCGCGCTGTTCATGTCGGGCATCCCCATCGCGGGCATGTTCGGCAATCCGCTGTCGGGCTGGATCATGGACGCGTTCAACGGCACGCACGGCATGCGCGGCTGGCAATGGATGTTCCTGCTCGAGGCCCTGCCCGCGCTTGTGATCGGCGTGGTGACGGTGTTCGTGCTGCGCGACGGCATCGACAAGGCGCCGTGGCTCGACGCCGATGAAAAGCGCGTGCTCAAGCGCAATATCGAGGAAGACCAGCGCGGCGCCCATAACGCCGCCAGCGCCGCCGGCAAGGCCCACGGCCACTCGCTGGGCGCGGTGTTCTCCGACCGCCGCGTGTGGTGGATGTGCCTGATCTACTTCTGCTTCGTCACCGGCCAGTACGCGCTGACCTTCTGGATGCCGACGCTGGTGAAGGCCAGCGGCGTGACCGGCAACCTGAACATCGGCCTGCTGTCGGCGATCCCGTTCATCTGCGCCGTGATCGTCATGAACATCCTGGGCCACAGCGCCGACGCACGCCGCGAGCGCCGCTGGCACCTGATCGTGCCGGCGCTGATGGGTGCCACGGGCTTTGCCATTGCGGCCTCGTTCACCAACAATACAACGGTGGCCATCGCCGCGCTGTCGCTGGCCGCCGCCGGGGTGCTGACCTGCGCGCCGCTGTTCTGGTCGCTGCCGACCTCGTTCCTGTCGGGCATTGCCGCCGCTTCCGGTATTGCCGTGGTGAATTCGGTGGGCAACCTGGCCGGTTTCGTGTCGCCGTACATGGTCGGCGCGCTGAAGGACATGACGCAAAGTACGCAGCTGCCCATGTACGTGCTGTCCGCGATCCTGGTCGTCGGCGCAGTGCTGGTGTGGCTGACGCCCGCTAAACTGGTCAACCGCTGATCCTGGCCGGCCCGCTTTCGACGTAGTCTCGATCGGGCCGGATCCGTACCACCGCTTTGGAGTTCCGAATGCCGCGCTTCGCCGCAAACCTCTCGATGATGTACAACGAGCACGCCTTCCTGGACCGCTTTGCCGCAGCCGCGGCCGACGGCTTCCGGGCGGTGGAGTTCCTGTTCCCGTACGAGCACGCCGCCGCCGAGCTGCGCGCGCGCCTGGACGCGAACGGCCTCACACAGGCACTGTTCAACGCGGCGCCGGGCGACTGGGCAGCAGGCGAACGCGGCCTGGCCGCCCTGCCCGGGCGCGAGGCGGATTTCCGCGGCACCATCGGCCGCGCGCTGGAATACGCCGGCGTGATCGGCAATGACCGCATCCACGTGATGGCGGGCCTGATCCCTGCCGATGCCGACCGCGCGCGCTGCCGCGCCACATACCTCGAGAACCTCGCCTTTGCTGCCAACGCTGCCGCCGCCCAGGGCGTGACCGTGCTGATCGAGCCGATCAACACGCGCGACATGCCGGGCTATTTCCTGAACCGCCAGGACGACGGCCAGGCTATCTGCAAGGAAGTCGGCGCGGCCAACCTGAAGGTGCAGTTCGACTGCTACCACTGCCAGATCGTCGAAGGCGATGTCGCGATGAAGCTCAAGCGCGACATCGCGGGCATCGGCCATATCCAGATCGCCGGCGTGCCCGAGCGCCATGAGCCGGACGTGGGCGAGCTGAACTATCCCTACCTGTTCGAGGTCATGGACACGCTCGGCTACGACGGCTGGATCGGCTGCGAATACCGCCCGCGCGCCGGCACCTCGGCCGGCCTGGGCTGGCTCAAGCCCTACCTGGGCCGCTGATCGCGACCAACCCCAAGAACAACCGCTCCCATCCTGCCATGAACGTACTGATTACCGGCGGCGCCGGCTTCCTCGGCCTGCAACTCGCCCGCCTGCTGCTGCAACGCGGCACCCTGAACCTGGACGGCCAGCCCGTGGCCATCAAGCGCCTGACGCTGCTGGACGTGGTGGCGCCGCAAGGCCTGGACGATGCGCGCGTGCGCGTGGTCACCGGCGACCTGTCCGACCCGGCCGTGCTGCGCCAGGCCATCGACACCGACACTGGCGCCGTGTTCCACCTGGCGGCCGTGGTCAGCGGCCAGGCCGAGGCCGACTTCGACCTGGGCATGCGCGTCAACCTGGACGCCTCGCGCGCGCTGCTGGAAACCTGCCGCGAGCTGGGCCACCAGCCGCGCGTGCTGTTCACCAGCTCGGTCGCGGTCTACGGGGGCCAGTTGCCGCCGGTGGTGCAGGACGATACCGCGCTGAACCCGCAATCGTCATACGGCGTGCAGAAGGCCATCGGCGAGCTGCTGCTGTCGGACTACAGCCGCCGCGGCTTTGTCGACGGCCGCGTGCTGCGCCTGCCGACCATCAGCGTGCGCCCCGGCAAACCCAATGCGGCGGCCTCGTCGTTCGCCAGCGGCATCATCCGTGAGCCGCTGTCTGGTGTTGCTGCCAACTGCCCGGTGGCACCGGAAACGCCGCTGTGGCTGCTGTCGCCGCGAGCGGCCGTCGCGGCACTGGTCAATGGCATCGAACTGGCCGGCGAACGGCTGGGCAACCGCCGCGTGGTGAACTTGCCGGGGTTGTCGGTCACGGCTGCCGGCATGATCGAAGCCCTGCGCCGCGTGGCGGGCAATGCCGTGGCGGACCGCGTGACGTGGGAGCGCGAAGCGCGCGTGGAGAACATCGTCGGCACCTGGCCGGCGGCGTGGAACGCGGAGCGTGCGCTGGCGCTGGGGTTCCAGAGCGACGCGAGCTTTGATGAGGTGATTCGCGCCTATATGGAAGATGCGGGGCTGGCCAAGTAAGCGAATCTCGCCTCCCTGCTGCGACGGCCCTAATATTTGCTGAGAGCCGCTCCCCTCTCCCGCTTGCGGGAGAGGGGAGCAAACAAGCGGGATTTGAAGACTCGTCGGCACGGAATCACCCCGCCGGCTTCACCACCTCATACCCCTCGATAATCTCCCGCACCGGCCCCGGAATCGCCGCCGATTTCTGCGTGGCCGGGTCCGCGCACACATAGACGATCTCACCGGTAATCAGGTGTTCGTCGCCGCGGAACATCTCCACCCGGAACAGCATGCTCGAGCGCCCCAGGCGCGACATGCGGCCGCGGATTTCCAGCTCGTCGTCAAAGCGCGCCGAGGCGTGGTATTCCAGCGTGGACTTGACC
Source organism: Cupriavidus necator (assembly GCF_016127575.1). NCBI lineage: Bacteria > Pseudomonadati > Pseudomonadota > Betaproteobacteria > Burkholderiales > Burkholderiaceae > Cupriavidus > Cupriavidus necator. The sequence continues at coordinate 3,875,090 of NZ_CP066018.1, forward strand.
ACGAAGATGTCCACGCCATGCGCGTGCAGCACATCTTCCGGATAGCGGATGCCCAGCGCGCGCCAGTACTCGGTCACGCAGATATCGCAGTACGTCAGGTAGTGCGCGTTGAAGACGATCGACTGCGGATCGACTTCGGCCCAGCGCACGCGCAGCGGGATGCTGTGGCGAAAATCCTCTTTGGCCATCGGCCTGGTCTCCTTGTTTGTCGTGGCTTGTCAAAGCACCAGGCCGCCGGCCCGCCGGACAGGACCGGCAGGCGCGGCGGCCTGGATCGATGATGGCGGCGGCAGGCTGATTGCGCTTACTGTGCCTTGGCCAGCCCCAGCTTCTCGATGATCGCCTTTTCCTTCTTGACGGTCTCGGCCGCAAACTGCGCGTATTGCTGGCTGTTCATGTAGTACGGCTCCATGTCGAACTTGGCCAGCGATTCGCGGTAGTTGGGCATGTCCATGGCCTTCTTGAAGGCGTCATGCAGCTTCTGCACGATCTTCGGATCGGTGCCCTTGGGCGCGACCAGGCCGAACGGCGAGGTCTGCACGATGCCGATGCCCAGTTCCTTCAGCGTCGGCACGCTGGGGAAGCGCGCCGAGCGCTTCTCGCCCCAGGTCGACAGCAGGCGCAGCTTGCCCTGCTCAACGTACGGTGCCCATGCCGGCGTGTCGGCCACCGACATCACGTGGCCGCCCAGCAGCGCCTGCATCGACTCGGAATTGCCCTTGTAGGGGATGTGCGAGAACTGCACGCCCTGCTTCATCGCCAGCTCTTCCATGGTCAGGTGCAGCGTGGTCATCGAGCCCGGCGAACCGTAGGTCAGCTTGCCCGGATTGGCCTTGGCGTAGGCAATGTACTCCTGCATCGTCTTGATCGGCGAATCGGCCGGCACCACCAGGCCGAACGAATAGCCGGCGAGGTTGATGATGTAGTTCAGGTCCTTGACCGGGTCCCAGTTGATCTTGGTGGTGTACGGCAGGCGGTAGACCGGCATGGCGACCTGGGCCAGCGTGTAGCCGTCCGGCGCGGTGGACTGCATCATCTGCGCGGGCAGCACGCCACCCGCGCCGGGCTTGTTCTCGACGATCACGGGCTGGCCCAGGATCTTGGAGGCGTTGTCGGCGAGCACGCGGAACGGGATATCCGTGGAGCCGCCGGCGGTGTAGCCGATCACCAGGCGGATCGGGCGCTGCGGGAACTTGTCGGCCTGTGCCTGGGCGGGCATGGCGGCAAGGCCCAGTGCCGCGGTGGCGGCGGCGATGCCCGCGCGGGCGATGAAGTGGCGGCGTTGCATTTGACTATGTCTCCTTGTGCTGCAAGTCACTGCTGAAAATGGAAGGCCGGGGCCGGTGCGGCCCTGACCGTGGCTGCTGGTCTAGTTGTGCGGTGTGCCGAACGCGGCGCGCAGCGCGGCAACGGCCTCGGCATGTGCCTGCGCCACCGCCGGCACGAACCGGCCCAGCTTGAAGAAATCATGGATCATGCCGGGGTAGTCCGCCAGCGTGGCGGCCACGCCGGCGGCGCGCAGCTTCTCCGCGTAGGCCACACCCTCGTCATGCAGCGGATCGTAGCCGGCCACGGCGATCCAGGCCGGGCATGTGCCGCGCACCTCGGCGCCGGCGCCGCCGCCATCCAGCGGGGCGAAACGCCAGTCGTCGCGGCTGGCTTCCTGGTCCAGGTACTGGGCAAAGAACCAGCGGATCATGTCCGCCGTCAGCAGGTAGCCATCGGCCAGCGCGCGGTGCGACGGCGTGTCCTGGCGTGCACAGGTGCCGGGATAGATCAGCAACTGCAGCACGGGCGCCAGGCCCGCATTGCGGGCCTCCACGGCACACGCCGCGGCCAGCGTGCCGCCGGCGCTGTCGCCACCCACGGCGATGCGCGCCGGGTCGGCACCGAGCCGGCCGGCTTCGGCGAAGACCCAGTGCAGCACATCGAAGGCGTCGTTGGCCGCCGTCGGGAAACGCCATTGCGGCCCGAGCCGGTAGTCCACCGACAGCACCATGCAGTCCGCCTGGCCACACAGCAGCCGGCACAGCGGATCGTGCGAATCGACGCTGCCGACCGTGAAGCCGCCGCCATGGAAATACACCAGCAAGGGCAGCGGCTCGGTCCAGCTGGCCTCGCGCGGGGTGTACAGCCTGAGCGGGATGGCGTGGCCGTCGCGCGCCGGCGCCAGCAGGTCTTCCGCCATATACACGGGCGGCGGGTTGATATCGAGGATCGGCGCGCTTTTCTCGTAGGCGATCTTGGCGTCCTCGGGCTCCATCGCGTGGATCGGCGGCCGCTTGGCGCGCGCGATCAGCTCCAGCAGCGCGGCCACCTGCGGGTCGAGCGGGCTGGACGGCAGGCCGGGCGTGGCGGGCGCATCAGGGCTGGAAGACGGTGCGGCGGACATAGGGAATGACGCGGATCCGGAGCCGGTGCCAGCGGCGTGCAGAAGTTCTGCGCGTCGCCCGCATCGGGACAAGTTCGAATTGTGAACGATCGTTCGATTTTAGTATGATGCCAGATGTTCCAGGTGCCCGGCAGTACGAGATAACCCCGAAAAGTCGCTGTCAGCCTGCCACGCGGCAAGTTTTTGCGCGATGATCGGCTGAAGCGGTCCCGAGGGCTCCGGAAACGCAGTAGTGCAGGTCCATTGAAACCCAAGACAGCGGGCCTGGCGAGCATCCGCTCCAGGCCCGTGCAAAAGACAATTTGGCGGCAGATCCCGGCAGGAGACAAGCAAACATGGCGTTTATCTACTATCTGACCCACATCCACCTGGATTTCGGCGCGGTAAGCCTGCTCAAGTCCGAATGCGAGCGCATCGGCATCCGCCGCCCGTTGCTGGTGACCGACAAGGGCGTGGTCGCCGCGGGAGTGGCGCAGCGTGCCATCGATGCAATGCAGGGCCTGCAGGTTGCGGTATTCGATGAAACCCCGTCGAACCCGACCGAGGCCATGGTGCGCAAGGCCGCCGCACAATACCGCGAGGCCGGCTGCGACGGGCTGGTGGCAGTGGGCGGCGGCTCGTCGATCGACCTCGCCAAGGGCATCGCCATCCTGGCCACGCATGAGGGCGAGCTGACCACCTATGCCACCATCGAAGGCGGCAGCGCCAGGATCACCGACAAGGCGGCGCCGCTGATCGCGGTGCCCACCACCTCGGGCACCGGCAGCGAGGTGGCGCGCGGCGCCATCATCATCCTGGACGACGGCCGCAAGCTGGGCTTCCATTCCTGGCATTTGCTGCCCAAGTCCGCCGTCTGCGACCCGGAACTGACGCTGGGGCTGCCGGCCGGGCTGACCGCGGCCACCGGCATGGATGCGATCGCGCACTGCATCGAGACCTTCCTGGCCCCCGCCTTCAACCCGCCCGCGGACGGCATTGCGCTGGACGGGCTGGAGCGCGGCTGGGGCCATATCGAACGCGCCACCCGCGACGGTCAGGACCGCGACGCACGCCTGAACATGATGAGCGCGTCGATGCAGGGCGCAATGGCGTTCCAGAAGGGGCTGGGCTGCGTGCATTCGCTGTCGCACCCGCTGGGCGGGCTGAAGATCGACGGCCGCACCGGCCTGCACCACGGCACGCTCAACGCGGTGGTGATGCCGGCGGTGCTGCGCTTCAACGCCGATGCGCCCACGGTGGTGCGCGACGACCGCTACGCACGCCTGCGCCGCGCCATGCACCTGCCCGACGGCGCCGATATCGCGCAGGCCGTGCACGACATGACCGTGCGCCTGGGCCTGCCCACCGGGCTGCGTCAGATGGGTGTCACCGAGGACATGTTCGACAAGGTGATTGCCGGTGCGCTGGTCGACCATTGCCACAAGACCAACCCGAAAGAAGCCAGCGCCGCGGATTATCGGCGTATGCTTGAGCAGTCCATGTAGCACACAGCGGCTTCCCGCCGGTCAGACCGACCAAGCGGCTGTCCGGCGGCCCTCCCTCCACAGCGCAGGAGACAACATGAGCGGCGAGCACTTGCAGGTAGTCCATGGCGATATCACCCGGATGGAAGTCGATGCCATCGTCAACGCGGCCAATAGCGGCCTGTTGGGCGGCGGCGGCGTCGACGGGGCCATCCACGGGGCAGGCGGCTCCGCGATCAAGGAGGCCTGCCGCGCGATCCGCGACACGCAGGGCGGCTGCCCCACCGGCGAGGCGGTGATCACTACCGGCGGCCACCTGCCGGCGCCATACGTGATCCACGCGGTCGGGCCGGTCTGGCAAGGCGGCGACCAGGGCGAGGACGAACTGCTCGCCAACGCCTACCGCAACAGCATCCGGCTGGCGGCGCAGCACCACCTGCGCAGGCTGGCCTTTCCCAATATCAGCACCGGCATCTACGCCTTCCCGCGCGAGCGCGCGGCGGATATCGCCATCGCCGCGGTGCGCGAGGCGCTGGCCGCGGCGCCGGAGATCGAGCAGGTCACCTTCGTCTGCTTCGACGACGAGAACTACCGCCTGTACCGCGAGCGCTTGTCCTGAGACGGATCGCGGGGCATGCCCCGCGATCTCCACCGCCTGCGTCAGAACTTGTGGCGCAGGCCCACGCGCAACACCGCCTGGCTGTCATCGGCCGACGGACGCACGCCGTTGATCGCGGCCACCGCGCGCTTGCCGGTGGAATCGATTCCCGAGGCCTTCTGGTAGATCGCCATCGCGTAGACATCGGTGCGCCTGGACAGGCTGTAGTCCGCCCCCAGCACGAACTGCCGGTAGCTGGCGTCATTGATGCCGCTGCCCCTGGCATAGTCCGCGGCCACGCCCATCAGCAATGCCGGCGTCACCTGGTACTTGAAGCTGACTTCCACATTGTTGAAGGTCGCGGTGCCGCGATAGCCGAACGGATTCGGGCCGGACGACAGGTCTCCCAGGTCCTTGAAGCGCGTGTTGGAGTACGTGGTCCCGACCGTGGCCGCGCCGAAGCTGTACGCTGCGCCCGCGGCAAAGACTTCCTGCGAGCGCGCCGACGCGTAGCCCGACTGCACCGGCGAGCCGATATTGGTCAGCGTGTTCAACGGTGCCGAGCCGGTGGTGTTGGCCGTGACACCGGTGCCGTAGAACGAGGTATTGGGGTTCCTGACGTTCAGGTAGCCGATGCCGAGCAGCAACGGCCCGCTGCCATAGCCCGCGCCCAGCGACCAGATCTGGTTGCGCGCCGGGCTGCCCGCCACGCCGCCCAGGCTGTAGACCCCGCCAAAACTCAGGCCGCCGTAGTTCTGGCTGCGGAACTTGATGGCGTTGTTGACCCGGGCGGAGTTGTTCAGGTTGTCGATATCGCCGGGGTGGGCGTTGTAGAAGCCGCCCCATTGCGCGCCGATGTTGAGCGGACCGACAAAATCCACCACCGAGTCGTACTGGCGGCCCATGGTCACCGTGCCGTAGTTGCCGGACAGGCCGACGTACGCCTGGCGCCCGAATATCAGGCCGCCCTGCCCCAGCTTGCCGCTGCTGGCGTCGAAGCCGTTTTCCAGCACGAACAGCGCCTTCATGCCACCGCCCAGGTCCTCACTGCCGCGCAGGCCGAAGCGGCTGGCCTGGATCACGCCGCTGACCAGGCCAAACTGGTGATGGCCACCGGCGTTGTTGTTGTAGGTCAGGCCTTCATCGACGACGCCATAGAGGGTCACGCTGCCCTGTGCGCAAGCCATCTGCGCGAATCCGCCGATCAATGCAAAACCTGCAAGCTGCTTTTTCATTCTGTTTCCTCCGTCTTTGAATTTGTTGCCGCACCTGTTGATTCGCGTCCCTCGCATATGCGCCGACTGGGTGCGGGCCCTCCCGGAACTGCCTTCGAAAACCACTGCAACGACACCTGCTGAGGGATTCCGCCCGCGTTTCGCTGGCGATGGGCGTGACAAAGCCGCTCACGCCGTGAGCACGGCTTTGCGCCGCTGGCGCAAAGCCGAACATCCACCCCTGGAAAAATCAGAACCAAGAACCGCCGCGCGTTTTGAAAACGACGAGACGCAGGCAGGAATGCGCGTCAGGCCGTCCCGCCCGACAGCCGCCGCGCCTTAGCCATCGAAATGGATCCAGGGCCGGCGCAACCGGTCCGCGCCCTGGAACGCGTCGATGCTTGACGCCAGCTTCAGCGTCAGCGCGATCGGGTCCAGCCCTTCAAGCAGCATCTGCCGCTGCTCGCTGCCCAGCGTGAAGCCGTACCGCGCGCCCGCTGGCGACACCACTTCCAGCTGCCGGAGGTCGACCGTCACCTGCCGCGTGGCCGGCGCTGCGGCGCAGTCGTCGGCGAGTGCCTGCACCGTTGCCATCGGCAGCACCACCGGAAGCAGGCCGTTGCGCACGCAGTTGTTGTGGAAGATGGCACCGAAGCCGGGCGCAACGATGGCGCGGATGCCGAACTCCTTCAGCGCCCACACCGCATGCTCGCGCGAGGAGCCGCAGCCAAAATTGCTTCCGGCCAGCAGGATCGACGCCCCGGTGTACTCCGGCTGGTTCAGCACGAACAAGGGATCGGGGCTGCGGTCCGTCCCCGCCAGGTAGCGCCAGCCGGCGAACAGGCCCTCGGCCAGCCCGTGCCTGGAGACGCGCTTCATTTCCCGCGACGGGATGATGGCGTCGGTGTCGATGTTGATGCGCAGCAGCGGCGCGGCCACGCCGCGATGCATGGTAAACGGCTCCATCTCAGGCTCCTGGCGGCCGGCGCGGGTCGGCGATGCGCCCCAGCACGGCCGATGCCGCCACCGTGGCCGGGCCGGCAAGGTGGGTGCGGGTCTGCGGGCCCTGGCGGCTTTCAAAATTGCGGTTGGTGCTGCTGATCACGCGCTGCCGGTGGCCGAAGCTTTCGCCGCCGGCGTAGAAGCACATCGAGCAACCCGATTCACGCCACTCGAATCCCGCTTCACGGAACACGCGATCCAGCCCTTCGGCCTCGGCGGCGCGCTTGACGGCGCTGGAAACCGGCACGCAGATGGCCGTCACGCCGGGCGCCACCTTACGCCCGGCCAGCACACCGGCCGCGCTGCGCAGGTCCGACAGCCGGCTGTTGGTGCAGGAGCCGATAAATGCGGCATCGATGGCGATGTCCGCCATCCGCTGCCCGGGACGCAGGTCCATGTAGGACAGTGCGCGCTCCATGGCCTGGCGCGTATCGGCATCGATCGCCATGGCGGGGTTGGGCACGGCGCCGTCGACGGCCACGCCGTGCTGCGGGCTGGTGCCCCAGGTCACCATCGGCGCCAGCTGCCTGCAATCCACCGACAGCTCGCGGTCGAACACGGCGTCGGCGTCGCTGTACAGGCTGCGCCAGTGCCACAGCGCTGGTTCCCACTGCGCACCGGCGGGCGCATACGGCCGGCCGGCGAGGTATTCGAAGACCGTGTCGTCGGGCGCGACAATGCCCGAGAACGCCGAGAACTCCACCGCCAGGTTGCACAGCGTCAGGCGCGCCTCGACCGGCAGGCTGCGCACCGCGCTGCCGCCGAATTCGAGCATATGGCCGCCGGCGCCCGCCGCCGAGTAGCGTGCGATCAGCCACAGCATCAGGTCCTTGGCGCCGACGCCCGCTGGCAGCGCGCCGTCGAACGACACCCGCATGGTGCGCGGCCGCGTCACGCGCAGCGTCTGCGTCGCCAGCGCATGTTCCGCCTCGGACGAGCCGATGCCCCAGGCCAGCGCGCCCAGGCCGCCCTGCGTGCAGGTATGGCTGTCGGGACAGACCACGGTGGTGCCGGGCAAGGCAATGCCCTGTTCCGGCGACACCACATGGACGATGCCCTGGCCGGGATCGCCGATATCGAACAGCCGGATGGCCTCGCGCCTGGCGCTGTCGCGCGTGCTGGTGATAAAGGCCTCGCCGCCCGGCATCAGCGTGCTGTCGTTGCGCCCGGGCCGCGTATCGACGATATGGTCCATGGTGCAGAACGCCAGCGCCGGCGCGCGCACGCGCCGCCCGGCCGCGCGCAGCGAGCTCAGCGCGATGCTGCCGGTGCGCTCGTGCAGGAAGACGCGGTCTATATGCAGCAGGCTGGCGCCGTCCAGTTCGGCAATGGCATGCGCCTGCCAAATCTTGTCGAACAGGGTCCGGCCCTGGGACATGGCGCTCATCGCTGCGCTCCGATCGCGCGCTCACTCTCCAGCGTGTCGATGGCGTCGCCGCTCATGCCCGCGGCCAGCAGTGCCGTGCGCGAATGCTCGCCGGCGCGCGGCAGGTCGCGGTAGACGTCGAAGCGCCGCCCGTCCATCGCAATCGGCAGCGCCGGCAGCCGCACCTGCTGGCCCGAGGGCAGCGTCACCGGCACCAGCCCGCCGCCCGCGTTCAGGTGCGGATCGTCGAACAGGTCTTCGGGCCGGGAAATCGGCGCGAACGGCAGGCCACACGCTTCCAGCTTCGCCATCAGTTCCTGCTTGCCGAAGCTGCGGAACATCGGCGCCAGCGCGCCCAGCACGCGCGGCCGCTGCCGCACGCGTCCGTCGTTGCGGTCCAGGGTGGGGTCGCCGATGAAGTCGGCCAGTGCAAACGCCTCGCAGAACTTGCGCCACTGCGTGTCGCTGACGATGCCGACAAAGACCGGGGCGCCTTCCATGGTCTCGAAGGTGTCATAAACCCCCCACGCCGAACTGCGCACCGTCATCGGCGGAGCGGGCGTGCCCGTCACGGCCTGCTGTGCCATGTGCTGGCCGACCAGGAAGGCCGTGGTCTCGAACAGCGAGCTGCACACATGCTGCCCGCGTCCGGTCCGGTGCCGTTCCTGCAGCGCGCCGAGAATGGCGATCACGCCGAACATCGCGCCGGTGACGTCGATCACCGAGGCGCCGGCGCGCATCGGCTTGCCCGGCAGGCCCGTCATATAGGCCAGCCCGCCCATCATCTGGGTGACTTCGTCCAGTGCCACGCGCCGGTCGTAGGGGCCGGCAAGAAAGCCCTTGGCCGAGCAGTAGATCAGGCCGGGGTTGTGCGCCGCCAGCACGCCGTAGCCGAAGCCGTTCTCGTCCATCGCCCCGGCACGGAAGTTCTCGATCACCACGTCGGCGCTGTCCACCAGCCTGCGCACGGCGTCCCTGCCCGCTGCCGACTTCAGGTCCGCGCACAGGCTCTGCTTGTTGCGGTTGTACATGGCGAAGTAGCCCGCGCCCGAGCCCCCCAGCCGGCGCGTGTTGTCGCCGCCGGGCGGCTCGACCTTGGTCACCTCCGCGCCCATGTCGGCGAGGATCATGCCGATCGCCGGCCCCATCACCATGTGGGTGAATTCGACTACCTTCAGGCCAACCAGCGGCCTTTCCATTGTTGTCATCCGTCGCTCCTGCTGATCATTGCCACGCCGCCAGGACGGCAGGCACGAAGCCCTTGGGCAGGCCGGCCTCCGGCGTGTGCCCGTAAAGCGGTTCGTCCGCCAGGTTGGCCCTGACGATGTCGCGCACGCGGAACAGCGCCTCCAGGTCGATGCCGGTGCGCAGCCCCATCGACTCGAGCAGGAACACCAGGTCCTCCGTCACCACATTGCCGCTCGCGCCGGGCGCGAACGGACAGCCGCCGAGCCCGCCCAGCGAGGCATCGACCGTGGTCAGGCCCACGTCGATCGCCGCCAGCACATTGGCCAGCCCCTGCCCGCGCGTGTTGTGCAGGTGGATGCCGCTCAGGTGCTGCTGCCCGATCGCGCGCCATACCGCCAGCGTCAGGCTGCGCACCTGGCGCGGATTGCCGTAGCCGGTGGTGTCGGACAAGCCGACTTCGTCGCAGCCCGCGTCCATCAGCGCTTCGGCCAGCCCGACCACGCGCGCCTCGGCGACCGGGCCTTCCAGCGTGCAGCCGAATGCGGTCGACAGCCCCGCCTCGAAGCGCGGCCGCGCATGGGCCGGCAAGGCGCGGATGCGTTCGGCAATGCGCCGGACCTCGCGCAGCATCTGCTCATGGGTGCGGTTGACGTTGCGCAGGCTGTGCGTCTCGCTGACCGACACCGGGATGGTGAGCTTGTGCACGCCGGCGCCGATGGCGCGCTCGGCGCCCACGTAGTTGGGCACCAGTGCCGCCACCGTGAGCCCGCCGATGCCGAGCGCGTGCGCCACCACCTCGGCCGTGTCCGCCATCTGCGGCAGCACCGTGGCCGGAACGAACGAGCCGACCTCGATCTCGCGCACGCCGGCGGCGGCTTCCGCGCTGATCCAGGCCTTCTTGGCCGCGGTCGCCATCACGCGCCGGGTCATCTGCAGGCCGTCGCGCGGGCCGACTTCGCTGACCAGTACGTCGATGTTCTGCATGTTTGCTGTCATGGGTTTTCCTGTGGTTGGGAATCCTGTGCCGCGAACGCCGCGAGAATCTCGCCCGCGCCCGCGCTCCAGACTTCAGGTCTTGCCATCACGTATTCGAGCGCGGCTTCCAGGTAGCGGATCCGGTGCGGCTGCCCCAGCACCCACGGGTGCACGGACAGCGCGAGGATGCGCCCGCCCTGTTCGCGCGCTTCGTCGAGCAGCAGGTCGCAGGCGTCTTTCACCTGCCGCGCCCACGATGCTTCCGGGTGCAGGTTCTCCATCAGCACGAAGCGGTCCTCCAGCTCGGTCGACAGCGGCATCGCCCACAACTTGCCGTGGCGCGTGCGGAACGGGTAAGGCATGTCGTCGTTGACCCAGTCGCACAGGTACTCGATGCCGTTGGCGCGCAGCAGCTCCGGCGTATTGGCGCTCTGCAGCTTGCCGGGGCTGAGCCAGCCGCGGACGTCTTGCCCGCTGAGCGTACGCAGCCGGTCCAGCGAACGCCGGACGACTTCCGCCTCGACGGCTTCATCCAGGCCGCCGGCGTGTGCGGTGTCCATGCTCCATGAATGGCCGATGATCTCGTCGCCGCGCTCGCTCACCGTGGCGAGCAGCGACGGATACAGCTCGGCCAGCCGCGCATTGATGGCAAAGGTCGGGCGCACGCCGTAGCGGTCGAAGCCGCGCAGCATCCGGTGGATGCCGATGCGGTTGCCGTAGTCGCGCAGCGTGTAGTGGCGCAGGTCCGGATACGGCATGGTCATGTTGCCCGGCACCGCCACCGGTTTGCCGGTCGGGTTCAGCGGGAAGAACTGCAGGCTGACGTTGACCCACAGGGCCAGCGTCTTGCCGCCTGGCCAGCGCACCGGCGCGCGGCTTGCCAGCATCGACCAGTCATAGCGGTCGTGGTCCATGCCGGCGCGGCGGTGCGGGTATTGCGGGGCTTGATGGTCGCGTGGCATCAGCACGCCCTCCGCACCGGGTTGGCTGCGGCAATCGCAGCCGCGGCCGTGTCGTAGCAATGTTCGAGGTAGTAATCGGCGATCTCGCGGCCGGTGGTGACCCAGACATCCGCGTGGCCAGTGATGTATTCCAGCGCTTCCTCGAAGGCGCGCAGCCGGTGCGGGCAGCTGACCTGGTAGTTATGGGTCGGGATGCACATCACGGTGCCGGACTCGGCCCCTTCCGCATAGAGCCGGTCGAAGCAGTCCTTCAGCATCTGCCCGTAGCGGCGCGGCTCGGCCTTGTTCACCACGTAGGCGATGGTGTCGTTCATCTCCAGCGAGTACGGCAGCGAGATAAAGCGCTGGCCGCCGCGCACGCGCACCGGCGTGGGCTGGTCGTCATGGAACAGGTCGCAGGTATAGCGGCCGCCCAGTTCGGCGAACAAGTCCAGAGTCGATTCGCTGTGCGACAGCGCTGGCGCCAGGTAGCCGGCCGGCTTGCTGCCGGTGCAGTCCTCGATGATCTGCATCGACTCGCGGATCATCTCGCGCTCCTGTTCCTCGGACATGCCGTAGGTGTAGCGCGTGTTGTAGATGCCGTGCGAGAAGAACTCCCACTCGCGCTCCATGCACATCGCCACGATCTCGGGGTGATGCACGCACAGCGCCGCCGACAGCGACACCGAGCCGCGGATGCCGTACTTGTCCAGCAGCCGCATCTGGCGCTGATGGCCGACGCGGTTGCCGTAGTCGCGGATCGAGTAGCCCGGCACCGCGGGGTACGGATGGGGCCATGCGCGCCGGTGCGGATTGCCTGGCGGGTCGAGTTCGTAGAACTCGATGTTGGGCGCGACCCAGAAGGCCAGCCGTGCCCCGCCCGGCCAGCTGATCCTGGGGCGGTCCTGGTAGGGCCAGTAGTCGTAGTAGCCGGGGCTTTCACGCATGTCAGTCCCCCTTCGCGGTGTGCAGCATGGCATGCTGGTCTTCGAGCCAGTTCTGCACCTCGAGCACGTCGAGCACGTCGGCGTATTTCAGCATCAGGTCGGTCAGGTTGGCGAAGTGGTAGCTCTCATGCTTGTCGGCCACGCACTGCTCCGGCACGATGGTGCGATACCCGCGTGACAGCGAATCCACCGCCGTGGCGCGCACGCAGCCCGAGGTGGAGCCGCCGGTGATGACCACGGTATCCACCTGGTGCCACACCAGCAACGACTGCAGCTGGGTCTCGAAGAACGCCGACGGCATCTTCTTGCAATAGACCACGTCGCGCACCGGATCGACGTCGACGCGGCTGTCGAACTGCGCGCGCTCCGACCCATGCTTGATGTTCTGCAGCGAATCCGGCGTATCGGTGCGGGTGCCCCAGATGCCCGCATCCTCGCCGGACGCCATGTACGCCACCCGCGTCCACACCACCGGCCAGCCCAGCGCCCGGAAGCGCCGCGCCAGCCCGTTGATATGCGCCAGCTGCGCGGGATCGGTCTCGTACGCGGTCTTGAAGCGGTCGGTGCAGGTGTAGGCGTTCTGCAGGTCGATATTGACCAGCACCGCCTTGCGCCCGAAGCCGAAGCGCGCCCGGCTGGGGTTGGCCCTGACCTCCTGCCAGATCTGGCGCGCGGTCTTGTCTGACAATTCCATCGGTTTGACTCCGTTCTTTGCTTCTCTGATTGCTGGATGGGTACGCTCACACGCCCAGGTAAGCGGCCCGCAGTTCAGGGGCTGCCAGCAGCGTCCCGGGCGTACCGGAGAACCTGACTTCGCCGTTTTCCAGCACGTAGGCCCGCGAGGCGATTTCCAGCGACAGCGCCACGTTCTGCTCGACCAGCAGGATCGACAGTCCTTCCTTGTGCAGGCGGCGGACCAGGCCGAACATCTCCTCGACCATCAGCGGCGACAGCCCGAGCGAGGGCTCGTCCAGGATCAGCAGGCGCGGATCGCCCATCAGGCCGCGGCCGATGGCCAGCATCTGCTGCTCGCCGCCGGACATGGTGCCGGCGCGCTGGCCCAGCCGTTCGCGCAGGCGCGGGAAGGTATCGAGCACCCATTCCAGGTTGGCCTTGAGCTGGCGCGTGGCGCGGCGGCAGGCGCCCAGCTCCAGGTTCTCCAGCACGGTCAGGTTGGGGAAGATGCGGCGCCCTTCGGGCACCTGGATCAGTCCGGCGCCGACGATGTCCTGCGGCCGGGCCCGGCTGACGTCCCGCCCGTCGAAGCGGACCGTGCCGGAGGTGCCGGACACCAGGCGGCAGGCCGTGTTGATCAGCGTCGATTTGCCGGCGCCGTTGGCGCCCAGCAGGGCCACGATCTCGCCGCGATTCACCTCCACGCTGACGCCGTGCAGCACCTGCACCTCGCCGTAGCCGCTGTGCAGCCCTTGCACCGACAACAGGGTCTCAGGCATGGGCGGCCGCCTCCTGCTGCGCGCCGATGCGCTGCGCCATGCCGTGGCCCAGGTAGGCCTCGATCACCTGCGGGTCGCGCGTCACCTGCGCGGGCGAACCCTGCGCGATCAGCCGGCCGCCGGCCAGCACGAATACGTCCTGCGCCAGGTTCATCACCGCCTGCATCACGTGCTCGATCATCACGACGGTCACGCCGTCGTCGCAGATGCCGCGCACCACCGGGATCATCGCGGCGATTTCGCCGGGGTTGAGCCCGGCCAGCACCTCGTCCAGCAGCAGCACGCGCGGCCGCGTGGCCAGTGCGCGCGCCAGCTCCAGGCGCTTGCGCCCGGCCACGGTCAGGCTCGAAGCGCTCTTGTGCAGCTGGTCTTCCAGCCCGACCCGGCGGGCCACTTCATCGGCGTGTGCCAGCGCCACATTGCGGCCGCGCACATGCAGGTGCGCGCCGACCGCGATGTTCTCGCGCACGGTCTGCCCGGCAAACGGCTGCACGATCTGGAAGGTGCGCGCCAGCCCGAGCCGGCAGATGACATGAGGCGCGAGCCCGTTGAGGGTGCGGCCTTCCAGCTCCACCGTGCCCTGCGTGGGCGCGAGGAAGCCGGACAGCATGCCGAACAGGGTCGACTTGCCGGCGCCGTTGGGGCCGATCAGGCCGGTGATGCGGCCGCGCGCAATGGACAGGTTCACGTCCTGCACCGCCGCCAGGCCGCCGAAGCGGATCGACAGTCCGTGGGTCGAAAGTATGGTCTGCATCGTCATTTCCCTTGCCTTATGCCCTCGCCTTGCGCACCGATCCGGCCGCCCCGGCCAGGCCCTGCGGCAGGAACATCACCATCAGCACCAGCAGCGCGCCGTAGATCACCAGGCTCACGCCCGGCACATCGCCCAGCGCATTGCGCGTCAGCTCGTTGAGCAGCTGCAGCGCCAGCGCGCCGAGCAGCGGGCCGAACACCGTGGCGGTGCCGCCGATCACCGCCCCAACCAGCGCGGCCACCGAAAAGGCCGGACCGTAGGCGATATGCGGATCGAGGTATTGCAGGTACTGCGTATAAAAAACGCCGGCCGCCGCCATCAGCGCCGCGGACATGGCAATGGCTACCAACTTGACGCGCAGCACGTCGATGCCGAGCGCCTTCGCCGCGTCCTCACTGTCCCGCACCGCCATCAGACAGGCACCGAAGCGCGACCTGCGCAGCCACCACGAGAGGAGAAGGCCCGCGGCGACGAACGTCAGGATGAACCAGAGGTAGCCAGCCTTGCCGGCAAACTGGAGATGCAAGGCACCGGGCTGCAACGGCAACTGCATGCCTGCACCGGCACCGGTAAAACCGACCGCATTGGCCACGATGCGCAGCACCTCGGCCACCGCCAGCGTCGCCAGCGAGAAGTACGAACCCTTGAGCCCGTAGCGGAACGACAGCACGCCCACGCCGACGCCGGCGAGCGCGCCGACGCCGGTCGCCAGCACCAGCGCCAGCCACGCATTCATGCCGAACGCGACCTGCAAGATCGCCATGGCATAGGCGCCGGTGCCGAAGAACGCCGCGTGGCCGAACGAGAACTGCCCGCCAAAGCCGCCGAGGATGTTCCACGACTGCGCCATCAGCGTCATCAGCAGCACCATCACCAGCAGGTTCAGCGCGAAGCCGGAGGACAGCCACAGCGGCGCCGCGGCAAAGCCGGCCAGAACGATGGCGATCCAGCCGAGCGTGGGAAGAGAAGAAATTCGATTCATGTCAGGCTCCTCGAGTCACGCCTTCGCGCCGAACAGGCCCTGCGGACGGAACAGCAGCACCAGGATGAAGATCAGGAAAATGCCGACCTGGCCCAGGCTGTCGCCCAGCCACAGGCCGCCCAGTGACTCGACCACGCCGATCAGCAGGCCGCCCCACAGCGCCCCGGCGAAGCTGCCCATGCCACCCAGCACGACCACGGTGAAGGCGATCAGCACGAAGCCGTCGCCGACGCGCGGATTGACGTAGTAGGCCGGCAGCAGGAAGCAGGCGGCCGCGCCCAGGCAGGCCAGGCCGATGCCGAAACTGAGCGCATAGACGCGCTCGACATCGATGCCGACCACGCGCGCGCCCTGCTTTTCCCTGGCCACCGCGCGGATGGCGCGGCCCAGCGTGGTGCGCCGGATCATCAGCATCAGCAGGCCGCAGGCCAACAGTGCGCCGGCGAAGGCGATCACCTTGGGCAGCGCGATCGATGCACCCAGCAGCTCGACGGTGGACAGCGCATAGGGCGTGTCGATGGTGTAGGTGTCGGAGCGGAACAGGTACAGCGCCAGGTTCTCCAGCACGATCGAGATGCCCAGCGTGACCAGCAGCACGTTCTGCTCGTTGCCGCGACTTGCCCGCGCGATCAGGTGGCGCTGCAGCAGGTAGCCCGCGGCGAACATGGCCGGCAGCATCACCAGCAGCGCCGCGTAGGGATCGACATGGAGCCGGGTAAAGAGGAAATAGACGCCATACAGCGCCGCCATCAGCGCGGCGCCGTGGGCGAAGTTGACGATATGGAGCACGCCGTAGATCAGCGTCAGGCCCAGCGCGACCAGGGCATAGATCGCCCCGGTGGTCAGGCCGTTGAGCCAGGAGGCCCAGAGTATCGGGATATCGAACATGTAATGCGTTCCTCGCGGCAACAGGAGTCCAGCGTCGGGAAGCGGGCTTCCCGACCGTAGCGACTAGGGATAAACGGCGTACCGGCGCGACCGGCGTGAAGCGCTTAGCTGGCCGGCAGCGGGAACACCGCGTCGACCTGCCGGTAGGCGTTGGGGAAGACCACCTTGATGTCGCCATCCACCACCTGCGTCAGCAGCGGCTGCGCGCCGGTGTTCTGGCCGTTGACGAAGCGCGTCGGCCCGTACGGCATGAAGTGGCTGCTGAAGCTGCTGCTGGCGAGCGCTTCGATCACGCGCTCGCGCTGCGCCGAGCCGGCGCGCTCAATGCTGTCGGCCAGCAGCATGGTGGACGCATAGGTGCAGAAAACCTCGTAGGTAAAGAACAGGCCGCTGGCCTCAACGCGCTTGCGCAGCGCAATGGCGCGAGGATCCCTGGGGTTGTACCAGTGGTTGCAGTCCAGCACATGCTGCGCCGCCGCCGGGAACTCCTTGATGAACTTGAAGCTCGACGCCGCGCCGCCCAGCACCGAGTAGACCGCCTTGGGCCGGAACTTCTGCTGCTGCATGGTGCGCATCAGCAGGGCGTACTCGTTGTAGTAGTTGGCCGCGATCACGATGTCCGGATCGGCCGCCTTCATGCGTAGCACGATATTGCTGAAGTCGCGCGTCGGGTTGGCGTGCTTGACCACCTCCTTCACCTCGAAACCGAACTCCGGCAGGCGCTGGCTCAGCAGCTTGGCCGTGCCACTGCCGAACAGCGATTCCTCGTGGATGATCATCGCCGTGCGCGCGCGGTTGCCGCTGAGCTGGTTGAGCGTGCGCAGGTTGCTCATCGCGGTTTCGGTGGCGACCTTGTAGCCGGGGCCGAAGCGGAACGTGTTGGTCAGGCCGCGCTCGACGATGGCATCGGCCACGCCCACGTCGACCACATGCGCCAGGCCATGCCGCGCCGCCGCCTGCGTGGTGGCCAGGCAGATCGCGCTGGCATAGGCGCCGACCACGGCGCTGACGCCGGCCTCGTTCATCTTCTCGACTTCGGCCGCGCCGATCTCCGGCTGCGACTGGGCATCGCCCAGCACCGCTTCCAGCCTGGCGCCGCCCAGCGACTTGATACCGCCGGCGGCGTTGATGTCGGCGATCGCCAGCAGCGCGCCGGCACGGCATTGCGTGCCGGAAAACGCCAGCGCTCCGGTGACCGGATGCAGCACGCCGATGCGCACCGGCCTGGGCTGGGCCCGTCCGATCTGCGGCGCCAGCGCACCGGCGCCAAGCAGCGCGGCCTGGCCCAGGAACCGGCGTCTTGCCGGATAAGTCTTGGTCATTTCTGTCTCCTCCCGATTTCTTGGATCACCGCGTCGCGGTGGATAGGTCGCGCGCAAGCCAGATACGCGCCTTGTCTTCGCCAGCGCGCGTCAGCGCCATGCGGTAGTCGTAGCATTGCGGGCGATACAGGCCGCTGAGCCACTGGACCGGGTTGCCGTCGACATCGCGCACCACGCGCACCACCGACAGCAGCGCCGCACCCACCGGCTCGTCCAGCAGCGCCGCGGCCTGCGCGTCGGCCAGGCAGCAGGACAGCGTCTGGTCGGCGTGGCCGATGCGAACCCCGCCGTCTTCCAGCAGCGCCAGCATGGGCTGCTGCTGCAGCGCGCCCGGTGTCAGCAACAGCGCCACGTGCGGCGGCGACCATGTCGTGATCAGCGAGACCGGTTCGTCCCGGTGCAGGCGCACGCGCATCACGTGCAGGGCTTCGTCCCGCTCCGCCAGCCGCAGCGCCTCCCGGACGTGCGTGGGGCAGCTCCGCATGCCGAAATCGACCACCCGCACCGAGGTGCCGGCGACGACTTCGAGCAGGCTGTCGAGCAGGCCGCACATCTGCGCTGGTGGCCTGTTCAGCCGAACCTGCTCGATATTGACGAATGTCCCCTGCCCGGGCCGCCGGTAGATCAGGCCTTCCTGGAGCAGCTCGGCTAACGCCCGCCGCACCGTCACCCGCGCCACGCGATACTGCTCCATCAAGCGGAACTCGGCCGGCAGCCCGCTCTCGTCGTATAACCCGTTCAGGATTTTCTGCCGCAGCACCAGGTAAATGCGGTGATACCGCGGCATCGGCGAATTTTGGTTTCCCATAAATGGCGGCTGCTATCTTTCGACCCGTTGAAATTTATCGGTTCACCGACATCGGATACTTCCCGTTCAGGCCAATTAGTCAAGGGAATATCGGCTCTGAAGCATGGACCGAAAGATATATCAGTATTATTGTCGCTTCAATAGGACAACTAATAGGACATCGTAGATATTTTCCCCAATGAGACATGGAATGAAAGCCAGCCCTTAATAAAAAGTCAGGGGTCGTCCGGATTACTCAGTAAATGCTTCAGACGTTCCGGAAACACCAGCGCGAGCCGGACAGCGCCAGGCATGGCGCACCAACAAAAAGCCCCGCCATCAAGGCGGGGCTGAAAGCTGCTGACTGGGGTTTCGTTGGCGGCCCGAACGACATCTGGCAGCTACCCCGGCAGCGCACTCCGGATCAGCAGGTTGACGCGTTCCGGCTGCTCATGGATCACCCAGTGCGTGCCCTCGGGGATGCGTTCCAGGCGCAGGTCAGGCACGAAGTCGCCCAGCCCGTCCACCAGCGACTTCGGCAGCGCGCGGTCGCGTTCGCCCCAGATCACCAGCGTGGGGACCTTGACCACAAACGCGGCCGGATCCAGGCGCGAGATATCGGGCGGCGGCTCGCCCTCGCCCGGCGGGTGCATGGGCGAGGCGCGGTAGAAATTGACGCCGCCGGTGAGCGGATGGACGCCGGCGTCCTGGCCTTCGCCCGGCTGGGACCATGCCGCGTGGTACCTGGCGCGCGTCTCCGGCGTGTACCATGCCGCCGGCTTGCCGTCGGCATCGGCAAGCATCCGGTCCAGCAGCGCGAAGTCGTTGGCGGCCAGCGCCTTTTCCGAGCCCGGCTTGCGCAGCCAGTTCATGTAGGCGGAAGCGGCCTGCTGCTCGGGATCGGTGGCCAGCGCGCGCGCAAACAGGTACGGATGCGGCGAGTTGACGATGACGAGCTGGCGCACCAGCTGCGGGAACTGGATCGCCAGGTTCCAGCAGATCGCCCCGCCCCAGTCGTGCGCCACCACCACGGCCTGGTCATAGCCCAGCGCGCTGACCAGCTGCACCAGGTCTTCGACGATATGGCGCGGCCGGTAGGCCTCGACCTCGGCGGGCTTGCTCGACAGGTTGTAGCCGCGCAGGTCCGGCGCCACGGCAAAATGCGTGCGTCCGAACTCGGCCAGCTGGGCCTCCCATTCGAACCAGAATTCAGGAAAGCCGTGCACGAACAGCATCAGCGGCTTGCCGCGCTCGCCCGCGCTGGCGTAGTGCAGGCGGGTGCCGTTGGGCAGCGTGGCGTACTGCAGGTGGCGGATCACGGCGGCGGGGGCAGCCATGTTGTTCTCCATATGCGGTCCTCCTCGTTGTGGCGTTGTGCTGGCGTCAGCCGCGCAGCGCGGCAACGAGGCCCGCGCGGACCTCGGGCTTGTCGGCAAACGGATCGCCGGGATTGCGCTGCCCGACGATGTCCTCGAAGCGCTGGCGCACGGGGGCGAGCGCCTGGGGGTGGGAATAAATATAGAAGCTTTCGTCGCGGATGGCATCGAAGGTCAGCTGCGCGACCTCGGCGGCGGTCACCTTGCCGGAGCCGACGGCCTTGTCCGACAAGGCCTGCGACACCAGCTGCGAACGCGTCGGCGGCGCCTGGTTGGCCAGGTCGGCGGGCCGGTTGCGCTGGGACTGGTTGATGCCGGTGGGCACAAAGTACGGGCACAGCACCGAGCAGCGCACCTGCTCCGTCACCAGGCCCAGGTCCTGGTACAGGGTTTCGGTCAACGCCACCACCGCGTGCTTGGACACGTTGTACACGCCCATTGCCGGCGGGTTCAGCAAGCCCGCCATCGACGCCGTGTTGACGATATGGCCCTGGTAGGCCGGATCCTTCTCCGCCGCGGCCAGCATCAGCGGCGTGAAGATGCGCACGCCGTGCACGACGCCGTACAGGTTGACGCCCAGCACCCACTCCCAGTCCTTCTCGGAGTTCTCCCAGATCAGGCCGCCCGCGCCCACGCCGGCGTTATTGAACAGCAGGTTGACCTGGCCGAAGGCCTCGATGGCGGCATCGGCCAGCGCCTGCACCTGGTCGGCACGCGAGACGTCCGTGCGCAACCCGATCACCGGCACATTGCGTGCCTTGAATTCCGCCACGGTCGCGTCCAGCGCGTCTTCCTGCACATCCGCCAGCACCAGCTTCATGCCGAGGTCGGCGGCAATGTGGGCAAACTCCTTGCCGAAACCCGAGGCGCCGCCGGTAATGACAGCCACCTTGTTGGAGAAGTCCTTCATATCGTCTGTCCTGTCGCGTGATTCGTTTTGGGAAACGGCGGGCCGTGTGCCATGCGCGCTCAGGCGGCGCGCTGCACCTGGTAGCCCTGCCGCGGGAAATGCACATTGAGCGCGCCGGCGCGCGGGTCCTGGCGGCGCAGCGTGACGCGGCGCGCGCTCAGCGCCAGCAGCACGCCGGCCACCGGGTCGCGCGCATAGTCGGTCGGCGTGACGGTGACGGCGTCGCCGGCCTGCAGGCCGGCATCCACGACCACGCCCTCATCCAGCGCCAGCGGATCGGCACTGCGCGCGGCGCCGATCGCGTCCTCGCTGTCGATCACGCGCGGCCGGCCATGGCCGAAGGTGTTCATGCGCGCATACCAGGCCTGCAAGCGCGGATAAGCCTCCAGCAGCTGCGCCAGCGCGCCGGCGCGGCGGATAAACCAGAGGTTGTGGTACAGCGAGAAATCGGCAACCGACAGCGCCGGCCCGGCCACATGCCCGATCCCGGCAGCGAACTGCGTTTCCAGTTGGCCGAACGTTTCATGCAGCAGCGCGGTGGCTTCGGGCAACGGCATGCGCAGCGCATTGGTGTCGCCACGCATGGCCTTGCGGTCCGCGCTGAAGGCCTGGACCTGCGCCGGCGACAGGTGGCCCAGCATGCTGGCAACGCCGGCCGGCTGGAACACATAGGTCACCGATGCCGTGAACAGCGCCGCATCGAACCAGGCTGCCGCGACCCGCGCCGCCGCGGCCTGGGCCGGCGGATACAGCGCCGGCGCGGGCGCCAGCGCGTCCAGCACCTCGCAGATCAGCGCGGTATCGCAGTAGATATCGGCACCGACCTGCAGCACCGGCGTGCGGCGGTAGCCGCCGGTCAGCGCCAGCAGGTCAGGCTTGGGCAGGATGGCGGGGATTTCCACCGCGTGCCAGGCCAGTCCCTTGGCGCCCAGCAGCAGGCGGACCTTCTCGGAGAATGGCGAAGTTGCGTACTGGTGAAGAATGATGTCGGCCATGCGATCCAACTCCATGTTTGCCAGCGGGTGCCGTGCGGTTCAGTCCAGCAGGTCCGGCTGCTCCTTGACGATGCGGGCATAGAGCGGCTGGAACTGGAACCAGCCCGCCTGCGCCGTGCCGACGATCGAATAGGCCTGGCGCGCGGCCGCATCGGAGATCAGCTTGAGCGGCGCCTGGGTGCGCGCCGCGGCGGCTTCGGCCAGCAGCTGGACCTGGCAGGAGCGCTCCATGGTGATGAACCACCAGGCGGCTTCGTCCACGGTCTTGCCGACCGTCAGCAGGCCATGGTTCTGCAGGATCGCGGCCTTGTTCTGGCCCAGCGCATTGGCGATGCGCTGGCCTTCGTCGAGCTCCACCACCACGCCGCCGAAATCGTCATAGACCGCATGATCCTGGTAGAACGCGCACACGTCCTGCGTGAGCGGATCGAGCGGGCGGCCCAGCGTGGACCACGCGCGGCCATGGGTGCTGTGCGAATGCGCTGCCGCGACCGCGTCGGAGCGGGTCTGGTGCACGCGCGAATGGATGGCGAAGGCCGCGGCATTGACCGGGTAGTCGCCCTCGACCACGTCGCCGTGGTGGTCGCAGCGGATCAGGTTGGAGACCTTGACCTGGCTGAAATGGACGCCGAAGGGATTGACCCAGAAGGTATCGGGAAACTCCGGGTCGCGCGCGGTGATATGGCCGGCCACGCCTTCGTCGAAACCGAACCTGGAAAACAGCCGGAAGGCCGCGGCCAGGCGCTGCTTGCGGTGCAGGCGCTCTGCGGCGGCGGTGGCGAACTGCGGCGGGCGCGGCAGGTTGCGGTAGCGGGCCTTGACCTCTTCGGGCAGGCCGGCGCCGATCTCGTCGCCGCTCTGGATTTGCGGGGCTTGCGGGGCATTCATCGGTGTCTCCATCTTTTTGGTGAAATCCGTTGCCCGCGGCGCGCCCGGCAGGCGCGCCGCGGCCCTGCATGCGCCGGTCAGACCAGCTTGACCAGCTGCTTGCCGAAGTTCTTGCCCTTGAGCAGGCCGATAAAGGCTTCAGGCGCGCTGGCCAGGCCTTCGGCAATGCTCTCGCGGAACTTGAGCTTGCCCTGGGCGACGGCGGTGCCCAGTTCCTTCAGCGCCTGCGGCCAGACCTCCATATGCTCGGAGACGATAAAGCCTTCGATGGTCAGGCGCGACACCAGGATCAGCTGCGGGTTCTTCAGCGGCAGCGGCTGGCCGTCATAGCCCGCGATCATGCCGCACATGGCGATGCGGCCGAAGGCGTTCATGCGCGTCAGCACGGCGTCCAGGATATCGCCGCCGACATTCTCGAAATAGCCGTCGATGCCGTCCGGGGTGGCTTCCTTGAGCATCTTGTAGAGCTCCTTGGGATCCTTGGCCGCCTTGTAGTCGATGCAGGCATCGAAGCCCAGCTCATTGACCACGTAGTCGCACTTGTCCTTGCCGCCGGCAAAGCCGACCGCGCGGCAGCCGGCCAGCTTGGCCAGCTGCCCGACCACGCTGCCCACTGCGCCGGAGGCAGCGCTGACCGCGATGGTCTTGCCCGGCTTGGGCAGGATGATCTTGTTCAGGCCATACCAGGCGGTCACGCCCGGCATGCCGACCGAACCGAGGTAGGCCGACAGCGGGATATGCGTGGTGTCGACCGGCTGCAGGCCGGTGCCGTCGCTGACGCCCATCTCCTGCCAGCCGAACATGCCGACCACCTTGTCGCCTGGCTTGAACTTGCTGTTCCTGCTTTCCACCACTTCGCCCACGGTGCCGCCGATCATGACCTCATCGAGCGGCTGCGGCGCGGCGTAGGACTTGCTGTCGTTCATGCGGCCGCGCATGTACGGGTCCAGCGACAGGTAGTGGTTGCGCACCAGCACCTGGCCGTCGGCGATCTGCGGCACGGGCACTTCTTCCAGGCGGAAATTGGCCGGCGTCACCGCGCCTTCGGGACGCGAGGCCAGGACGATGCGCTTGAACGTTTTGGACATGGTCGATTCCTTTCAGTAGGAATATGGAACGGCTTGAATACTGCGTCGGGAAGGGACAGCCGCGCTGCCCCGTCTGCTGCATCGGTGCCGGCGCTCAGCCGTCGGCACCGGTATCGGTCTCACCCGGGCGCTGCGGCGGCATGCGCCGGATGTACTTGAAGGTGCCCGAGCCGCGCGCCACGGTCTTGCCGTCGGCGTCGACGATCTCGGCTTCGCAGAACACCATGGTGGTGGTGCGGTGCACGGTGGTGCCGCGCGCGGTCAGCGCGCCGCGCCCCGGCGCCATGAAGCTGGTCTTCATCTCGATGGTGACCACGCCCCGGCCATCCGCGTCGCTGCTGCGGCCGGCCACCGCCATGGCCACGTCGAGCAGCGTCATGATTACGCCGCCGTGGGCCATGTCCCAGCTGTTCTGGTGGCGCTTCTCGATCGGCAGTGCGATCTCGCTGCGGCCGCCTTCGGCGAGGTTGCAGGTCACGCCGAGGTCGGCGAGGAAGGGAATGTGGGTCAGGGGGCCTTTGAACTGGTTCATGGCAATTGCGAGTCCGAGAATTAGGTGCCGGCGAGGCCGAGGCCTTGCGCCGGCCCCAAGTTTGAGGGCAATCCGGGATTCCGCCAAGCCGCACGGTGCGGCTTGCCCGGAATGCGCCCTGCCCGGCTCAGACCGCGCTGACGCCGCCGTCCACCGCCAGGATCTGGCCGGTGATGTGTTTGCCGGCGTCGCTGGCAAACAGCAGCGCGGCGCCCTTCAGGTCCTCGTCGTCGCCCAGGCGGTGCAGCGGCACGCCGGCGCACATGGCCTCAACGCCCATGCGCTCGAGCGAGCCCTTGGTCATCTTCGACGGGAAGAAGCCCGGCGCGAGCGCGTTGACGGTGATGTTGTGCTCGCCCCACTCGGCCGCCAGCGTGCGCGTGAAGTTGACCACCGCACCCTTGGAGGTGTTGTAGGCAATGGTCTCCATGCTGCCCGGCGGGTTGCCGGCCAGCCCCGCGATCGACGCCACGTTGATGATGCGGCCGTAGCGGCGCGGGATCATCGACAGCTTGCCGATGCGCTGGCTCAGCAGGAACAGGCCGCGGATGTTCAGGTTCATCACCTTGTCCCAGGCTTCGACCGGATGGTCTTCGGCCGGGGCGCCCCAGGTGGCGCCGGCGTTGTTGACCAGGATGTCGACGTGGCCCAGCTTCGCGATGGCCTCGTCGGCCAGGCGCGCGATTTCCGACTCCTGCGAGCCGTCGGCGGCGATCCAGTCGGCCTCGATGCCGAGCGACTTCAGGTGCGCCTGCGCCGCCTGCAGCTCGTCGGCCTTGCGCGCCGACAGCACCAGGCGCGCGCCCTGCTCGCCCAGCGCCTCGGCAATCTGCAGGCCAAGCCCGCGCGAGCCGCCGGTGATCAGCGCGGTCTTGCCCTTCAGGTCAAACAGTTGCTGGATGGTACGCATATTGTCTTCCTTCGTTCTGTAGGGTTCGGGGATGGGCAAGCGCCGCTCAGAACCACGCGTCCTGCATGTCGAGCGTGGTGCGGTCGAGCGACTCGAGCAGCGCCAGCTGCGGGCCGACCTTGGGCAGCTCCCAGCGGAAGAAGTAGGCCGCCGCGGCCAGCTTGCCGCGGTAGAAGTCCTCGTCTTCCTTGCCGTTCGCGCGCGGCAGCGCGGCTTGCGCCAGCAGTGCCTGTTCCAGCCAGATCCACGCCACCACCACGTGCCCGAAGGCCTCCAGGTAGACCGAGGCATTGGCCAGCGTCACGTTGGGGTCGCCCGCGCTCCACAGCGCCTGCGTGACCTCGGCCAGGCGCTTGGTGGCGGTGCCGAGGGCGCCTGCCTGCTGCGACAACTCGGCATTGCCGGCGGCGAGCGCGCGGGTGATGGTGTCCTGCACGCGCTCGCCCAGCAGCTTGAAGGCGGCGCCGTCCTTCATCACCACCTTGCGGCCCAGCAGGTCCAGGCCCTGGATGCCGTGCGTGCCTTCGTGGATCGGGTTGAGGCGGTTGTCGCGGTAGAACTGCTCGACGTTGTACTCGCGCGTATAGCCGTAGCCGCCATGCACCTGGATCGCCAGGTTGTTGGCCTCCAGGCACCATTGCGACGGCCAGCTCTTGGCGATCGGGGTCAGGATATCGAGCAATAGCGCCAGGCGCGCATGCGCGGCTTGGTCGCCGGCGGCCGCAGCGGCCTCTTCCTCGTCGACCAGGCGCGCGCAATAGAGGTTCAGCGCCAGGCCGCCTTCGACATAGCTCTTCTGCGCCAGCAGCATGCGGCGGATATCGGCGTGCTCGACCAGCTTCACCTGCGGGCTGGCCGCATCCTTGCCGCCGGGGCCGACCGCGCGGCCTTGCGGGCGGTTGCGCGCGTAGTCCAGCGCGTGCAGGTAGCCGGTATAGCCCAGCATCACCGCGCCCAGGCCCACGCCGATGCGCGCCTCGTTCATCATGTGGAACATGCAGGCCAGGCCCTTGTGCGGCTCGCCCACCAGGTAGCCGATCGCGCCGGCCTTGCCGCCCGGCCGGTACTTCATGCCTTCGCCGAAGTTGAGCAGGCAGTTGGTGGTGCCGCGGTAGCCCATCTTGTGGTTCAGGCCGGCCAGCACCACGTCGTTGTGCTCGCCCAGCGAGCCGTCTTCATTGACCAGGTACTTGGGCACGATGAAGAGCGAGATGCCCTTCACGCCCGGGATCAGCTTGCCGTCCGGGCCGGGGATCTTGGCCAGCACCAGGTGGACGATATTTTCCGACAGCTCGTGCTCGCCGGCAGAGATCCACATCTTGTTGCCGCGCAGCCGGTACTGCGCGCCCAGCGGCGATTCGCCCTCGTACTCGGCGCGCGTGGTGATGTCCGACAGCGACGAGCCCGCCTGCGGCTCGGACAGGCACATGGTGCCGAAGAAGCGACCGTCCATCTCCGGCTTGACGAAGGTCTCGACCTGCGCCGGCGTGCCGTGCGTCAGCAGCAGGTTGGCGTTGCCGATGGTCAGGAACGGGTACGAGCTGGTGCCGACGTTGGCACCCTTGAAGTAGGCAAAGCCAGCCTTCTCGACCACCACCGGCAGTTGCATGCCGCCCAGTTCATAGTCCTGGCCGGCGGCCATCAAGCCGGCCTCGCAGAAGGCCTTCAGCGCGGTGCTGACCTCGGGGATGATGCTGACGGTCTCGCCGTCGAAATGCGGCTCTTGCTGGTCGTTCTTCTTGTTGTGCGGCGCGAACAGGTCGGTGGCGATTTTCTCGCAGGTGTCCAGCGCGGCGTCGAAAGTCTCGCGCGAGTGGTCGGCATAGCGCGGGATGCGCGTGAGCTCGTCGACCTTGAGCCATTCGTACAGCACGAAATTCAGGTCGCGGCGGGATAGGATCATCGACATGGTGTCTCCATGCGGCGCACTGCGTGGCGTGCCGCGAGTTCTTTTTGCTAGCGTGGGAGGCGCCGGGCGCGGTCAAAAAAGGGCGCTGCCGCGCCCTTCCCTGCGTGCCGCTCAGGCGCCTTCGCCAAGGCGCGCGATCGTTCCCTGCGCCACCGCGCAGAGCCTCTCCTCGCCATCCCTGACGACGTACACGTCGCAGCGCACCACCGCCTGCTGGCGGCCGGCGCTGACGCATTCGGCGCGGGCGACCAGCAGCTCGCCGATCGCCGGGCGCACGTAGTTGATCTTGTACTCGGATGTCACGACCGGCACCGCCATGGCCGCGCCGCCCGCGTAGGTCAGCGCATTGTCGGCCAGGTAGCTGACCACGCCGCCGTGCAGGAAGCCGTGCTGCTGCCGCAGGTCCTGACGGATCGGCAGGCGCAACTCAGCCTTGCCCGGCGACAACGCCGCCAGTTCGGTGCCGACCAGGACCGAGAAGGGCTGGCTGGCCAGCACCTCCCGGCCCCAGGCGAGCATGTCGGCGGGCGTGGCCCGCGCGGTGCCCGCAGCCGACATCAGAGCACTTCGAACAGGCCGGCCGCGCCCTGGCCGCCGCCGATGCACATGGTCACCACCACGTACTTGACGCCGCGGCGCTTGCCTTCGATCAGCGCATGGCCGACCAGGCGCGCGCCCGACACACCGTAGGGGTGGCCCACGGCGATGGCGCCGCCGTTGACGTTCAGCCGGTCCATCGGGATGCCGAGCGTGTCGGCGCAGTACAGCACCTGCACGGCGAAGGCTTCGTTCAGCTCCCACAGGCCGATGTCGTCGACCTTCAGGCCGGCCTTCTTCAGCAGCTTGGGCACAGCAAAGACCGGGCCGATACCCATCTCGTCCGGCTCGCAGCCAGCCACGGCAAAGCCGCGGAACACGCCCAGCGGCTGCAGGCCGCGGGCCTCGGCGACGCGCGCATTCATCACCACCGCTGCCGAAGCGCCGTCCGAGAACTGCGAGGCATTGCCGGCGGTGATCACGCCACCCGGCACCGCGCTGCGGATCTTGGAGACGCCTTCCAGCGTGGTATCGGCGCGGATGCCCTCGTCGGCGGAGACGGTGACTTCCTTGGTCACCAGCTGGCCGGTCGACTTGTCGGCCACGCCCGCCAGCACCGTCATCGGCACGATCTCGTCCTTGAACTTGCCGGCTTCCTGCCCGGCGGCGGCGCGTTGCTGGCTGCGCACGCCGTACTCGTCCTGGCGCTCCTTCGAGATGTTGTAGCGCTTGGCCACGTTCTCGGCGGTCTGCAGCATGTTCCAGTAGATTTCCGGCTTGTTCTTCAGCAGCCAGCTTTCCTGGACCATATGGCGGTTCATCTCCTGCTGCACGCACGAGATGCTTTCCACGCCGCCGGCGACGAAGATGTCGCCCTCATCAGCGATCACGCGCTGCGCGGCCATGGCGATGGTCTGCAGGCCGGACGAGCAGAAGCGGTTGACGGTGGCGCCGGGCACGGTCACCGGGCAGCCGGCGCGCAGTGCGATCTGGCGTGCGATGTTGGCGCCGGTGGCACCTTCCGGGTTGGCGCAGCCCATCAGCACGTCTTCCACTTCGGCGGCCTCGATCTTGGCGCGGGCAATGGCGTGCTGGACGGCATGACCGCCGAGCGTGGCGCCGTGGGTCATGTTGAAGGCGCCCTTCCAGCTCTTGGCCAGCGGGGTCCGCGCGGTGGATACGATGACTGCTTCGTTCATGTCTTGCTCCTCGGATTCTCTTGTGTCGTTCAGTTCGGTGGTTCGGTTCAGCCCTGGCCCTTGAGCAGTTCAGCGGACGTGACGCGCGCAACGCCGGCGGCGCCGAGGTCCTGCCATGCTTTGGCCAGCGACCCTTCCAGGTCGATGGCGCGGCAGGCATCCTCGATCACCGCGGCCGCGAAGCCCGCGGCGCGTGCATCGAGCGCGCTCCAGGCCACGCAGTAGTCCGTCGCCAGACCCGCGCAGAACACGCGCCTGACGCCATGCTCGCGCAGGTAGCCGGCCAGCCCGGTGCGCGTGGTGCGGTCCGCCTCCAGGAAGGCGGAGTAGCTGTCCACGTCGGCATGGTGGCCCTTGCGGATCACCAGCCGCGCATGCGGCACGTGCAAGCCCGCATGCAGCGCAGCGCCGGGCGTGCCCTGCACGCAGTGCACCGGCCACAGCACCTGCTCGCCATACGGCAGCGCCAGCGTCTGGAACGGCTGCGTGCCCGCATGGTTGGCCGCGAACGAGACGTGGCTGACGGGATGCCAGTCCTGCGTCAGCACCACATGACCGAACGCACGCGCCAGCCGGTTGATGACGGGCACCACTTCATCGCCGTGGGGCACGGCAAGCGCGCCGCCCGGCATGAAGTCGTTCTGCACGTCGATCACCAGCAGGCAATCGTCCGGTCCGATGGTGGTGTTCATCTCAGCTCCAGGCTGAACCATGTGGCGGTATTAACCGTTGAAGCCCTTGCCTTCGTCCGCCAGCTTCTGCAGCAGCGGCGCGACCTGCCACGCTTCACCGTGGTAGCCCTTGGCGTAGCGCTTCATCGACAGCGCCACGTTGTACAGGCCGACCTGGTCCGCGTACAGCATCGGGCCGCCGCGGAACAGCGGGAAGCCGTAGCCGGTCAGGTACACCATGTCGATATCCGAGGCCTTGGAAGCAATGCCTTCCTCCAGGATCCTGGCGCCTTCGTTGACCAGCGCGAACACCAGGCGCTCGACGATCTCTTCGTCAGAGATCTTGCGGCGCGTGATGCCCAGGTCCTTCGAGTGCTGCACGATCATGTCGTTGACCTGCTGGTTCGGGTACGGCTTGCGGTCGCCCGCCTTGTAGTCGTACCAGCCCGCGCCGGTCTTCTGGCCGAAGCGGCCCATCTCGCACAGCAGGTCCGCGGTCTTGGAATACTGGATCTCCGGCTTGTCCACCGCGCGGCGCTTGCGGATGGCCCAGCCGATGTCGTTGCCGGCCAGGTCGCCCATGCGGAACGGGCCCATGGCAAAGCCGAACTTCTCGATGGCCTTGTCGACCTGCTCCGGCAGCGCGCCTTCGTCCAGCAGGTAGCCAGCCTGGCGGCTGTACTGCTCGATCATGCGGTTGCCGATAAAGCCGTCGCAAACGCCCGACACCACCGCGGTCTTCTTGATCTTCTTGCCGACCTGCATGACCGTGGCCAGCACGTCCTTGCCGGTCTTCTCGCCGCGCACCACTTCCAGCAGCTTCATCACATTGGCCGGGCTGAAGAAATGCATGCCGACCACGTCCTGCGGACGCTTGGTGAACGAGGCGATCTTGTTGACGTCCAGCGTGGAGGTGTTCGAGGCCAGGATCGCGCCTTGCTTGGCGACTTCATCCAGCTTCTTGAACACGGTCTCCTTGACGCCCATCTCTTCGAACACGGCCTCGATGATCAGGTCGGCGTCCTTGAGGTCGTCATAGGACAGCGTGGTGCTGAGCAGGCCCATGCGCTGCTCGACCTTCTCTTGCGTGAGCTTGCCCTTCTTGGCGCTGTTCTCGTAGTTCTTGCGGATGATGCCGACGCCGCGGTCGAGCGCTTCCTGCTTGGTTTCCAGGATGGTGACCGGGATGCCCGCGTTGAGGAAGTTCATGCTGATGCCGCCGCCCATGGTGCCGGCGCCGATCACGGCGACCTTCTCGATCTTGCGGGTCGGCGTGCCTTCGGGCACATCGGGGATCTTGCTGGCGGCACGCTCGCCAAAGAAGGCGTGGCGCAGCGCGCGCGATTCCGGCGTGGTAACCAGGTAGAGGAAGCCCTCGCGCTCTTGCTTCAGGCCCTGTTCGAACGGCTTGAGCGAGCCGGCCACCGCTTCCAGGCACTTCAGCGGCGCCGGGAAGTTCTTGGCCATCGCGGCCACGGTATTGCGGGCAAAGCCCAGGTAGCCTTCGGGGTTCTCGTGGCGCACCTTCAGGTCGCGCACCTTCGGATGCGGGCCGGTGGCGGCGCCAACGTTCTGCGCGAACTTGACCGCGGCGGGCAGCACGTCGCCGTCGACGATTTCATCGAACAGCTTGGTGCCGGCAAACTTCTCGGACAGCACCGGGGTGCCCGACACGATCATGTTGGCCGCGGCCTCCAGGCCGATCACGCGCGGCAGGCGCTGCGTGCCGCCGGCGCCCGGCAGCAGGCCCAGCTTCACTTCCGGCAGCGCGATCTGGGCGCCCTTGGACGCCACGCGGTAGTTGCAGCCCAGCGCCAGCTCCAGGCCGCCACCCATGGCGACCGAGTGCACGGCGGCCACGACCGGCTTGGACGAGCCTTCCAGCACGCGGATCACCGAGTGCAGCGTCGGCTCCTGCATGGCCTTGGGCGTATTGAATTCACGGATGTCGGCGCCGCCCGAGAAAGCCTTGCCAGCGCCGGTGATGACGATGGCCTTGACGGCGGCATCGTCCAGCGCACGGGTCATGCCTTCGACGATGCCAAGCCGGGTGCTGTGACCCAGGCCGTTGACAGGGGGATTGTCGAGCGTGATGACGGCTACGCCGTCCTGAACCTGATACTGCGCTGTCATGCTGGTTCCTTTGGTGTCAAAAGTTGTCTCGGGATTCGAATTCTCGAATTCAATTTTTACTGCACGGCGCGGCCGGCAGCGGCCGGCGACTGCTGCGGGAGGCTGCCGTCATGAGCGGGTAAACCCTCCGCCCGACCTGCCGCTTTCCCGCGTCCCGCAACGCCTTCCGGCGCCTGGGCGAAACAAGCATACACAAAATAGCACGGTCGTTCAATTTTAATTTTCGGACTTTTCCGGCGACATGCGCGGCGCTAATGCCGCCCCTGACCGCGATGCATGGCGGGGCGCCTGACGCGGTGCCAAATCGTCCCGCCATGGCGGATAAAGCACTTGCCGAGTGCGACTGAGTGCCGCCTCTAAACCAGTATCGGACTTTATTTGGCCGACACGGACAAATCGCGCGGGCCGACCCTGTAAACTCGCGGCTTTTCGTTTTTTGCCGTCCGGGTTCCACAAGATGCCGGATCGGCGGAAGGTCCAGCGACCCTGATGTCTTCCCCCTCACATTCCCACGCCCACGAGCACCAGCACCCGGTGGTCGAGCACGACCACCTCAAGCGCAGGCTCAAGGCCCGCCACCTGAGCATGATTGCCATCGGCGGCGCGGTCGGCACCGGGCTGTTCGTGGCCTCGGGCGCCTCGATCGCGCAGGCCGGCCCCGGCGGCGCGCTGCTGATGTATATGCTGCTCGGGCTGATGGTCTATTGCCTGATGACCAGCCTGGGCGAGCTGGCGGTGCATATGCCGGTGGCCGGCTCCTTCGTCACCTACAGCGCGCTCTATGTCGACGAAGGCTTCGGCTTCGCGCTGGGCTGGAACTACTGGTTCAGCCTGGCGGTGACCATCGCCGTGGAACTGACCGCGGCGCAGCTGGTGATGCAGTACTGGTTCCCCGAAATGCCCGGCGTGGTCTGGAGCGCCGCGTTCCTGCTGCTGATGTTCGGGCTCAATGCGTTCTCGGTGCGCGGCTTCGGCGAGGCCGAGTACTGGTTCGCGCTGATCAAGGTGGTGACCGTGATCGTGTTCCTGGGCGTGGGCCTGCTGATGATCTTCGGCATCATGAAAGGCGGCCCGCAGTCTGGCTGGCACAACTTCACCATGGGTGACGCGCCCTTTGTCGGCGGCATCCCGGCCATGATCGGCGTGGCGATGATCGCGGGCTTCTCCTTCCAGGGCACGGAAACGGTGGGCGTGGCCGCCGGCGAAGCGGAGAACCCGGCCAGGACCATCCCGCGCGCGATCCGGCAGACCTTCTGGCGCATCCTGCTGTTCTATGTGGTCGCGATCCTGATCATCGGGGTGCTGATTCCCTATACCGATCCCAGCCTGCTGCGCAACGACGTCACCGACGTGGGCGTGAGTCCGTTTGCACTGGTGTTCCGCCACGCCGGCCTGGCCTTTGCTGCGGGGCTGATGAACGCGGTGGTGCTGACCGCGCTGCTCTCGGCCGGCAGCTCCAGCATGTATGTATCGACCCGGATCCTCTACGGCCTCGCCGTCAGCGGCCGCGCGCCGCGCGCGTTCGGCAAGCTGACCGTGAGCGGCGTGCCGTTCAATGCGCTGCTGGCCACCACCGCCGTGGGCGCGCTGTGTTTCTTCAGTTCGCTGTTCGGGGACAAGGCGGTCTACCTGTGGCTGCTCAACACCTCGGCCATGACCGGCTTCTTTGCCTGGCTGGGCATTGCCATCAGCCATTACCGCTTCCGTCGCGGGCTGGTGCACCAGGGCTATGACGTTGGCATGCTGGCCTACCGCTCGCCGCTCTATCCCTTCGGCCCCATTTTTACCGTGGTGCTGTGCGTGGTGATCGTGGCCGGGCAGAACTACCAGGCGTTTGCGGATATTCCGAACCGGTGGCCGGAGATCGTGGCGACCTATATCGGCGTGCCGGCGTTCCTGGCGCTGTGGTGGGGGTACCGGGCGGTGAAGAAGTCGCGGCTGATCGACTATGAGGATATGCCGTTTGACTTGCCAAAGCCGGCAGTTTTCGGCCCTCTCCCGCAAGCGGGAGAGGGAGCACACAGTTGGCAAGGGGAGCGCACAGTGGCCGAAGTCATACCTCCAGCCACTCCTTCCTGATCTGCGAGTTGGCCTTCAGTTCCGCGGGCGTCCCCTCGAACACAATATGCCCGTGCCCCATCACGTAGACGCGCTGGGAAATATCCAGCGCGATCGCCAGCTTCTGCTCGATCAGCAGCACGGAAATACCCCGCTCCTTCAGCGTCTTCAGGTAGTCCCCGACCAGGGCCACGATCATCGGCGCCAGGCCTTCGGTCGGTTCGTCGATCAGCACCAGGTCGGGGTCGCCCATCAGCGTGCGGCACAACGTCAGCATCTGCTGCTCGCCGCCGGAGAGCACGCCGGCCGAGGTGTTCTCGCGCTCCTTCAGCCGCGGGAACATGTTGAACATGTCCTCGACGGTCCAGCGCGGCCTGGCCTGCCGTGGGTTGCGCTTCTCGCCCAGCAGCAAGTTCTGCCGCACGGTCAGCGTCGGAAAGATATCCCGGTTCTCCGGCACATAGCCGATCCCGAGGTGCGCGATCTCGAAGGTGCGCCGCCCCAGGATCTCTTCGTCGCGAAACCGCACCGAGCCCTCGGCCTTGACCATGCCGAGGATGGCCTTGGCCATGGTCGAGCGCCCCACCCCGTTGCGGCCCAGCAGCGCGACGATCTCGCCTTCGTCGATATGCGCGTCCACGCCGTGGAGGATATGGCTCTTGCCGTAGTAGGCGTGCAGGCCCTGGACGTTCAGCATGCGCTTGCCCATCAGTGCGCTCCTTCGGTGGCTTCCTCGTCGAGGGTTGTGCCCAGGTAGGCTTCCTTGACCTTGCGGTTGTTGCGGATGGCCTGCGGGGTGTCCGTGGCGATCACTTCGCCGTAGACCAGCACAGAGATGCGGTCGGCCAGGCCGAATACCACGCTCATGTCGTGCTCCACCATCACCAGCGTCTTGCCGACGGTGACCTTGCGGATCAGCTCCACCGCGTGATCGGACTCGGAGCGGCTCATGCCCGCGGTGGGCTCGTCCAGCAGGATCACCTCGGCGCCGCCGGCGATGGTGATGCCGATCTCCAGCGCACGCTGCTCGGCATAGGTCAGCAGGCCCGCCTGGCTGTCGCGGCGGTGCTGCATGCCGATCAGCTCCAGCACCTCCTCCGCGCGCTCGCGCGTGTCGCGCAGGCCCTTGAGCCGGTGCCAGAACGAATACTTGTAGCCGAGCGACCACAGCACCGCGCAGCGCAGGTTCTCGAACACCGACAGCCGATGGAAGATGTTGGTGATCTGGAAGCTGCGCGACAGCCCCATGCGGTTGATCACGAACGGCTGCAGCCCGCCGATCTCCGCGCCATTGAGCCGCACGGTCCCGCTGCTCGGCGCAAACCGGCCGGAAATCAGGTTGAAGGTCGTCGACTTCCCTGCGCCATTGGGCCCGATCAGCGCATGGCGCTCGCCCTTCGGGATGCTCAGGTTCACGCCGCGGATGATTTCCGTCTGGCCGAACTTCTTGCGTACATCGGTCAGTTCCAGTGCCGCTGTCATGGCCTGCCTCCTGCGATTTCCATCTGTACCTTGTCCCACGCGCTGCGCACCCGCGCCGCCGCCAGCCGCCACGCGAACAGGCCAGCCGCCCACAGCGCGGCCGCCGCCAGCCATGGCGTCCAGGTTGCGGCATCGAAGCCGACGCCGAACAGCGACATCGTGGTGCCGTTGGCGCTGTCGACCTGCACCTTGTAGACCAGCTCGACCGTCAGGATCATGGCCAGCAGCAGCACCACGGCGGCGCCGCCGGCACGCGCGTAGGACGGCAGCATGCGGCCCAGCTTGCCCTTGCCCAGCAGCGGCACCTGCATCAGCAGCAGGCTGGCCAGCCCGCCCGGCACGAACATCACCATCAGCACGAAGAACAGGCCCAGGTACAGCAGCCAGGCCTTGGTCAGGTCCGACAGCGCCACCGCGAACAGCACGAACACCACCGCGCCGATGATGGGCCCGAAGAACACGCCCGCGCCACCGATGAACACCGCCAGCAGCACGCCGCCGGAGCGCACCGCGCTGACGTTCTCGGCCGAGACGATCTCGAAGTTGATGGCGCCCAGCGCCCCGGCGATACCGGCGAAGAATGCCGACAGGATCAGCACCAGGTAGCGCACGCGCTGGGTGTTGTAGCCGATGAACTCGACCCGCTCGGGGTTGTCGCGCACGGCGTTGGCGATGCGGCCCAGCGGCGTCTGCGTCCAGGCGTACATCGCCACCATCGACAGCAGGCACCACGCCGCGATCAGGTAGTAGACCTGGCGCCCGGGCCCGAAGGTGATGCCCAGGAACGGATCGCCGACCACGCGGTTGGTGGAGATGCCACCCTCGCCGCCGAAGAACTCCGGAAACATCAGCGAGCTGGCGAACACCATCTCGCCGATGCCCATGGTGATCATGGCAAAGGTGGTGCCGGACTTCTTGGTGGTGACGTAGCCGAAGATCACGCCGAAGAAGGCGCCGGCCAGGCCGCCCACCAGCGGCAGCATCGACACCGGCAGCCAGACCTTGCCCGCCCCGACCATGTTCAGCACATGCACGGCGATAAACGCGCCCAGGCCGGAGTAGACCGCGTGGCCGAACGACAGCATGCCGGTCTGCCCGAGCAGCATGTTGTACGACAGCGCAAAAATGATCATGATGCCCATCTGCGACATCAGCGTGATGGCGAAGCCCCCGGTGAAGATCAGCGGCAGCACCAGCATGACCAGCACGGTCAGGCTCCAGATGATCCAGCGCGCCAGGTTCAGCGGGCGGTAGCGCAGGGTGCGGCCGGTCACCACCGGCTCGCGGGGTTGTTGCATCGCTTGCTCCATGGTGTCAGCTCTCCCGGGTTCCCATCAGTCCACGCGGGCGGAAGATCAGCATCACCACCAGCAGCAGGTACGGCAGCACCGGCGCCACCTGGGCGACCGTGAGCTTCCACAAGGAATAGAACGGCGTGGCCTCGCTGACCGCCAGCCCCAGGCTGGTCATCAGGCCCGCCAGCGAGGCGTCGATGGTGACCGCGAAGGTCTGCAGCACGCCGATCAGGATCGACGCAATGAAGGCGCCCACCAGCGATCCCATGCCGCCCACCACCGCCACCACGAACACGATCGACCCGACCGCCGCGGCCATCGATGGCTCGGTGACAAAGGCATTGCCGCCGATCACTCCCGCCAGCCCGGCCAGCGCGGCGCCGCCGCCAAACACCATCATGAACACGCGCGGCACGTTGTGGCCCAGCGCCTCGACCATTTCCGGGTGCGTCAGCGCGGCCTGGATCACCAGCCCGATGCGGGTACGCGTCAGCACCAGGTAGATCGCCACCAGCATGCCCAGCGACACCAGCATCATGAAGGCGCGGTACTTGGGGAAGGACGAGGTGAACACCGTGAACAGCGGCCCGTCCAGCTCCGCGGGGATCCGGTACGGCACCGCCGCCAGGCCCCACACCAGCTTGACGCCCTCTTCCATCAGGTAGGCCAGGCCGAAGGTGAACAGCAGCTCGGCCACGTGGCCGTACTTGTGCACCGTGCGCAGGCCGAAGCGCTCCACCAGCGCGCCCGCGCCGGCCACCAGCAGCGGCGCGAAGATCAGCGCCGGCCAGAACCCGACCTTGCTGGCGATGGTGTAGGCGAAGTAGGCGCCCAGCATGTAGAAGCTGGCATGGGCAAAGTTGAGCACGCCCATCATGCTGAAGATCAGCGTAAGGCCCGATGACAGCATGAACAGCAGCAGCCCGTAGCTGATGCCGTTCAGCAGTGAGATGACGAAGAATTCCACAGCGTGTCCTTCAAGCTGGCGCCGCCATGCGTGGGCATGCCGGCGTCCGTCCGGTTGGATTGAGGGTGAGCGTCCCCCTCCGGGGGCGGTTACCCGCCCCGGACGCTCCCCGGTATCGACCGAAAAAGACTGAAAGTATGCAGGATCGGGCGGCCACTTTGTCAGCGTGGCCGGCCCGTCACGGACAGGATCAGCCGGGCCGCTTCATCTGGCAGGAGGTCGGCTGGGCCGACACGTACTGGTCCATCAGCGCGTTGGTCTTCCAGCCGTAGCCGGTGTTTTCCTGGTCGTACTTGATTTCCTTGCCATCCACCTTGGTCCAGGTGGCGACCACCAGCGGCTGCTGCGCCTGGTGGTCCGAGTTGCGCATCTCGACCGTGCCGTTCATGCTGTCGACCTTGATGCCCTCGAGCGCCTTGGCAACCTTGATCGGATCGGTCGAGCCGGTGTCCTTGAAGGCCTTGGACAGCATGGCAATGCCGGTGTAGGAGGCCATCACGTAGAAGTCGTCGTTGTACTTCTTCTTGAAGCCCTCGATGACATCAGCCCCCTTGAACCCCTTGTTGTTGGGGTTGTAGTAGCCGACATACTTGACGTGCTCGGCACCGGTGGCGCCCATCGCCGTGGGCACGCCGGTGGTGCCGGCGTAGTAGGTGTAGTAGTTGGTGGTCAGGCCGGCATCCTTGCCCGCCTTGATCAGCAGCGCCAGGTCGCTGCCCCAGTTGCCGGTGATCACGGTATCGGCGCCGGAGGCCTTGATCTTGGCCGCGTACGGGGCAAAGTCCTTGACCTGGGCCAGCGGGTGCAGGTCTTCACCGACGATCTGGATGTCCGGGCGCTTGCGCTTCAGGTAGTCCTTGGCGGCGCGCGCCACCTGGTGGCCGAACGAGTAGTTCTGGTTGATCAGGTAGACCTTCTTGACGTTCGGGTCCTTGGCCAGGAAGGTGGTCAGCGCCTCCATCTTCATGTCCGAGTTGGCGTCGAGCCGGAAATGCCAGAAGTTGCATTTGGAATTGGTCATGTCCGGGTCCACCGCGGCGTAGTTCAGGTAGACGATTTCCTTGCCCGGATTGCGCTCGTTGTGCTTGGCCACCGCGTCCTGCAGCGCCAGCCCGACCGACGAGCCGTTGCCCTGCACGATATAGCGGATGCCCTGGTCGACCGCCTGCTTGAGGATGGTCAGGCTTTCCTGCGGCGACAGCTTGTTGTCGAAACCCACCACCTCGAACTTGTGCGCGCCGGCCCAGTTCTTCTGGTTGGCGATGTCGGCGACATACTGCCAGCTCTTGAGCTGGTTCTGCCCAACGGGAGCCATCAGCCCCGATAGCGGGTCAATGAAGGCAATCTTCACCGTATCCGCGAGTGCGGTACCTGAAACCAGCGCAGAACCCAGTGCGGCAAACACGGCCACACCGGCCACCAGCGGACGCATTTTGGTCATACCTGTCTCCTTCACTCTTGTCGTTGGCTTGTCGTCGAATTTGGCTGGCTGCGCGGCGTCCTCCATGCCACGCCTTGCAGCCGCCCCGAACACGCCATGCCGCAAGCAGGCATGGCGCACCGGAAAGCGCGTGCCGGCGTCAGGCAGTCGGCAGCTTGTAGTCCTTGAACTGCTCGCGCAGCTTGAGCTTCTGCATCTTGCCGGTGGCGGTCAGCGGGATCTCGGTGACAAAGGCCACGTCGTCCGGGATCCACCACTTGGCGACCTTGCCATCGAAGAACTGCAGCAGTTCTTCGCGGGTGACTTCGGCGCCGGGCTTCTTCACCACCACCAGCAGCGGGCGTTCATCCCACTTGGGGTGGTAGGCCGAGATGCAGGCCGCCATATGCACCGCGGGGTGCGCGGCGGCGACGTTCTCGATATCGATCGACGAGATCCATTCGCCGCCGGACTTGATCACATCCTTGCTGCGGTCGGTGATCTGCATGAAGCCATCGGCGTCGATGGTGGCCACGTCGCCGGTCGGGAACCAGCCGTCGGCCAGGGGGCTGATGCCATTGCGGTAATACTGCTCGATGACCCATGGGCCGCGCACCATCAGGTCGCCGAAGGCCTTGCCGTCCCACGGCAGCTCCTTGCCTTCGCCGTCGACAATCTTCATGTCCACACCGAAGATCACGCGGCCCTGCTTTTCCTGGATTTTGTGGCGATCCGCGTCAGAGAGAGCTTCGTGCCTGGCTAGCAGCTTGCACGCCGTGCCAAGTGGTGACATCTCGGTCATGCCCCAGGCATGGATCACTTCGACGTTCAGCGCCTCGAACGCACGGGTCATCGCGGGCGGCACAGCCGAGCCGCCGATCACGGTGCGACGGAAGCTGGAGAATTTCAGCTTGTTCGACTGCACGTGCTGGAGCAGGCCGAGCCACACCGTCGGCACGCCGGCGGAGAAGGTCACCTTCTCCTGCTCGAACAGTTCATAGATCGACGCCCCGTCCAGCTTGGCACCGGGCAGCACCAGCTTGGCGCCGACCAGCGGCACCGAGTACGGCAGGCCCCAGGCATTGACGTGGAACATCGGCACCACGGGCAGGATCACGTCGCTGGCGGAGCAGCCCAGCGCGTCGGGCAGTGCCGACGCGTACGAGTGCAGCACCGTCGAGCGGTGCGAGTACAGCGCGCCCTTGGGGTTGCCGGTGGTGCCCGAGGTGTAGCACAGGCTCGACGCCAGATTCTCGTCGAACTGCGGCCATTCGTAGTCGCCGTCCTGCGCGTCGACCAGCTCCTCGTAGCACAGCAGCGGCACCTTGGATTCGGCCGGCATATGCGCGCGGTCGGTCATCGCCACCCAGCCCCTGACGTTGGGGCAATGCGGCGCCACGCCTTCCACCAGCGGCAGGAAGGTCAGGTCGAAGAAGACATAGCCGTCCTCCGCATGGTTGACGATATAGGCAATCTGCTCGGGAAACAGGCGCGGGTTGATGGTATGGCAGACGGCGCCCATGCCGGACACGCCGTAGTAGATCTCGAGGTGGCGGTAGCCGTTCCAGGCCAGCGTGCCGACGCGCTCGCCCTGCTTCACGCCCAGTGCGCCGAGCGCCTGCGCCAGCTTGCGGGCGCGCAGTTCGCAATCGCGGTACGTGTAGCGATGCAGGTCGCCCTCCGTGCGCCGCGAGACGATCTCGGTGCTGCCGTAATAACGCGCGGCGTGTTTGATGATGGAGGAAATGAGCAGCGGCGCGCTCATCATTTGACCCATCAATGCCATGAACCTGCCTCCTGAAAGTCTTGTGTGATTCGCCTGAAAACGAACAACCGTACTATTTTTTGTCGGTCGTTTCCATGCACCAAATCGGCGTCCGGCCGATCTCGTTGTGCACTGCCGTACTGTTGTTGTGTATTGCCGTCGGGGTTGCCGCCGGCATTGCCATCGAATTCGGGGCCGCAATTCTGCGAAAAGCCCATGCACCGGATTCATGTGCGCACTGAAGGAGGAAAATAACCGTGCGGTGCATGGCGGCATTAACTCGGTCGAGCGGTCGAGTGCCGTTGAGGACGTACAATACTGCGTGGCATGTTGCACCTCAACATGTCGTTTTCCCTAGCCACCACCGCATTTTCGTGCCCCCGGCATGCCGCGCCGCACCGCCTTTTACGCGGTTCGCCGCACATGGACGAGCGCACGGAATTCGCACCGCCCCTTGCGCCCCGAGGCGCCCCTACGCGATGCCAGACACGCCCCAGTCACAAGCTCCGCAGCCCTCCGACGCAGCCACGCCGGCAACGCTGTCCGCGCCCTGGCGCACCGCGCCCGGCTTTGCCGAACTCGGCGCGCAGTTCTTCACGCGGCTGCGCCCGACGCCGCTGCCAGCGCCCTACCTGGTGGGGGTGGCGCCGGCCGCTGCGGCCCTGCTCGGCTGGGATGCCGGCATCGGCAGCCAGCAGGACTTCATCGAGACCTTTATCGGCAACCAGGTGCCGGACTGGGCCGACCCGCTCGCCACGGTCTATTCCGGGCACCAGTTCGGGGTCTGGGCTGGCCAGCTCGGCGACGGCCGCGCCATCCGCCTGGCGCAGGCCGAGACCGCCACCGGCCCGTGGGAAATCCAGCTCAAGGGCGCGGGCCTGACGCCCTACTCGCGCATGGCCGATGGCCGCGCGGTGCTGCGCTCGTCGATCCGCGAGTACCTCTGCTCCGAAGCCATGGCCGCACTGGGCGTGCCGACCACGCGCGCGCTGTCTATCATGGGCTCGGACGCGCCGGTGCGGCGCGAGACCATCGAAACCTCCGCGGTGGTGACCAGGCTGTCGCCGACCTTTATCCGCTTCGGGCACTTCGAGCATTTCGCCGCGCACGACGACGTCGCCGCGCTGCGCAAGCTGGCGGATTTCGTCATCGACAACTTCATGCCCGCGTGCCGCGACGACGCCCAGCCCTACCAGGCGCTGCTGCGCGAGGTCTCGCTGCGCACCGCCGACCTGATCGCGCACTGGCAGGCGGTGGGCTTCTGCCACGGCGTGATGAACACCGACAATATGTCGATCCTGGGCCTGACCATCGACTACGGCCCATTTGGCTTCCTCGACGCGTTCGACGCCAACCATATCTGCAACCACTCCGACACGCAGGGCCGCTACGCCTACAGCCAGCAGCCGCAGGTGGCATTCTGGAACCTGCACTGCCTGGCGCAGGCGCTGCTGCCGCTGTGGCTGCCGCCAGAGGATGCCGACCAGGAAGGCGCGCGCGACGCTGCCGTGGCAGCCGCGCGCGCGGCGCTTGACCCGTTCCGCGACCGCTATGCCGCGGCATTCTTCCGCCACTACCGCGCCAAGCTGGGCCTGCGCCCGCCCGCCGGCGGCGATGACAAG
Source organism: Cupriavidus necator (assembly GCF_016127575.1). Taxonomy (NCBI): domain Bacteria; kingdom Pseudomonadati; phylum Pseudomonadota; class Betaproteobacteria; order Burkholderiales; family Burkholderiaceae; genus Cupriavidus; species Cupriavidus necator. The sequence goes on from NZ_CP066018.1 coordinate 3,917,120, forward strand.
AGCGATGAGCCGCTGCTGACCAGCCTGTTCCAGCTGCTGCACGGCCAGCGCGTGGACTACACGCTGTTCTGGCGCAAGCTGTGCGGCATTTCGTCCACCGATGCCTCGCGCGACGCGCCGGTGCGCGACCTGTTCCTGGACCGCGCCGCCTTCGACGCATGGGTGGCCGACTATCGCGTGCGCCTGCGCGCCGAGCAGTCGCACGATGCCGCGCGCGAACTGGAAATGCTGGCAGTCAACCCCAAGTACGTGCTGCGCAACCACCTGGCCGAAACCGCGATCCGGCACGCACGCGAGAAGGACTTCACCGAAGTGGACCGCCTGCTGGCAGTGCTGTCGCGCCCCTTCGACGAGCAGCCGGAAGCAGAGCACTACGCGGCGCTGCCGCCGGACTGGGCCTCCGGCCTGGAAGTCAGTTGCTCGTCGTGACGTCATGTGATCCGTGCCCTGCACGCCGGCGCCTGCCGGTGTAAGGTTCGCGCAGTTCGCACGACCAATGCCTTAACTGAGGAACCCATCCGAGGAAGCCCTGCGAGGACAAGACCATGACCACCACCAAGACCGACGCCGAGTGGCGTGAACAACTCTCCGACATCGAATACCGCGTGACCCGCGAGGCCGCCACCGAGCGCCCGTTCACCGGCCGCTACTGGGACCACTGGGACAACGGCATCTACCACTGCGTGGGCTGCGGCACGCCGCTGTTCGAATCCGCCACCAAGTTCGATGCCGGCTGCGGCTGGCCCAGCTATTTCCGCGCCATCAACGGCGAGGTGATTGCCGAGCACGTCGACCACAGCCACGGCATGACGCGGGTGGAGGTACGCTGCAAGGAATGCGGCAGCCATCTCGGCCATGTCTTCGAGGATGGCCCCGCCCCGACCGGCCTGCGCTATTGCATCAACTCGGCTGCGCTAAAATTCGATGATCGCGACCCGGCACAGCGTGCGGCGGATGATGCCCACGCCGCCGGCAGCGACGACAACCCCCGGCGCGACCCGCAGCGCTGAATGCTCCGGCAAGCACGCCGGACACAACCTGGTACCGCATGAAATTCCTGTTCGACCTGTTCCCGGTCATCCTGTTTTTTGCCGCCTTCAAGCTGGCTGATATCTACACCGCCACCGCCGTGGCCATTGGCGCCACCGTGCTGCAGATCGGCTGGGTCTGGTTCCGCCACCGCAAGGTCGAGCCGATGCAGTGGGTCAGCCTGCTGATCATCGCGGTGTTCGGCGGTGCCACGCTGGTGCTGCACAACGAGACCTTCATCAAGTGGAAGCCGACCGTGCTCTACTGGATGTTCGCGGTGGGGCTGCTGGGCTCGGTGATCGGCTGGCGCAAGAACCTGATCCGCGCCATGATGGAAAAACAGGTGACCCTGCCCGACCCGGTGTGGGCGCGCCTGAACGCCGCCTGGGCCGGCTTCTTTGCCGCCATGGGCGTGCTGAACCTGTACGTGGCCTACCAGTTCTCGACCGAGGCCTGGGTCAACTTCAAGTTGTTCGGCAGCATGGGGCTGATGCTGGTGTTCATCGTCGCCCAGAGTGTCTGGCTGTCGCGCCACATGCCCGAGAACAGCCAGGACTGACGGCCCCGCCCCCGCCCCCCCGAATCGAAGGAAACCATTGATGGCAGCCGATCCCGCCACTATCGAGGCGATGCTGCGCGAAGCGCTCGCCCCCAGCCACCTGGCCGTGCGCGACGACAGCGCGCTGCACGCCGGACATGCCGGCGCCGCATCCGGCGGCGGACATTACGACGTGACAATCGTCAGCGAGCGCTTTACGGGTCACAGCCGGGTTGCGCGACACCGCATGGTGTATGATGCGCTGCGCGGTCTGTTCCCCGCGCAGATCCACGCACTTGCCGTGACTGCGTTCACCGACCAAGAGTACCAATCCCGCGCATCATCACGCGATTCTTCCAGCAACTCTCAGACCTGATTCCATGAAGACCACCGTCCTCTCGTTCAGCCTGGCGGCTGTGCTTGCTGCCGGCAGCCTGCCGGCCATCGCCCAGAATGCCGCCGTCGTGAATGGCAAGGCCATTTCATCGGCAAAGCTGGACAAGTTGATCGCCGGCACCGGCCAGCCCGACAACCCGGAGCTGCGCTCGCGCGCGCGCAACATGCTGATCGACCGCGAACTGCTCGTGCAGGAAGCCAACAAGCGCGGCCTGACCCAGCGCGACGACGTGCAGGAACAACTGGAACAGGCCCGCCTGAACGTGCTGGCCGGCGCAGTGTTCGAAGACTACGTTAAGACCCACGGCGCCAGCGACGCCGAGCTGCGCAAGCAGTACGACAAGATCAAGTCGCAGTTCGGCAACGGCAAGGAATACCACGCCCGCCATATCCTGGTGGAAAAGGAAGCCGACGCCAAGGCGATCATCGCCAAGATCAAGGGCGGCGCCAAGTTCGAGGACATGGCCAAGGCCTCGTCCAAGGACCCGGGCTCGGCCGCCAACGGCGGCGACCTGGACTGGGCCAACAGCAGCAGCTACGTCCCTGAGTTCTCGGCTGCCATGACCGGCCTGAAAAAGGGCCAGCTGACCGATACCCCGGTCAAGACCCAGTTCGGCTGGCATATCATCGAACTGGTCGACGTGCGCGACGCCAAGATCCCGTCGTTCGAAGAGGTCAAACCGCAGCTCACGCAGATGCTGATGGGGGACCAGAACTGGCAGCGCGAGCAGTTCCAGGCCATGATGAAGTCACTCAAGGACAAGGCCAAGATCCAGTAAGGCACGGTCCGGTCGCCCCCGCCGGTCCTGCAAGATTCAAGGATGCAGCGCGTGGAGTCGACTGGCCGCTACTGGCAACTCTGGCATCTCTCGTCCCGGGGCATGTGCTATTGCGCACTGGCCTGGGCGACCCTGGACGGCGCCGCCCCCGGCTGGCGCCAGCTCCACCCCTATCTCCCGTTGCGTGACCGTTACGCGCCCGAGAAGATCCTGCACGCCGTGGTGGCTTACAAGGAGGCTCGCGGCGAGATCAGGGCGCCCCCTGGTTTTGAAGCCGGGCGGATGCTGACTTATGCCTATGCGTCGTGGAGTTCACGCCTGCTCCCTCCGCTTGCCGGCTGAAACCTGCCTTCACCGGCGCAGGTCGTAGCGCCACCCGGTTTCGTCGAGCTGCCTGATACTGTCGGCAACCAGTCCGACCAGCGCGTCCAGCATCTTGCTGCCCTTTTCCCGATGGCGCTGTCTATGCCGCCAGCGGCAAACTGGCCTCCAGTTCGGCCGTGGAAACCTCGTTCAGCAAGACTTTCTTCATGATGCGTTCTCCGCCAGCGGCTGCACTTTCACGTTCAGGACCGGATGCAACAGCAGGTACACCAGCACCGTGGCCAGCAGCGCCACCAGCCCGTTGGGCCACTCGGGCAGCCAGCGGTTCAGCTCGAGGCCGAGCCCCAGTGCCATGCCGACCAGCGCGGCGCCGATGCCGGCCCGGTTGAATGCGGGCTGCCGGTCGAGTTCGCGAACGTCATAGCGGCCTTTGTGCCGGATATAGAAATCCGCCAGCAGCGGGCCGGCCAGCGGCGGCGCCATGATGCCGAGGTAATTGATGAGCTGCGCGTTCATGCCCCTGGCGCCGTAGGCATAGCGGCACAACAACGCCAGGCTCAGGCCGGTGCGTTGGGCGATGATGCCGAGCAGGGCTGTCAGCACGAACAGGATGCCCATGCCCATGCCGATGGCGATGGCGATGGCCAGCAACGCCATGGAGAAAGAAACGCCCGCTCCGCCCGCGGGCCCGGCCAGGGTGCCGCCGATAAACAGGCCGGTGGCAACATAGCCAAACCCGACCCATACCATCACCTGCTTCCAGGTTGGCCTGCGCGCACCGGGCGGGACCGTGGCGAACATATAGTCTGCATCGACTGCCGGGGACGACTGCGCCTTCTGATTCATGGTGGGATCTCCGAATCAGCCGTTCCGGGTTCGAGCGACCCGGATGCAAGCGGACCAGCCCTGCATCCGATCATGAGTCAGCGCGAGAGTAACAGTGCGAAAGCGGCAGGAAATGCGGAAGATTCCAAGATGCGGAGCGAAATGGCCGTCGCCATTTGGGCTTTGGCCGAAAAACTAAAAAGCCACCGGCGCTGCCGGTGGCTCTTGCTTGGGACGAAGGGCGCAAGCCCTGGGCTGCTGCTTACCCCACCCACTTCCGCGCATTGCGGAACATCCGCATCCACGGGCTGCCGCCATCGGCAACCTGCTTCCACGCGTCCGGGGCCCAGCTCATGGTCGCGGCACGGAACACACGCTCCGGGTGCGGCATCAGCACGGTGAAGCGGCCATCGACGGTGGTCACCGAGGTGATGCCGTCGGGCGAGCCGTTCGGGTTGAGCGGATAGGTCTGCGTGACCGAGCCGTAGTTGTCGACAAAGCGCAGCGCCACGTGGGCCTGGTCGATATTGCCCTGCTGCGAGAAGTCGGCAAACCCTTCGCCGTGGGCAACCACGATCGGAATGCGGCTGCCTTCCATGCCGGCGAAGAAGATCGACGGCGACGACTGCACCTCGACCGTGACAAAGCGCGCCTCGTACTGCTCCGACTGGTTGCGCGTGAACTTCGGCCAGGCGCCTGCGCCCGGGATGATCGGGGCCAGGTTGCTCATCATCTGGCAGCCGTTGCAAACGCCCAGCGCAAAAGTGTCCTGGCGGTTGAAGAAGGCAGCGAACTGCTCGGCCATCTGCGCGTTGAACAGGATGGTCTTGGCCCAGCCCTCGCCCGCGCCCAGCACGTCGCCGTAGCTGAAGCCGCCGCACGCGACAAAGCCGCTGAAGTCGGCCAGATTGGCGCGGCCTGCGATCAGGTCGCTCATGTGCACGTCGTGCGTATCGAAGCCGGCGCGATCCATGCTGTACGCCATCTCGATCTGCGAGTTGACGCCCTGCTCGCGCAGGATCGCCACGCGCGGGCGGGCGCCGGTGGCGATGAACGGCGCGGCGATGTCTTCGGCCGCATCGAAGGTCAGCACCGGGCTGATGCCGGGGTCGGCGGCGTCGAGCAGGCGGTCGTATTCGCTGTCGGCGCAGGCCGGGTTGTCGCGCAGGCGCGCGATGCGCCAGCTGACTTCGCTCCAGTTGCGCTGCAGGTCGGTGCGCGAGGCGCCGAAGACCTTCTTGGCATCGCGATAGACCTCGATCTGGTCGGTCGCGTTGGGCTTGCCCACCACATGGCTGCAGGCCGACAGGCCGGCTTCGCGCAGCACGGCAAAGACCGTGTCGCGGTCTTCCATGCGCACCTGCACCACCGCGCCGAGCTCTTCCGAGAACAGCGCGCGCAAGGTCTGGTCGTTGCGGCGCTCGGCGATCTGCTGCGCCCAGTTCTTGGCGTCGCCGTAGTCCTGCTCCTGCTGCGGGTCCAGCGCCAGCATGTCGACGTTGAGCGAGATGCCGCAGTGGCCGGCAAAGGCCATTTCCGCCAGCGCGGCCATGAAGCCGCCATCCGAGCGGTCGTGATAGGCCAGCAGCTTGCCTTCGCGGTTCAGGCGCTGGATCACGTTGAAGAAGTTCTTCAGGTCTTCGGCGTTATCGACGTCGGGGGCGCTGTCGCCGACCTGCTGCGTCACCTGCGCCAGGATGCTGCCGGCCATGCGGTTCTTGCCACGGCCCAGGTCGACGGCGATCAGCACGGTGTCGCCGGCGTCGGTGCGCAGTTGCGGGGTCAGCGTGCGATTGACGTCGTCCACCGCGGCAAAGGCCGAGATGATCAGCGACACCGGCGCGACCACTTCCTTGTTGACGCCGTCGTCCTGCCACTTGGTGCGCATCGACAGCGAATCCTTGCCCACCGGGATGCTGATGCCAAGCGCCGGGCACAGTTCCATGCCGACGGCGTGCACGGTGTCATACAGCTTCGCGTCTTCGCCTTCCACGCCGCAGGCCGCCATCCAGTTGGCCGACAGCTTGACCTTGCCCAGGTCCTTGACCGGCGCGGCGGCCAGGTTGGTCAGCGCCTCGCCGATCGCCATGCGGCCGGAGGCCGGCGCATTGATCACGGCCAGCGGGGTGCGCTCACCCATGGTCATCGCTTCGCCGGCCTTGCCCTGGTAGTCGAGCGTGGTCACGGCCACGTCGGCAACCGGCACCTGCCACGGGCCGACCATCTGGTCGCGCGCGTTCATGCCGCCGACGGTACGGTCGCCGATCGAAATCAGGAACGACTTGCTGGCCACGGTCGGATGGCGCAGCACGTCGCGCACGGCCTGCTCCAGACTGATGCCGGTCACGTCCACCGCCGGCAGTTCCTGCTCGACGCGCTTGACGTCGCGATGCATGCGCGGCGGCTTGCCCAGCAGCACGTCCATCGGCATGTCGACGGCGTAGTGCTCCTTGAGCGCGGCGTCGACGCTGGCGTCGACCAGTTGCAGCTGCTTTTCTTCCGTGGCAATGCCAACCACCGCGAACGGCGAGCGCTCGCGCTGGCACATGGCCTGGAATTGCGGGAAGCTGTCCGGCGCGATCGCCAGCACATAGCGTTCCTGCGACTCGTTGCACCAGATCTCGGCCGGCGACAGGCCGGACTCTTCCAGGTGCACCTGGCGCAGGTCGAAGCGTGCCCCGCGGTCGGCGCCGTCCACCAGTTCGGGGAAGGCGTTGGAGATGCCGCCCGCGCCGACGTCATGGATCGACAGGATCGGGTTGGCGTCGCCGAGCTGCCAGCAGGCGTTGATCACTTCCTGCGCGCGGCGCTCCATCTCGGGGTTGCCGCGCTGGACCGAATCGAAGTCCAGATCGGCGGTGTTGGTGCCGGTCGCCATCGAGCTGGCGGCGCCGCCGCCCATGCCGATGCGCATGCCCGGGCCGCCCAGCTGGATCAGCAGCGTGCCGGCCGGCAGCGGGTTCTTGTGCGTGTGCGCGGCGTCGATATTGCCGATCCCGCCCGCGATCATGATCGGCTTGTGGTAGCCGCGCACGGTGCCGCCGACGTTCTGCTCGTAGACGCGGAAATAGCCGCCCAGGTTGGCACGGCCGAATTCGTTGTTGAAGGCGGCGCCGCCGAGCGGGCCGTCGATCATGATCTGCAGCGGCGAGGCGATGCGGTCCGGCTTGCCGGTCACGCCGGGCTTGTCTTCCGGGTTGCGGTGCGCCACCGGCTGGGCGGCGTCGCGGTCGTTTTCCCAGGACTCGACGGCCTCGGGCAGCATCAGGTTGGACACCGTGAAGCCGGTCAGGCCGGCCTTGGGCTTGGCGCCGCGGCCGGTCGCGCCCTCGTCGCGGATTTCACCGCCGGCGCCGGTGGAGGCACCCGGGAACGGCGAGATCGCGGTCGGGTGGTTGTGCGTCTCCACCTTCATCAGCGTGTGGGTCAGCGCCTCGTGGCGGCCGTACTTGTGGTCATCGCCGCGCGGGAACCAGCGCTCGGCCACGTCCCCTTCCATCACCGCCGAGTTGTCCGAGTAGGCCACGATCGAGCCTTGCGGATTGAGCTGGTGCGTATTGCGGATCATCGCGAACAGCGACTTGTCCTGCTGCACGCCGTCGATGGTCCAGGTGGCGTTGAAGATCTTGTGGCGGCAGTGCTCGCTGTTGGCCTGCGCGAACATCATCAGCTCGACGTCGGTCGGGTTGCGCTCCAGCTTGCCGTAGGCATCGACCAGGTAGTCGATCTCGTCCTCGGACAGCGCCAGGCCCATCTCGACGTTGGCCGCGGCCAGCGCGCTGCGTCCGGCCGAGATGTCGATAAAGCGCAGCGGCTTGGCCGGCAGTTCCTGGAACAGGCCGGCGGCATCGTCACGCGAGGCGACCACGGTCTCGGTCATGCGGTCGAACAGGTGCGCGGCGACGGCGGCGCGGGTATCCGCGTCCAGCGTCTTGCGGCCGCGCAGCAGGCCCTTCTTGCAGATGACCGTGATTTCGATACCGCGCTCGATGCGGTGGATATGCGTGAGGCCGCAGTTATGGGCGATGTCGGTGGCCTTGCTGGCCCACGGCGAGATCGTGCCGAAGCGCGGGATCACCACGAAGCGGTCGCCGTCGGGCTGATCGGCGAACGGTGCGCCGTAGGTCAGCAGCGCCGCCACGCGGGACTGCTCTTCGGCCGACAGCGGCGTCTGTGCGTCGACAAAGTGCAGGAACTGGCCATGCACCGATTCAATATCGGCGTCGATCTGCCGCAGGGCGGTGAGCAGGCGTTGCTGACGGAAGGCGGAAAGCGCCAAAGCGCCGGGGAAGCACGAGAAATGCGCCATGATCGTAGCGGTCGGGAGGCGGTGAGGTAGGGGCTGCTGCTTAGCCGGCACCGCTGCATGGGGTGCCGACTGGCGGGAAACCGCTATTGTACCTTGCCGGCACCCGGATTTTGCACTGCGACATCACGACGGGGCCGTGTTACCGCCCATCCTGATAATGCTTATGCGTCACTTTTACCGAATGGACGGCTCAGAGTGACGTCGCCGAGCGCGCGGCCTGCTCGTACAGGCCGGTCAGCACCCGCATCAGCCGGGCGAGCTCCCCGATCTCGGCATTCTCTTCGCTGCCTTCGGTGAAGTTGCTGGTCAGGCATTGTTCGCGGATCTCGCGATAGCGTGCGCAGGCCTCGGCACCGGCCGGGGTGGTCGAATAAGTGGCCTCCTTGCCGACCCGCTCCCCGCTCACCAGCCCCAGCCCCTGCAGCTTCTTCAATGCGTAGGTCACCAGGTGGGTGTCTTCCACGTTCAGCACGAAGCAGATATCGGCCAGCCGCTTGGGCCGGCCGCGATGGTTCACGTGATGCAGCACCAGCACGTCCAGGAAGGTCAGGTCGCGCACCCCCGCCGCCCCCATGCAGCGCACCACCCAGCGGCTGTAGGCATTGTAGGCGGTGTTCAGCCCGAACTCGAACTCGGACAGCTCGGGGCTGCGCACCGACACCAGGTGCGAGGACGACACGATATTGGCCCCGGCCGCGCGCGACAGCGCGGTGGCCGGCCTTGCCTTATCGGCAACGGCAGAGGCATCGGCCACGGCGGCGGCGGTATGCCCGCTCTCGGCTGGCTTGCGTGGCATGCGGGAGACTCCTTTCGATGGGACGGCGCTGGCGTGCTAGGTATAAGCCCGGAGCGCGCCCCGGCAATTTTAGCTTGACAGTTTATTGGCGAATTATGAGCATGAACACCTAATAAATACAGGTAAAGCATGAGGGAGGACGCCGGCCACGACTGGCCCTGCGCATGTGCACCGCGCCCTTCCCCGTGCCGGCAGGCGGCCGCCACCATGGCGGTGCCCGCCCCGCCCTCGCACCCCGTTTGCAGACCCCATGCCATCCATGCTTCCCGACCTCGACACCCTGAACACCCGCCTGCGCGACGGCGCCACCAGCCGTGCGCAGATCATCGAGCAGGCGGCCGCGCTTGCCGCCACGCCGGCTGCCGAGGCCGTGTTCCTGCACAGCACCTTCGAGGCCGCGGCCCAGGTCGCGCGCGCTGCCGATGCCGCCGGCCGCGCCGGCAAGGCGCTGCATCCGCTGGCGGGGCTGCCGGTTTCAGTCAAGGACCTTTACGACGTGGCCGGCGAAGTCACCAGCGCAGCCTCGCTGGTGCGCAAGGATGCCGCGCCGGCCACCGCGGACGCCACCGTGGTCGCCCGCCTGCGCGCTGCAGGGGCAGCCCTGGTCGGGCGCACCAACATGACGGAGTTCGCGTTCTCGGGCGTGGGCATCAATCCCCACTACGGCACGCCGGCCAACCCAGCCGGCACCGATGGCGTGGCGCGCATCCCGGGCGGCTCGTCGTCGGGTGCGGCCGTTTCGGTGGCGCTGGGGCTGGCGGTCGCGGCGCTTGGCAGCGACACCGGCGGCTCCATCCGCATCCCCGCCGCGCTATGCGGCATCACCGGCTTCAAGCCCACCGCGCGGCGCGTGCCGCTGACGGGGGCCTTTCCTCTGTCCTACACGCTCGACACCGCCTGCGCGATGGCGCGCACGGTCAGCGACTGCATTGCCGTGGACAGCGTGATCGCGGACAGCGCAGTGATCCCGCGCGTCACCAACCCCGCCGCGACGCGGCTGGCGATCCCGCGCCAGGTCCTGCTGGACGACCTCGACCCGGTGGTGGCGCGCGCCTTTGACCGCGCGCTGGGCCGGCTGTCGGCCGCCGGCGTGCAACTGGAGCATGTCGACCTGCCCGAGCTCGGCGAACTGGCGGGCCTGAACGCCCAGGGCGGCTTCAGCTCGGCCGAAGCCTTTGCCATCCACCGCCACCTGCTGGCCGCCCGGCGCGACCTGTACGACCCGCGCGTGGCCTCGCGCATCGACCGCGGCGCCAATGTCAGCGCCGCCGACTATATCGACCTGGGCCGCGCCCGGCTGGACTGGATCGCCCGCATGGAAGCGCGCCTGGCCCGCTTCGACGCCGTGGTCTGCCCGACCGTGCCGATGGTCGCGCCCGAGATTGCGCCGCTGCGCACCGATGATGCGCAGTTCTTCCGCGTCAATGCCCTGCTGCTGCGCAATACCTCGGCCTTCAATTTCCTTGACGGCTGCTCGATCTCGCTGCCCTGCCACGCGCCGGACGAGCTGCCCGTGGGCCTGATGCTGTCGCACGGCCCGATGCGCGATGCCGGCCTGCTGGGCACGGCCCTTGCGTTGGAACGCATCGTGCAACCTTCACAGCGCGACGACTGAGCCCTGCCGCCGCGCCGTTGATCTTGCGCCGGCGTGCCCGCCAATGCGGGCACGACCGGCACCAGGTAGTACGCAACCAGCAGTACCACCGCGCCCCCGCGCGCACACCAGGAGAGATCGAGATGCGAGTCAAGGCAATCGTTGCGGCCGGCCTGATGCTGGCCGCCGTGGCGGCACAGGCGGATACCAAGTGGGACCTGCCGACCGGTTATCCGGCCAGCAACCTGCACACCGAGAACCTGCAACAGATGGCCAACGACGTGGACAAGGCCACCGGCGGCAAGCTCAAGATCGTGCTGCACCCCAATGGCTCGCTGCTCAAGGCCAACGAGATCAAGCGCGGCGTGCAGACCGGCCAGGTGCAGATGGGCGAGATCCTGATGTCCTTGCTGGCCAACGAGAATCCGGTGTTCGGCGTCGATGCGGTGCCGTTCCTGGCCACCAGCTATGCCGACGCCTACAAGCTGTGGCAGGCCTCGCGCCCGGTCACCGAGAAGGTGCTCGACAAGCAGGGCATGAAGCTGCTGTACGCGGTGGCCTGGCCGCCGCAGGGCATCTATGCCAACAAGCCGATCAATTCCGCCGCGGACATGAAGGGCCTGAAATGGCGCGCGTACAACCCGGCCACCTCGCGCATCGCCGAGCTGGTCAGCGCCCAGCCGGTGACCATCCAGGCTGCCGACCTGGCACAGGCGCTGGCCACTGGCACGGTCAACTCCTTCATGTCGTCGGGCGCAACCGGCGTCGACACCAAGGTGTGGGAGAGCGTGAAGTACTTCTACACGGTGGACGCCTGGCTGCCCAAGAACATGCTGGTGGTCAGCAAGAAAGCGTTCGCGGCACTGGACAAGCCGACCCAGGAGGCCCTGCTCAAGGCCGTCGCCGACGCCGAGAAGCGCGGCTGGCAGGTCTCGGAGCAAAAGACCAAGGAGTACCTGGCCACCCTGTCGCGCAACGGCATGACGGTGCAGCCGCCTTCGCCGCAGCTCAAGGCCGACATGCAGAAGGTGGGCAAGGTCATGGTGGATGACTGGGCCAAGGGCGCGGGCGAGGACGGCAAGGCTATCCTGGACGCCTACCGCAAGTAGGCTGATGTGCGCTCCCTCTCCCCTCAGCGGGAGAGGGGAGCAAACCTGCCTGATCGATGTTCGTCAGCAAGCCTGCTGCCCGCTTGCCTCAACTGCTGCCCATCATGCCAACTGCCCCCTCCTCCAAGCGCTGGCTCGACCGCCTGCTTGACCTCTTTGCCGTGCTCGGCGCGCTGTGCATCCTCGCCGTCTGCGTGATCATGATCCTGATGTCGCTGTCGCGGGAGACCTCGGTGATCTTCAAGGGTGGCGATGACATCGTCGCCTGGCTGTGCGCGGCGTCCGCCTTCCTGATCCTTGGCCAGACCTTCCAGCATGGCGGCATCGTGCGCGTCGAGATGCTGCTGGGGGCCGTGGGCCCGCGCCGGCGCCGGGTGCTGGAGCTGGTCTCGCTGACCGTCTGCCTGGCGTTTGCCGCCTACGCGGCCTGGGCGCTTGGCACCTTTGCGTGGCAGAGCTGGGAAATCGGCGATGTCTCCCAGGGCCAGATCGTGATCCCGCTGTGGATTCCGCAGAGCTTCGCGGTGCTTGGCTGCGTCGGCTTCCTGCTGGCGGTCGCCGATGAATGGCTGCGCGTGGTGCGCGGACACAAGCCGCGCTACCAGGTGGCCCATGAAGAAAAGCTCGCCGCCGGCGATTTCGGGGAGACGGTCTGATGAGCACAGTCGTGGTTGCACTGATCCTGCTGCTGGTGATGATCGTCTTCCTGGCGATCGGCGCGTGGATCCCCGTGGCCATTGCGGTCACCTCATGGGTCGGTCTGGTGGTGTTCTCGGACCGCGAGGCGCTGGTCAGCCTGGCCAACGCATGGTGGTCGTCGAGCGCCTCATACACGCTGGCATCGCTGCCCCTCTTTGTCTGGATGGGCGAGATCCTGTTCCGCACCAAGCTGTCCGAGCAGATGTTCAGCGGGCTGTCGCCGTGGCTGAGCTGGCTGCCCGGGCGGCTGATGCACGTCAATATCCTTGGCTGCGGCATTTTTGGCTCGGTGTCGGGGTCGTCGGCGGCCACCTGCGCCACCATCGCCAAATCGGCGCTGCCGGAACTCACGCGGCGCGGCTACGACGAGCGCACTACGCTCGGCTCGCTGTCCTGCGCCGGCACGCTCGGCATCCTGATCCCGCCGTCGATCACGATGGTGGTGTACGCGGTGTCGGCGGACGTGTCGATCATCCGCGTGTTCCTGGCGGGCTTCATACCCGGCCTGCTGCTGATGCTGCTGTTCTCCGGCTATATCGTGGTCTGGGCACTGGCCAACCCGGACAAAACCCCGCCGTCGGAGCACTTCAACTGGCGTGCGCGGCTGGCATCGATCCGCCAGCTGCTGCCGTGCATCGTGCTGATCGCCTTTATCACCGTGATCATGGTGACCGGCTACTCCACCGCGACCGAAGCCGCAGCCTATGGCGTGGTGGCTTCGCTGGCGCTGGCGTGGGCGGGCGGCTCGCTCACGCGCGCGGCGTTCTGGGACAGCCTGATGTCGGCCACGCGGCTGACCGCGATGATCATGTTCGTGCTGGGCGCGACCTCGTTCCTGTCGGTTACCATGAGCTTTACCGGCATCCCGCGCGCGCTGGCGGAATGGGTGGCGGCGATGCACCTGTCGCCGTGGGCGCTGATCGCCGTGCTGACAGTGATCTACATCGTGCTGGGCACGGCGCTGGACGGCATCTCGATGATCGCGCTGACCACCGCGACGGTGCTGCCGATGGTGCAGGCGGCCGGCTTCGACCTGGTCTGGTTCGGCATCTTCATCGTGCTGCTGGTGGAGATCGCCGAGGTGACGCCGCCCGTGGGCTTCAACCTGTTCGTGCTGCAGAGCATGACAGGCAAGGACAGCAATTACATAGCAAGGGTCTCGCTGCCCTTTTTCATGATGATGGTGGTGGCGATCGCCATCGTCACGATCTGGCCGGGCGTGGTCACCTGGCTGCCGGACATTGTCATGCAGCAGGAAGTCAAATAGCATTGGCCGGCCCCGCCCGCGGCCATTTGCCGCCGGCCCGGCAATATGGAGGGTCCCAGTCCGATGCATGTGATCGTCATCGGCGCCGGCGCGATCGGCGTCAGTTCCGCCTGGTACCTGCGGCAGGCCGGTTTCGACGTGACCGTGCTCGAACGCCGCGCCGCGCCGGCGCAGGAAGCCAGCTTCGGCAATGCCGGCGTGATCGCGCCCGGCTATGTCACGCCATGGGCGGCGCCGGGAATGCCCGGCAAGATCCTGCGCACGCTCTTTGCGCGCGAGGCGCCGGTCCTGTTCCGCCCTTCCGCCGACCCGGCCATGTGGCGCTGGATCGCGCGCTGGCTGCGCGAATGCCGGCTGGAGCGCTACCGCGCCAACAAGCTGCGCATGCAGCGGCTGGCGTTCTACAGCCGCGGGTGCCTGCACCGGCTGCGTAGCGAGCTGGAGATCGACTACGAGCAGTCGCAAGGCTACCTGCAGCTGTTCCGCACCGCGCGCGACCTCGACCTGGCCGCGCCCGCCGTGGCCCTGCTGCGCGAGAACAACGTGCCGCACCGGCTGGTCAGCGCGCAGGAATGCCGCCGTATCGAACCGGGCCTGGCGGCCGACACGCCGCTGGCTGGCGGGCTGCACCTGCCGGAAGACGAGTCCGGCAACTGCCCGATGTTCGTGCGCGCGCTGCACCGGCATGCCGAGGCCGCAGGCGTATCGTTCCGCTTCGACACCCGGGTGGCGCGCGTCAGGCCCGACAACGCGGGCAAGCTGCAGGTCGAGCTGCAGCACTCCGACAAGAAGCGCCCTGGCCAGGTGCTGAGCGCCGACCGCGTGCTGGTCGCGGCCGGCGCCGACAGCACCGCGCTGCTGCGCCCGCTGGGCCTGCGCATGCCGCTGTATCCGGTCAAGGGCTACTCGGTGACGGTGATGGTCCGCGACGAACTGCAGGCGCCGCTGGGCGCGCTGATGGATGAGTCCTACAAGGTCGCGATCACGCGCATGGGCAACCGCCTGCGCGTGGCGGGTACGGCCGAGCTGGGCTCACGCAAGCTTGATCTGCGGCCGGCCGCCCTGAACACCCTGGTCAAGGTCGCGCGCGACTGGTTCCCGGTGGCAGGCAACTACCAGGAAGCCACGCAATGGGTGGGCGCGCGGCCGATGCTGCCGGACGGGCCGCCGCTGATCGGCCCAACAGCCGTGCCCGGCCTGTTCCTCAACCTCGGCCATGGCTCGACGGGCTGGGCGATGAGCTGCGGATCGGGCAAGATTGCCGCTGACCAGATCGCCGCCAGCGCCGGCACCCATGGCGGCCCGGACATCGACATGGAGGGCCTGCTGCCCGACCGCTACGGCCTGGGGCCCGCCAGATAACCACACATGACACCCTCTGCCTCTACCGCCACCTCGCACGCAAACGGCGACGGCTGGTTTGCACTCGATGCCGCTGCCTCCGAACCGGTTCCGCTGTACGACGTCGCCGCCATCCGCCGCATCGAGAACGCCGCCTTCACGCAACTGCCCGCCTTTACGCTGATGTCGCGCGCCGGCGCCGCGGCCGCGCGCTGGCTGGCCTGCCATGCACCCGCCGGCCCGCTGCTGTTCCTGGCCGGCCCCGGCAATAACGGCGGCGATGCGCTGGTGGCCGCCACGCAATTGCACAGCGCCGGCCGTGCCGTGCAGGTATGGCTGACGGCGGACCCGCAGCACCTGCCCGCCGACGCCGCGACCGCCTGGCAGCAAGCGCACGCAGCCGGCGTCCCGGTCAGCGTGGTCGCAGGCATCGCTGCCTCGCATGACGCGGACTGGCCCGCGGGCACCGCTGCGCTCGTCGACGGCCTGCTCGGCATCGGCCTGAACCGCCCCGCCGACGGCACCATGGCGTGGTGGATCGGACAAATCAACCGCAGCGCGCTGCCGGTGTTTGCGCTGGACATCCCCAGCGGCCTGTTCGCCGACACCGGCGCGGGCGCGCCGGCCGTGCGCGCGCAGCGCACGCTGACCTTTATCGCCGCCAAGCCCGGGCTGCTGACGCTCGACGGGCGCGACTGCGCCGGCGAGGTCGATATCGCGCCGATCGGCCTTGACTATCCGCCGGACGAAACGCCCCATTGCCTGGTAAACGGCCCGGCGCTGTTCAGCACGGCGCTGCCGCGCCGCCACCATGCCAGCAACAAGGGCACGCATGGCTCGCTGGCGCTCATCGGCGGCAACCTGGGCATGACCGGGGCGCCGCTGCTGGGCGCCAGGGCCGCGCAGTTCCTCGGCGCGGGCAAGGTGCATATCGGCTTCCTGGCGCAGCCCGCACCGCTGTTCGATCCGCTGCATCCGGAGCTGATGCTGCATGCCGTGGACGCACTGGCCCTCGCTGCCATGTCGGCGCTGGTGATCGGTCCTGGCATGGGCACGGACGCCAACGCACACAAGCAGTTTGCGCGGCTGCTGCAAGCCGCGCCGCTGCCGCTTGTGCTGGATGCCGATGCCCTGAACCTGCTGGCTGCCGATCCGGCGCTGGCCGGGGCACTGGCCGCCAGCGGCGCGGCCTGCGTGATAACGCCGCACCCGCTCGAAGCCGCCCGGCTGATGGGCGTTCCCGTCGCCGAGGTGCAGCGCGACCGGCCCGCTGCTGCCGCAGCACTGGCTGCGCAATGGCAGGCCGTGGTCGTGCTGAAGGGATCGGGCACAGTGATCGCGGCGCCTGACGGCAGCCCATGCACGCTCAACCCGAGCGGCAATGCCGCACTTGCCAGCGCCGGCACCGGCGACGTGCTGGCCGGCATGCTGGGGGCGCTGCTGGCGCAAGGCATGGCGCCGCTGGCCGCGGCCCGGGCGGCGGTGTGGATCCATGGACGCGCCGCCGATGCCCTTGTCGCCCAGGGCACCGGGCCGGCCGGCGTCACCGCAAGCGAACTGTACGCGCCCGCGCGCACCATCTTCAACCAGTTGCTGGCCGGGGCCCGCGCATGACGCGCGGCGCGATGCTGCGCGATCCCGCCGACCGCCGCCACCTGCTCACCGGCATCGCCCTGCTGGTCATCGGGCAATGGATCCTCAGCCTGCTCGATGCCACCAGCAAGACCCTGACGCAGCAAGGACTGCCGCTGGTGGCCGTGGCATGGGTGCGCTATGTCGGCCATGTGGTCGCGATCTTCCTGCTGCTCGGCCCCGCCGGCTGGCGGCACCAGTGGCGGGCGGCAAGGCCAGGGCTGCAGTGGCTGCGGGGCGCGCTGATGCTGGTCTCGACGCTGGTGTTCTTCAGCGTGCTGATGCTGATGCCGCTGGCGCAGGCCACGGCGCTGAATTTCTGCGCGCCGCTGTTCGTGGTGGCACTATCGCCGTGGCTGCTGGGCGAGCGCCCCGGGCGCCATGCCCGCTGGATGCGCTGGACCGGTGTGGTGGTCGGCTTTGCCGGCATGCTGGTGGTGGTGCGCCCGGGGGGCCAGCTCAGTCCGCTCGGTGTCGGCCTGGGCCTGGTGTCGGCGCTGGTGTTCGCGCTGATGCAGATGCTGACACGCCGCATTGCCGCGCACGACACACCGATGACCACGCTGATCCAGAGCGGCGTAACCGGCGCCTGCCTGACCACGCTGATCGTGCCCTTCTTCTGGTTCAGCGCCTGGCCTACGCCGATGCAATGTGCGCTGCTGTTGTCCGCGGGGATCACCGGATCACTTGGCCATTATTTCGTCATCCGGGCCTTCCAGTACGCGGATGCGTCTTTCCTGAGCCCCTTCCTCTACCTGCAGATCCTGTCCGCGACGGTAATCGGCTACCTGGCCTTCGGCCAGTTGCCCGACTGGACCACCGCAATCGGCATCGGCATCATCTGTCTGGGAGGCTTGTGCGTCGCTGGGGGAGAACCCGTGCTACGCGCCATCGCGGCCCGGCTCGGCGGCGCGCGCCGTCAGACAATGTCCGATACTTAGCCTGCGCCCACGCTGGTATGTTGCAAGTGGTAACGATATGACGCCGCTGCCAGGCCGGATCCCGGCAGCGCTGACGATATACTTGCATCTCTGTCTTGTGAGCCGGCAACGCCACGCGGCTCGCGCAACCTCGATTGTCCTGCATGCCCACTGACCTTCACGCCTGGAACGCCCTGCTGCGGCACCACGACACCCTTCGCGACGCCCAGATGCGCGACGGGTTCGATCGCGAAGGCGCGCAGCGCGTCGCACAATTCTCGCTGGAAGCCGCCGGGCTCTATCTCGACTATTCGAAGAACCGGATCACGCCCGAAACCATGCGCCTGCTGGTACAGCTGGCAGCCGAGGCCGGCGTGACCAGACGCCGCGACGCGATGTTCACGGGCGAGCATATCAATACGACTGAAGACCGCGCGGCACTGCACGTAGCGCTGCGCGCGACTGCCGGCGCCGGCTACAAGGTCGACGGCGAGCAGGTCATGCCGGCAATCCGGAAGGTGCTGGTACGCATGCGCGATTTCTCGGAACGCGTGCGCAGCGGCGCCTGGAAGGGTGTCACCGGCGAGCGCATCACCGATGTCATCAATATCGGCATCGGCGGCTCCGACCTGGGACCGCGCATGGTGTGCCGCGCGCTGTCGCACCTGGCCGATGCCGATGGCAATGCCGCGCCGCGCATGCACTTTGTTTCCAATGTCGACGGCACCGACCTGGCCGAGACGCTGGTGCGGCTCGACCCGCAACGGACGCTGGTGATCGTCTGCTCCAAGACCTTCACCACGCTGGAAACCATGGCCAACGCGCGCAGCGCGCGCGCCTGGTTTGTCGCCAACGGCGTGGCCGAGCATGACCTTGCCAAGCATTTCGTCGCAGTCTCGACCAATACCGAAGCGGTGCGCGAGTTCGGCATCGACCCGGCCAATATGTTCGAGTTCTGGGACTGGATCGGCGGACGCTTCTCGCTGTGGTCGTCGGTCGGCCTGTCGATCACGCTGGCCGTGGGCTTCAACGCCTTCGCCGACTTGCTGGCCGGCGCGCGCGCCATGGACGAGCATTTCCGCACCGCGCCGCTGGAACGCAACATGCCGGTGGTCCTGGGCATGCTGGGCATCTGGTACCGCAATTTCTGGCATTTGCCCACCAGCTGCATGGCGCCCTACTCCACCTCGCTGGAGCTGTTTCCCGCCTTCCTGCAGCAGCTGGAGATGGAGAGCAACGGCAAGTCGGTGCAGCTTGACGGGCAGCCCGTGCGCACGCATACCTCGCCGGTGGTGTGGGGCACGGCCGGCACCAACGGGCAGCATGCCTATTTCCAGCAGATCCACCAGGGCTCGCAGGTGGTGCCGGTGGATTTTGTCGCGCCGCTGGTGCCGCCGCGCCGGCTGGCAGGCCATCACGCCAAGCTGCTGGCCAACTGCTTTGCGCAGGCCGAGGCGCTGATGCGCGGGCGCAGCGCCGATGAGCTGCGTGCCGCCGGCCTGAAGGACGAAGTCCGTATCGCCCATATGGTGTTCGAGGGCAATCGCCCCAGCAACACCTTGCTGATGGAAAACCTGACGCCGCATGTGCTGGGTGCGCTGATTGCGCTGTATGAGCACCGCACCTTCGTGCAGGGCGTGGTCTGGAAGATCAATTCCTTCGACCAGTGGGGCGTCGAGCTGGGCAAGATCCTGGCCCGTCCGATCGAGGCCGAGCTGACCGGGAATGCCGTCGGCCAGCACGATGCCTCCACCACGTCGCTGATCGAGCGCGCCCGCGCGGTGCTGAAGGCGGGCGCCGCCAGCTAGACCTCCGCGCCCATCCATTCATCGCTGGCCACGCGGCCGGCGTCGATGGTCAGGATACGGCCACAGCGCGCCGCCACCGAGCGGTCATGCGTTACCAGCACCAGCGTTGAGCCGGCATCGCGGTTAAGCTCGAACATCAGCGCGATCACGGCTTCGCCAGTGGCGGTATCGAGGCTGCCGGTGGGCTCGTCGGCAAACAGGATGTCCGGGCGCGCCACGAACGCGCGCGCCAGCGCCACGCGCTGCTGCTCGCCGCCCGACAGCGTGCGCGGATAGTGCCCCAGCCGCGCGCCCAGGCCCACGCGCAGCAGCATGTCCAGGGCGCGCTCGCGCACCTGCGACGTTTCGCCGCGCAGCTCCAGCGGCAGCATCACGTTTTCCAGCGCGGTCAGGTGGCCGACCAGCTGGAACGACTGGAACACAAAGCCGACATGGCGGCCCCGCACGGCGGCGCGCTGGTCCTCGTCCAGCGCGAACAGGTCCTGGCCCTGCAGCCGTACCGTGCCCGTGCTGGGCAGGTCCAGCCCCGCCAGCAGCCCGAGCAGCGTCGACTTGCCCGATCCGGACGCCCCCACGATGGCGAGCGTTTCGCCCGGCGTGACGGAAAAGGTCACGTCGTGCAAAATCGTCAGCGAACCGGTCGTGTCGGCAACGGTCTTTCCGAGGGACTCGACAGCGAGAATGGAAGAAGACATGGATATTGGGATCCGAGGCAAATGGCGCCGGCTGCTGCTGGCAACCGGCATGGCACTGACGATATCGGCCGGGGCCTCAGCCCAGGCTGCGGCGCCGGCACTGCTGGTGCTTGGCGACAGCCTCTCCGCCGAGTACGGCATCGCGCGCGGCGCGGGCTGGGTCACGCTGCTGCAGGACCGCCTGCGGCAGGAGCGCTTCGATTATAGCGTTGTCAATGCCAGCATCAGCGGCGAGACCACCATCGGCGGCAAGACGCGGCTGCCGGAGCTGCTGTCGCGGCACCGCCCGGCCATCGTGGTGGTGGAGCTTGGCGCCAACGACGCGCTGCGCGGATTGCCGCTGCAGACCACTGAGGCCAACCTGCGCAACATCGTCAGCATGGCACAGAAGGCCGGCGCGGGCGTGCTGCTGATCGGCATGCGCATCCCGCCCAACTACGGGCAGGACTACA
This sequence comes from Cupriavidus necator, assembly GCF_016127575.1. NCBI lineage: Bacteria > Pseudomonadati > Pseudomonadota > Betaproteobacteria > Burkholderiales > Burkholderiaceae > Cupriavidus > Cupriavidus necator. The sequence goes on from NZ_CP066018.1 coordinate 3,937,633, forward strand.
CCGAGAAGTTCGTCTCGCTGTATCCGAAGCTGGCCGGCGAGTACAAGGTGCGGCTGGTGCCGTTCTTCCTCGACAATGTCATCGCGCGGCAGGACTGGTTCCAGCCCGACCGCATCCACCCGACCGCCGCGGCACAGCCAGTGCTGCTCGATACGGTGTGGCCGCAGCTCAAGCCGATGCTCAGGCGCAGCGGCGCGAAGTAAGAATAAAAAAAACCCCTGCCGCCTGGCAGGGGTCCTTGCTGGCAGCGGGGCTGCCGGGGCTGATCTGGCGCTTACTCGGCGCCTTGCGGCTGCGTGGCACCCACCGGCGTCAGCATCTTGACCTTCGAGCGTGCCTTCAGGCTTTCATAGAATGCCTGCAGGTCGGTCTGGCCGGCGAGCTGCGACAGCTGCTGCGCTTCGGCCTGGCGTTGCGCCGGGTTGGCCTGCGTCGGCTGGCTGACCTTGGTGATACGGTAGACCGCGTAGCCTTCGGCCCCCAGGTCGACACCCACCACCGCGGGCAGCTTGTTCGCATCGGCGCGCAGCACCGCTTCGACCGCCTTCGGCGGCATACCCTCGGCCTTGGCGCGCGACACGGTCTGCACCGCGCCAAAGCCGTCGGCGCTGTCTGCCTTCTTCAGTGCGGCAAGCCGGGCCTCGCCGTCCTTGCGCGCCAGTTCGGCCGCCTGCTGGGCGATATAGCCCTCGCGCACCTTGGCTTCGACTTCCTCGAACTTGCGCACGGCCGCCGGGCGGTACTCGACGATGCGCGCGGCCACCAGCGTGTTCGGGGCCACCTGGACGGCCTCGGTGTTGCGCTTATTCTTGATCGCGTCGTCGCTGAACAGCGCCTTGAGCAGCTTGTCGTTGTTGAGCGGGCTCTGCGCGCCCAGCGCCGGGTTCGGCTGGCGCGTGACGTTGTCGGCGGTCTGGATGGTCAGCTTGAACTTGTCGGCGGCGGGCTTGAGGCTGTCAGCCTGCTCATAGACGGTGTTGCCGAAGGCATCGGCCTGCTCGGCAAACTTCTTGTCGGCGAACTGCTTGCGCAGCTCAGCTTCGAGTTCCGTGCGCACGGCTTCCAGCGGCTTGGTCTCGGCGGGCTTGATGCCAGTCAGCTTGATGATGTGATAGCCGTAGTCGGTTTCCACCACGTCGCTGACCTGGCCATCCTTGAGCGCGTACATGGCGTCCTCGAACGGCTTGACCAGCGCGCCGCGGCCCATGAAGCCCAGGTCGCCGCCCTTCTCGGCCGAGCCCGGGTCCTGCGAGTTCTTGCGCGCCACGTCGGCGAAGGTGTCAGGGTGCTTGCGCAGGTCCTCCAGCAGCTTGGTGGCCTTGTCCTTCGCGGCCTGGCGCTGGGCGGCCGGCGCATCCTTCGGCGCGCTGATCAGGATATGGCTGGCGCGGCGCTGCTCGTCGATGCGGAAGCGCGCGATATTGCTGTCGTAGTAGGACTTCAGCTCTTCGGGCGTGACCGCCTGCGTCGCGGCCAGGGCCTCGCCCGACAGCAGCAGGTACTCGACCTTGGCTTGTTCCGGCACCGAGAAGGCCTGCTGGTGGCTGTCGTAGTAGGCCTTCAGCGCGGCTGCATCGGGCTGCACCTTGGCGGTGTAGCCGGCCGGCTTGAACAGCAGCGCCTGCACATCGCGCTGCTGATCGCGCACGGCGATCAGGCGATCGAGCAGCGACTTGGGCACGAATGCCGTCGCGGCGACCGATGCGCCCAGCTGCTGCGTGGCCAGCTCGAAGCGCATGCGGGCATCGAACTGCTCGGGCGTCATGCCCTGCGACTGCAGCAGCTGCAGGTAGGCCTTGTCGTCGACCTTGCCGTCCTTGGTGCGCGGCAACTGCGCGATCGCCGGCAGGTTGCTGATTTCCTCGAGCAGCTTGGCGTCGGACACGGTCAGGTGCTCACGCGCCACGGCACTGGCCATCACGCGCTGCAGGATCAGCTGGTCCAGCACGGCCTTGCGGGCGTCCGGGCCTTCGAACTGGCGCGGGTCATAGCTGGCGCCCAGGACCTGGCGCGCGCGTTCGCTCTGGTCGCGCACGACGTTATCGATCTCCTGCACGCTGATGGCGCGGCCGTCGACCTTGGCGGCATCGTGCGAGCTGTCCATGAAGCGCGAATAGCTTTCCACGCCGAAGAACACGAACGACGGGAAAACAAGCACCAGCAGCAGCAAGAGCATCAGGCGCCGGTTGTTGCGTACGAAATCAAGCATGCGGATTCGGGTAGTGGATTGGCACGAAAGACAAACTCCACAATTCTATCAGGAGCCGCTGGGCACGCACCCTTGTGCAGGGTGGGAAACATGGGGGAGCAAATGAAAAACGCCCGCTAATGCGGGCGTTTCCGTAAAACTGGCGGAGTGGACGGGACTCGAACCCGCGACCCCCGGCGTGACAGGCCGGTATTCTAACCGACTGAACTACCACTCCTGTGTCGGCGCTTGCTGCTGGCGATGCACATGCCCTTGCGATGGCGAGTAGCGGGTGCTGAGGACGCCTTGCAAGGGAATCGAATTTCCTTACAAATCATAAGCCTACAACGCCTACCAACCTTCCCTTGCCGACCGTGCCCTGCTGCAAGAGGCCGAACTATAGCTCGTGTTCATCATCTGCGCAATACCCGGATGACTCAACCTTGTACCCTCGCCGCTCTGCCCGATGAGGTGGCGTTCAGCGCAAACTCCTTACTCCTCAATCCGTATCCTTGCCGCCTTGACAGCCGCGCCCCATCGTTGATTCTCAGCCTGGACAAATTCACCGAACTTCTTGGGGTCAATCGTGATTGGCGTATAGCCCATGTCGGCGAGGCGTGCACGGAACTCTGGTTGGGACGTGGCGCGAGTCACCTGCGCCTGGATGGCATCAACCACCACTTGCGGCGTATTTGGCGGAGCGAGCACGCCAAACCAGGTGTCAGCGTCGATGGCATAGCCACTTTCGGTGAGCGTAGGAATCTCCTTGATTGACGGGAAGCGCTCAGGAGATCCCAATGCATAAAGCCGCAGTTTGGTCTTGTTGGCGACCGCCAAAGGTGTGGGAATGAATGCATAGTCAACTTGACCACCCATGACAGCTGTCATGACCGGTGCAGCGCCGCCGAACGGCACTTCGAGCATGTTGTTGATGTGCGCCTTGGTCTTGAGCAATTCCATGCCCATTTGCGCCATGCTCCCCGGCCCCCAATGACCATAGGAAAGTGAGCTGGCTTTTGCCTTCGCGACGATGTCCTGGACAGTCCTGGTCTCGGCATCTGGACGACTTGCCAGAACGAAGCCCATCTTGGCTACGGGAGCAACGGGCCGGAAGCCATTGGGCTGAAACTGGACGACCTTCTTGTGAATATACGGTGCGACTGAAATAAAGTCGGCGGCCGCAAACAGCAACGTGTACCCATCCGGTGGCGATGCATAAGCGACATTGGCACCAATCACGCCGTTGGCACCCGGCCGGTTCTCCACCACGATGGGTTGGCCAAGTCCGTTACCAATGCCCGCCACGACAAGGCGGGCGAGTACATCCGTTCCCCCGCCTGGCGCATACGGAACGACCAGCCGAATCGGTTTAGTGGGCGTCCACCCCGGTTGAGCGTTTGCCGGATTGGCCGCCCACATTGCGGCGAACAGCGTCGCAGCGGCGCCCACAAGGCGAACGCCTCCCTTGGCGCTTCCAGCAAAGCGCCCCACTGATACCATGAAGTTCATGTTGTCTCCTGACTGTTCTAATGTGCCATCGTGTGGTTCGCAGTCATCTGTGGACTGCCTGCTGCGCTGCATGCTCGCCGGCAAGCTTTCCGAATACCGCGCCTCGCATTACCGACGTAGCCCCCGTGTAGACCTGGTAGTAAAGGCCCGATGCTTCGCCCGCGGCATACAGTCCGGGGATAGCCTTGCCGTCGGCGTCCACAACCTGAGCGTCCCGATTGATCTTGATGCCTCCGAACGTGAAACAAATGCCAGGCATGATCGGATAGGCATAGTAGGGTGCGCTGGCAATGGGGCGTGCCCAATTGGACTTCCTGGGGAGAATGCCTGAGGTCGCAAGATGGTCCTCTTCGAGCGGCATGAAAGTCCCGGTAGGGCAAGCCGCGTTGAACCCTCGCACAGTCCCTTCAAGGCCCTCAGCGGAAATGCCGCAACGCTGCGCCAACTCTGCCAGCGTTCCTGCCTGGAGGGGGGGCTGATCTGTGCGAATGCCTTTTCTCCAGTTCGGCACATCGTTGATCCGCTCGTCGAAGATGACGTAAGCGATGCCGTCTGGCTGGTCCTTGATCGCACGGGAGATATGATCGTAATGCACGTCGACCGGTCCCGGCGCCTCATCCGTAAAGCGTAGACCGAGCTTGTTCACCAGGATCCCATACGGAAAATTCATCACAAGCGCTTCGACCTGTGCGGATCGGGGATCCAGCGGCTCGGCGTGAAACGAGCTGAAATCTCCGGCTGGTGCCGCACCCAGGTTCAGCGCCATGCGGATTCCTTCGCCCTTGTTGTAGTAGCCGCCGCGTGCGACAGGACGGATATAGCGCGCCGCGGGCCCCATGTACTGCGTCAGCATTTCCGGATTGCCTTCAAATCCACCCGACGCAATCACAACCGAGCGGCCGAGGAGTTCGAATGCATTCCCATCGGCGCCAACCAGACCCAGTCGAAGCTGGCCATTGGCGTCGCGCCGGGACAGCGAGTTTGCTGTCGTCTCGTAGTAGAACTTGACGCCAAGATCGCCAGCACGCGCATGCAATGCCTCGATCATGGCCAGGCCTCCGCCAACCGGCATTAGCCGAGGTGCCGCCGCCGTGACGAAGTAAGTGGGCAGCGCGTCAAAGCGAATGCCAAAGGTCTGGAGCCACTGCACCGTCGGGCCAGCTTCGCACGAAAGCGTCGACAGCAGTTCGGGGTCCGGCATGCCATGTGCCTTCACGTACGCGGGCCACTCTGCATACGGTGCGGCCATGCTGCGAACAACGTTGGGATCGAGATTGTCGCCCGCATTGGCGCTCAGCAAGTCATCGAAATCGTCGCTGACCTCGGTATCGCTCTTCATGCGGAAGTACGCCTCGGTCCATCGCGTGTTGCCGCCATACTCTGCTCGCGTGGCGCGCTCAAGCACGGCCACGCGAGCACCCTTCCCCGCGGCAGCCACGGCCGCCGACAAGCCGGAGATGCCGCAACCGATAACGACGACATCGTAGTAGGCGGCACTGTGTGCAGCGCTCATCGTGCGTCTCCTCTTTTTTGCTTTTAGTACTTCCGGACAAACGGATCCGGCATCTCGAGATCGGTGGATACCCATACGCTCTTGGTCTCCATGAACTCCTTGACCGCCTCTGTGCCACCCTCACGCCCTAGACCGCTATCCTTGTAGCCGCCAAATGGCGTGGTGAAACTCGTGGAGCGGTAGTTGTTGATCCAGACCGTTCCTGCTTGCAAGCGCTCAGACATGTACATGGCTCGGTGCAGACTCTTGGTCCATACGCCGGCCGCGAGGCCGAACCGGATATCGTTCGCGATGCGCAGCGCATCGTCTTCATCCTTGAACTTAAGCACAGACAGTACAGGGCCAAAGACCTCTTCCTGCGCAATGCGCATGTCGTTGGTCACATTGGTAAAAATTGTCGGCTCGACGAACTGACCCGCGCCGTAGTCCGCGCCGCTGCGCGTCTTGCCACCGAAAGCACAGGTCGCCCCGTCTTCCCGAGCAATGCGGATGTAGTCGACCACCTTCTCAAACTGCGGACGGGTCGCCACAGGCCCCATCTGCACATCCGAACGCGCGGGATCACCGAGCTTCGCCTTGCTCGTGATTGCAACCAGCCGATCGACGAACTCGTCGTGAATGCTCTCCTGCAGCAGCAATCGCGAGCCGGCCATGCAAGTCTGGCCACCTGCCGAGAAGATCCCGGTGATGACCCCATTTGCTGCGTTGGTGAGGTCGGCATCGTCGAAGACGATATTCGGTGATTTTCCGCCAAGTTCCAGGGTGACCTTCTTGAAGTGTGCCGCCGCGGCAAGATTGACGCGTCGGCCTCCTTCATCCCCCCCGGTAAAGGCGATCATGGGCACTAGCGGATGCTCGACCAGCGGCTCGCCGACATCCCTGCCGAATCCCGTCACCACATTGAAGACACCCGGCGGAAAGCCCGCCTTGACGAACAGCCTGGCCAGTTCCAGCAGGGATGCCGAGGTGTGCTCGGACGGCTTGGCTACGATCGCATTGCCCGCACAAAGGGCAGGCGCAACCTTCCAGGCTGTCAGCAGCAGGGAAGAATTCCACGGCGTGATCGTGCCAACGACGCCCACCGGCTCCAGTCGGGTGTAGTTAAACACCTTCGGCTTGTCCATCGGCACGACCGCGCCCTGAATCTTGTCCGCCATGCCCGCATAGTAATAGAAGTACTTGGCGACATAGCCGACCTGGCCTCGTACTTCGCTGCGCAATTTGCCATTGTCACGCGCTTCCACTTCCGTCAGCAGATCGATGTTCTCTTCGATCAGTCCGGCCAGCTTGTACAGCAGCATCCCGCGGTTAGTCGCCGACATTTTGGACCATGGCCCTTTCATCGCTGCGGCGGCAGCCTGAGCCGCGCGATCGACGTCTTCGCGTGTTCCGCGCGGAATCTCGGCCCATGCTTCGCCGGTGAACGGATCGAGCGATTCAAACCATTGACCTCGGCTCGGATCAACCCATTCGTTATTGATGAAGAGTTGGTATCGCGGCTGCATCTATGTCTCCTGAGGTGAGTAAGGCCAGCGAAAAGCGCTGTATTGTGGGGATATTCTGGCGGCCACAACGCGCGACGGCAAACGAGAAGAACTGTGGACTTGATGAGGTTTTCTCACGATCTGGAGGCCGCAAGATTCAGCCGGAATGCAGCCGCCAGCGCGTCTGCCACACGCGCAAGGTTTTGGCTGTTGAGCGCAGCGATGCAGATGCGACCCGAGTCAGCCCCGTAGATGGCGCACTCTTCGCGCAAGTACTCCATTTGGGCTTGTTTGAGACCGGAATAGCTGAACATGCCCTTCTGGCGTTCGATGAAGGCGAAATCCTTATCGACACCTCGGGCCTTGAGCGCTTCACTTAACTCTGTGCGCATGCGGCAGATCCGCAGGCGAATCGCTTCGAGCTCTGCCTGCCAATGCTCTCGCAGCAATGGCGTGGTCAGGACCTGCGTGACCAGCCGCCCGCCATGGGATGGCGGATTCGAGTAATTCGTACGGATCAGGAGTTTCAACTGCGAGCGCACGCGCACAGCCACATCTTCTGTCGGACAAACCACAGAGAGGGCCCCGACTCGCTCGCCGTACAGCGAGAAGTTCTTTGAGAATGACGTGGCCACCATGCATGGCAATCCTGCCTCCACAAATGCGCGAGCCACACGCGCATCGGCGTCGAGGCCATCCCCGAAGCCCTGATATGCCATGTCAATCAGTGGTATCAGACGTCGCTGCGCGATGATATCGATGATCGCCGGCCAGGCATCCTGGGGCAGGTCGTACCCGGTCGGGTTGTGACAGCAGGCATGCAAGACCACAACCGTCCCGGCACTTGCATGCGACAGGTCGGTCAGCATGCCGCTCAGGTCTGGCTGCTCCGCATCGCGCGGAAGGTAGCGATACGTATGAACCTGGTAACCCGCCCTTGACAGTACTCCGCGGTGGTTTTCCCAAGTCGGCTCGCTAATCAGGGCACGCGCAGGCGCCCCCCATCGTCTCGCGAATTCTGCGCCAAGGCGCAGCGCACTGGTTCCGCCCACCGTTTGCACCGTGGCAACGCGCCTGGCCAGCGCCGAGTCCGCGTCGATACCGAAGACGATGGGAAGAACTGCATGCTGGAAGGCCACAGTGCCGTCGATAGGCTGATAACCGCGCGGCAGCCTCGCCGCTACCAGGTCAGCCTCAGCGTTTGCAATGCATTCGAGCAGGGGAATCCGGCCACCATCGTCGTGGTAGACACCTACCGCAAGGTTCACCTTCTCAGGACGCGGATCGTGTGCAAATTGCTCGTTCAGGCCAAGGATTGGATCCCTGGGAGCCATTGGAAGGGACGTCAGAAACATCTTGAACTCGCTCTACTTGGTGGGAGCGAGTCATTCTCCGTGTCGCCTGGAACGGCAGTAAAACGAGTTTTTCTCCAGTACTGATGCGCCTGGCGCAAGTAGCCCCCAAAAAGTTACGCGAACGCAACTTATCGACCCTACTTTAGCCGGGATTTCCACTCCGCTTCGATCCCGACCACCCAGTCTCGAAATAGCTGCACGAGCGCCGAGTCCTTCTTCCGTTCCGGATACACGAGGCAATAGCGCTTCTCGTGCTTAAGAGACAGATCGAACGGCACGACAAGATCGTTGCGCTCGATCTCATCTTGTACATACATGCGGGGAACCAGGCCAGCGCCTAACCCTGCTCGCGCAGCTTCGATGACCATGCCGTACAACTCGAAATGCATGCTCGAAACCGGTGTAAAGTCCGCCACCGCGGCCATCGCAAACCAGTGCCGCCATGCTTCTGGCCGGGTGGACTTGTGCAAGAGCGGCAGTTCCGCCAAGTCTGCCGGCGCACCCAAGAGCTGGGTGTCAAAGTAGCGGGGGCTCACGATCGGGACCAGTTCTTCGTCAAACAGGTCGACCCTTACCACATTGGTCCAGGCCGGATGCTCGAAATTGAGCGCCGCATCGAAGTTGGTTTCGTCAAAGCTAAAGGGCAGTGGGCGCTCTGAGAGATTGAGAATAATGTCCGGATGACGCTCACGGAAATCGCGCAGGCGCGGCAGCAGCCACCTGTTTGCAAACGTGGGGATCACCGCCAGTTCAAGCACGCCGCCAACGCCCTTGTGCGCCATCAGAGCGGAGGTGTGTGCCTCTATCTCCGCAAGGTTACGCGCAATATTCTTCAGATACAGGCGGCCGGCATCATTGAGAACGACCTGCTTGCGGACCCGCGTGAAGAGCTTGACGCCCAGATATGTTTCCAGTGTCGCGATCTGCCTGCTCACGGCGCTCTCGGTCAGGCACACCTCGCTTGCCGCACGGGCAAAACTGCCTTGCCTTGCTGCCGCCTCGAAGACCGCCAGGGCGATCGTGCTTGGAATCTTACGTCTCATGGCTCACATCCACGTCTTGCTTACTCAGATTGCATTAGTTGTTGATTATTACTCAGTTGCCCGTATTACGCGGTTTCGCCAATACTCCGGGGCAACCCGCATGGTCCTGCAGACGGCGGATACGATCCGGAAATGCTATGACCCAGAACTTGATGGCACGAATTCGCGAGGCGATTCTCGATGCCGCACCCTTAGAGCCTCTTGTCAGCCCTCTCGACCGGGATCAGGCCATTACCTTGCTGCAGGATGCCATCCTGGCTGACGACATCGAACGTCAGATCATCTGCCTCGCTGCCGCGGTGGAGCTACACGCGGTTGTTTCCCAGGATCTGTGGCGACATTGCGAGCGCAAGGCCGGAGACAGTGGCGATGCCGCATTGAGTCGACTGTTCCGCAGCGCGCGTGGCCGATCCTTCGCCAGGATGATGCGCTGATACGCATGCCTGACACCGGCGCTTGCTGTTCCCACTGTTGCATATGGCTATTTTACGATCTGCAACAGCTCGACCCGCCCCGCCTCGAGCCGCGCCTGCATCACGGCGTGGGCCTGCCACTCGGCTGCCAATTCCGCCTGCACGCTCAGGCGCACATGCGCGCCTGGAGCGCCATCAGCTCATGCTTGACGACCTTGCCCGCGGCATTGGTCGGCAGGGCCGCCATGAAGGCCACGGAACGTGGCACCTTATAGTTTGCCAGGCGGGCTTTGCACCATTCCAGCAATACCTCCCCGCTCATGCTCTCGCCTTCGCGCAACACCACGAAGGTGCGGCCAACCTCGCCCAGGCGCGTATCGGGTACGCCGACCACCGCGACCTGCGCCACCGCCGGATGCGTGCCAATCAGGTGCTCGATCTCCGCGGGATAGCAGTTGAAGCCGCCCACGATGAACATGTCCTTGAGCCGGCCGGTGATACACAGGTTTCCGGCGGCGTCGACGCTGCCGATGTCGCCTGTATGCAGCCACCCCGCGTCGTCGATGGCCTCGCGTGTGGCGGCCTCGCCGTCGAAGTACCCACGCATGACGGTGTAGCCGCGGATCCACACTTCGCCCGGGTCACCGCCACTCAGCGAGCTGACGGTACGATGAGCAGACGCATCGCCCTGGCCGGAGGGTGCCATGGCGAAAAAATCGTCTCGGGCGCGGTTGTTTTGGTCCATTTGGACTATGTCGCACCCCGCGTGACCGGAAACAATGCGCCTATCAGCCGCGAATATCGGCCGACATGTCGCCGCTGCGCGACCAACCATGACATCCGGGAGAGACATCCAGTGACGACCCAACACCCTGTCACCGACGATTTTCGCGTGACCCTCAACACGCCGGCCAGCGCGGTCGTGGTTACCGGCGGCGCGTCCGGCATTGGCGAGGCTTGTGCAGCGGCCCTGTCCGCCATCGGCCGGCCGGTCGCCATCTGGGATATCCAGGAGGACAAGGCGCGTGCCGTCGCCGCGGCGCTCGCCGAACGTTATGACGTGCCCACCTTCGGGCTCGGCATCGACCTGCGCGCCCCCGCCGGCCTGGAACACGCGCTGGTCCGCACCCGCGCCGCCCTGCCGGCGCTGGGCGGCATGGTGCATGCTGCCGGCGTGGTGGACCAGAGCGGGATCGACGGCCTTACACAGGCGCGCTGGGACGCGGTGCTTGATGTCAACCTGCGCGCCATGGCCCTGCTGGTGCAAGCCATGCTGCCTGACCTGCGCGCGCAACCTGGCGCGGCAGTCGTCGGCATCGCGTCGATCAATGCCACGCTGGGCAACGCCCTGATTCCGGCTTACTCCGCCTCCAAGGGCGGCCTGCTCTCGCTGGTGCGCTCGCTCGCGGACAGCCTGGGCCGCGACGGCATCCGCATCAACGCCGTCTCTCCCGGACAGATCCACACACCGATGCTTCAACCTGCCATCGATGCCCTGCCCGAAGGCACCTTCGAGCGACGCATCCAGCTGGGCCGCCTCGGCACCCCCGCGGAGATCGGGCGAGTGGTCCGTTTCCTTCTGTCGGACGAGGCCAGCTACGTCACCGGCACCGAGCTCATCGTCGACGGCGGCAACATTCCTTCGCAGCGCTGAATCGGAGCGCCCTGTCCTGTGGCTGCTGGGCCGTTCTCATACTGGGTCGCCATCCTCCGGCCGGACGTCCAGCCCTGGTTCTTCCGTCAGCCTTTCGACGCTCGAGGCTCACCGCGGGACGCCCTATGCAGTCCTGGCCCGTTCTGCAAGCAGCTTCAGCAGCCGTGCCTCGTCGGCACGCAGGCGGCTGACGATGGCGACGCGCGCGCAGTCCTGCAATCCGTCGTCGATGAAGGCCTCGATCACCGCCGGATGGACATAGCACTTGCGGCACACCGCCACGGTGTTGCGCAGGCGCTGGGCCACTGACTTGATGACCTCGGCCACGCACTTCCTGCGCGCTGCTTCGCCGTCCGCGCCGGCCGCGCGCAGCAGCGCGAGCGCATGCACGCTGCCCGCCCAGGTGCGGAAGTCCTTGGCAGTGAAGTCGCCGCCGGTCGCCTGTTGCAGGTAGGCGTTGACGTCGGCGGATCCGACCTCGCGGATCTCGCCGTCGCTGTCGCGATACTTGAACAGGCACTGGCCTGGCAGGTCGGCACAATTGCGCACGATGCGGGCCAGGCGCGGATCGTTGACCGATACGTCGTGGGTGATGCCGCTCTTGCCAGTGAACTGGAAACGCAGCCGGCTGCCGCGCACGGTGACATGGCGGCGGCGCAGCGTGGTGAGGCCGTAGGTGCGGTTCTGCCGCGCATATTGCGGACTACCCACGCGCACAAGCGTGGCGTCGAGCAGTTGCACCACCGCCGCGACCACTTTTTCGCGCGGCATGCCGTTGCGGCGCAGGTCGCGCGCGACGCGCGCCCGCAAGCGGGGCAGTACGCTGCCGAAGGCCGGCAACCGCGCGTATTTGTCCGAATCGCGCTGCGCGCTCCACTCAGGGTGGTAGACATACTGCTTGCGGCCGCGCGCATCGCGCCCGGTCGCCTGCAGGTGGCCCGCAGGGTTCGCACAGATCCACACTTCCTCGTAGGCAGGAGGAATCGCCAGCGCAGCAATGCGTGCCAGCGTGGCGGCATCGTCCACGCGCTTGCCGTTGGCGTCGATGTAGGCAAAGCCGCCGCCCTGACGGCGGCGCCCGATGCCCGGCATACTGTCATCGACATAACGCAACCCGGCCTCGCGCAATACCGTACGCAACGCTTTGTCGGCACCATTAGTCGGGAGGGCACTATCCAAGGCTGGGTCTCTTTCCGGGGCTGCCAGCGCGCCGTCCGGGTCTTCCGGCGCTTTATGCGTGCGGGCCACAGTGGCCTTGCCCGCGCTGCGCCTGTTCGTGGTAATGGCAAATGCGAGCCAGCGCCCAGTCGGCAGCGGCTTCGCGTACGGCGTTACGCGTCCCCGGAAAGCGCCGCGTTTCCGTGAACGCGGCAATACCCCCGGTGCTCCGCAGCACATCACGCGCCGCATGGCCGTGGCGGCGGAACACCCAGGCAAAGCACTGCGTGCCCGCCGGGATATCGCCATCGCCGCCATCATCGGCGACGCCGGTGTTGGCGATCGCGAGGTCGGCGCCGGTCATCTCCATGGCGCCCAGCGCCATCGCCAGCGAGACCGCCTCGCTGGTCAGTCCGTGTTGCCTGATGGTCTCAGGCGGCACGTGCAGCAACTGTTCCTTGGCCGAGGGCGAATACGCCACGATGGCGCAGTGCAAGACATCTCCGCAACCCGGCACCTCGGCGATGCGCGAGGCGATCAGCCCCGCGGTACAGGACTCCGCCGTGACCACATGCAAATGGTGGCGCAGCAAATAGCGCGCAATGCTGCCGTTGTCGCTGCCGTTTTCCCCAAGCGTCATCGCTGCGCCTCCGACGCCTGCACAGACACTCCGTTGCTGCGCGAGACAGCATGCGTGGCCGGTGCTGCGGGTACGCGGCCGTCGCCGCCGCGGCCCTTCACGAACGTCACCTTGCCGTCGCGCTCCAGCACCACCCGGGTAAGGTCGTCGAAGCTGTCGGTCTGAAGTGTCGCACGCAGGTTGGCCTTGAGGTCCTCCTCGGTCAGCATTGCGTGGCTCACGCGCTCCCGGTCCAGTTCCCCCTCGCGCAGCAGGTCCAGCGCGTGGCCGCCAGTGGCGCGGTCGAATGCCGGAGAACGGCTCGACAGCCAGCCCACCACCCGGTGCAGAAGCACCAATGCCAGCCCGGCGGAAAACGCCACCGCGAACGAAGTGGCCCCGACCACGGCGCGCGACAACACCGCGCCCAGCAGCAACATGATGCACAGGTCGAACGATGTCTTTTGCGCGAAGGCCCGCCTGCCGGCCAACCGCAGCATCGCCCAGGTGCCGGCGAAGATGATGGCGGCACGCACGGCGCCTTGCCACCACGCCAGGTCGTCACCTTCGCCCACGAGCTTGCGCATCGCATCGACGATCACTTCCACGCTGTCCATGTCGGCGTCCGCAGTCGATTTCCTGACTGGTTCCGCAAGTTCCGCGCCAGGCTCACGACACTGGGCCGTGCTGCCGTGCACGTCCCATATGCGCTCATTCGCGCGGGAATGCGGGGAAATCGTACGTGCAGTGCCGGGCCAGGCCTGAAAAAACTGCGCAGAGCGCGCGCAACATCGGGAGCGAATAGCGCTTATCTGTGGGACGCCGGAAAACACCGGCCGGGAGCGCCATGCCGAGCAACGGCGGAACAGCAATTTAGCGCGCGGCTCGGCCGGAGGGAGATGAAAATACCAACAAAAAAGGACTTAGATCGCTCTAAGTCCTTGATTTTGTTAGTCAAGCGTGGTGGGTGCTGAGGGGTTCGAACCCCCGACCTACGCCTTGTAAGGGCGCCGCTCTACCAACTGAGCTAAGCACCCGCTCGACCATCACAGGCTGGCTGCCTGCAACTTGCTGATCGCTCCACACCTCGCGGCAGTTGCCGTGGTTTGCGTTGCGAGGGCGCAAGTGTAATACAGGTGATTTCGGTTTGCCAAGGCCTGTGCGCGCAAAAAAACGCCGCCGGGCATCGCTACCCCGCGGCGTTTCGTTCATGCGGCCAAAGCTGTGTCAGTGATGCAGACGCTCAACCTTGGCCGTGGCCTTGTCCGCCACTTCGGCGGGCTTGGCATCTTCTTCAGGCAACGCCTCGGGCTTGCGCTCGAGCGCCAGTTCCAGCACCTTGTCGATCCAGCGGACCGGCACGATCTCGATGGCGTTCTTCACGTTGTCGGGGATCTCGGCCAGATCCTTGACGTTTTCCTCCGGGATCAGCACCAGCTTGATGCCGCCCCGGTGGGCCGCCAGCAGCTTCTCCTTGAGGCCCCCGATCGGCAGCACCTCGCCGCGCAGCGTGATCTCGCCGGTCATGGCGACATCCGCGCGCACCGGGATGCCGGTCAGCACCGACACCAGCGCCGTGGTCATGGCACCGCCTGCGGACGGGCCGTCCTTGGGCGTGGCGCCTTCAGGCACGTGGATGTGGATGTCGCGCTTCTCGAACATCTCATCCGTGATACCCAGGCGACGTGCCCGCGAACGCACCACCGAACGTGCGGCCTCGACCGACTCCTTCATCACATCGCCCAGCGAACCGGTACGCGTGATGTTGCCCTTGCCCGGCATGATCGCGGCTTCGATGGTCAGCAGATCGCCGCCCACCTCGGTCCACGCCAGACCGGTGACCTGGCCAACCTGGTTTTCCTTGCCGGCCAGGCCGAAATCGTACTTGCGCACGCCGAGGAATTTGTCCAGGTTCTCGGAATCGACCTTGATCGTGCCCGACTCCTTCTTCAGCAGCAGCAGCTTGACCACCTTGCGCGCGATCTTGGAGACCTCGCGTTCCAGCGAACGCACCCCCGCTTCACGTGTGTAGTAGCGGATGATGTCGCGGATCGCGCTTTCGGCAACCTCGATCTCGCCTGCCTTCAGACCGTTGTTCTTGATCTGCTTGGGCAACAGGTAGCGCTGCGCGATATTGACCTTCTCGTCCTCGGTGTAACCCGACAGGCGGATCACCTCCATACGATCGAGCAGCGGCGGCGGGATGTTGAGCGAGTTCGACGTGGCCACGAACATCACGTCGGACAGGTCGAAATCCACTTCGATGTAGTGGTCCTGGAACGTGTGGTTCTGTTCCGGGTCCAGCACCTCGAGCAGCGCCGACGACGGATCGCCGCGGAAATCCATGCCCATCTTGTCGATCTCGTCGAGCAGGAAGAGCGGATTGCGCACGCCGACCTTGGACAGGCTCTGCAGGATCTTGCCCGGCATCGAGCCGATATAGGTCCTGCGGTGGCCGCGGATTTCGGCCTCGTCACGCACGCCACCCAGTGCCATGCGCACGAACTTGCGGTTCGTCGCGCGCGCCACCGACTGGCCGAGCGAGGTCTTGCCCACGCCGGGAGGCCCGACCAGGCAGAGGATAGGTGCCTTCACCTTGTCCACGCGCTGTTGCACCGCGAGGTACTCGAGAATGCGTTCCTTGACCTTCTCCAGGCCGTAGTGGTCTTCATCCAGCACGCGCTCGGCGTTGGCGAGGTCGTTGTTGACCTTGCTCTTCTTGCGCCATGGCAGGTTCACCAGCGTGTCGATGTAGTTGCGCACGACGGTGGCTTCGGCCGACATCGGCGACATCAGCTTGAGCTTCTTGAATTCGGCGTCGGCCTTCTTCTTGGCTTCCTTCGGCATCCGCGCAGCCTTGATGCGCTTGTCGAGTTCTTCCAGGTCGGCGCCTTCTTCGCCCTCGCCGAGTTCCTTCTGGATGGCCTTGACCTGCTCGTTCAGGTAGTACTCGCGCTGGCTCTTCTCCATCTGGCGCTTGACGCGGCCACGGATGCGCTTTTCAACCTGGAGGATGTCGATCTCGCCCTCGAGCTGCGACAGCAGGCTTTCCAGGCGTTCGGTCACATTGACCATCTCCAGGATCTTCTGCTTCTGCTCGAGCTTGATCGGCAGGTGCGCGGCGATGGTGTCCGCCAGGCGGCCTGCCTCGTCGATGCCCGACAGCGAGGTCAGGATCTCGGGCGGGATCTTCTTGTTGAGCTTCACGTACTGGTCGAACTGCGACACGATCGCGCGGCGCAGGGCCTCGGTCTCGGCGCTTTCGCCAGGTGCGGGCGGCACGGGCACGGCTTCGCACATAAAGTGCGCATCGTCCTCGCTCACCTCGCGGATATTCGCGCGCTGGGTACCCTCGACCAGCACCTTCACGGTACCGTCGGGCAGTTTCAGCATTTGCAGGATATTGGCGATGCAGCCGACCTCATACAGGTCGTCGGCGGTCGGCTCGTCCTTGGCCGCCGTCTTCTGGGCCACGAGCATGATGCTCTTGCCCGCCTCCATCGCAGTCTCAAGCGCCTTGATGGACTTCGGGCGTCCCACGAACAGCGGGATCACCATGTGCGGAAACACCACCACGTCGCGCAGCGGCAACAGTGGGAGGCGAATCGGCTCGGCCGGGAGGAGTTGTGTTCCGGACATCATTTTCCCCAAGTCAGTCATTTAAGGCGTAAATTGGGCCGCCCGAATCGATTACAAGATACGTGCCAATCGATTCATCAAGGCAGGCAGATGCCGCTCCCTGCACTTGCTGGCCCCTCTGAAACAGCATACCCGCGTTTCCTCCCTCTCGTCGGTAGAAATAAACAAAAAAAGCCGCTCGCTTCTACGCGAACGGCCTTTTCGCCCGGCTGCCGGTGTGGTCCCGACCACTTACCACGTCTGGCAGCCCTCGCGTCAGTTGGACCCCGCCACCTTGGGCTGCTGCTCTTCGTACATCAGCAGCGGAGGTGCATCGCCGTTGATCGTATTTTCATCGATCACCACCTTCTGCACGCCCTTGTAGTTGGGCAGGTCGTACATGACGTCCATCAGCGACTGCTCCAGGATCGAACGCAGGCCACGGGCGCCGGTCTTGCGGCGGATCGCCTTGCGGGCGATGGCGCTCAGCGCACCCGGGCGGATTTCCAGCTCGACGCCTTCCATAGCCAGCAGCTTCTGGTATTGCTTGACCAGCGCGTTCTTGGGCTCGACCAGGATCTGCATCAGCGCGGCCTCGTCCAGCTTGGACAGCGTGGCGACCACCGGCAGGCGGCCGATCAGTTCGGGGATCAGGCCGAACTTGATCAGGTCTTCCGGCTCGGTCTGCGGCAGCACTTCGCTGGCGTCGCGCTCTTCCTTGCTCTTGACCTGCGCGGCAAAGCCGATGCCGGTCTTGTCCGAGCGCTGCATGATGACCTTCTCCAGGCCATCGAAGGCGCCGCCGCAGATGAACAGGATATTGGTCGTGTCCACCTGCAGGAAGTCCTGGTTCGGATGCTTGCGGCCACCCTGCGGCGGCACCGATGCCATGGTGCCTTCGATCAGCTTGAGCAGTGCCTGCTGCACGCCCTCGCCCGACACGTCGCGGGTGATCGACGGGTTGTCGGACTTGCGCGAGATCTTGTCGATCTCATCGATGTAGACGATGCCGCGCTGCGCCTTCTCGACTTCGTAGTTGCAGTTCTGCAGCAGCTTCTGGATGATGTTCTCGACGTCCTCGCCCACGTAGCCGGCTTCGGTCAGCGTAGTCGCGTCGGCGATCACGAACGGCACGTTGAGCAGGCGCGCCAGCGTCTGCGCGAGCAGCGTCTTGCCCGAGCCGGTCGGCCCGATCAGCAGGATGTTGCTCTTGGACAGCTCGACATCGTCCTTCTTGCCGAGGTGCTTGAGGCGCTTGTAGTGGTTGTAGACCGCCACGGCCAGGATCTTCTTGGCCTGTTCCTGGCCGATCACATACTGGTCCAGGCTTTCGCGGATCTCGTGGGGCGTGGGGAGGTCCGAGCGCGCGGCCGCGGCGGCGTCTTTCTCGGATGCCGTGGCCTCGTCGCGAATGATCTCATTGCACAGATCGATGCATTCGTCGCAAATGAACACCGACGGGCCGGCAATCAGCTTCTTGACCTCATGCTGGCTCTTGCCGCAGAAGGAGCAGTACAGAAGCTTTTCGCTGGATGAACCTTTTTTGTCCGCCATAGGAATCAGTCACTTATGCAGGGCGCACACCGCGGGGCGACAGGCTCCCCAGCGATACGCTTCAAACGCATCATACGCCAAAACAATTGGCACCACCGGCGGTTCCCCCCGGCTGTGGGGCAAAAGCAAAAAACGAGGCACGGGGCCTCGTTCCGGTGTAGCCTTCGCCATTTGAGCCCGTGCCAGCCTGGCCGGCCGCCGCTGCGGATTGCGCCACGGCGGCCCGCTGCATCAGCCGCGGCGGGCGAGGACCTTGTCGATCAGGCCGTAGTCAACTGCCTGGTCGCCGCTCATGAAGTTGTCGCGATCGGTATCGCGCGCAATCTTCTCGACCGGCTGGCCCGTCACCTCGGACAGGATGGTGTTGAGCCGCTCGCGCAGGTACAGGATCTCGCGCGCCTGGATCTCGATGTCAGAGGCCTGGCCGCGCGCGCCGCCCAGCGGCTGGTGGATCATGATGCGCGAGTTGGGCAGCGCCGAACGCTTGCCCTTGGCGCCAGCCGCCAGCAGGAACGCGCCCATGCTTGCCGCCATGCCCATGCACAGCGTGGACACGTCCGGCTTGATGAACTGCATGGTGTCGTAGATCGCCAGCCCCGCCGATACGGAACCGCCCGGCGAGTTGATGTACAGCGACACGTCCTTGTCGGGGTTCTCGCTCTCGAGGAACAGCAGCTGGGCCACCACCAGGTTGGCGGTCTGGTCGTTGACCTCGCCCACCATGAACACCACGCGCTCCTTCAGCAGGCGCGAGTAGATGTCATAAGCGCGCTCGCCCCGGCCGGACTGCTCGACGACCATCGGCACCAGCCCCAGGCCCTGGGTTTCCAGTGCCGAAGCCTGCGTGGTGGCGAGACGGTCAAGCAAATCATTGCGGGTCATGCATGTTCTCCATGGATTCGTCGGATCGCAAGGCAATCCGGGGTAACTCGGGAAGCTGCCCCCGCCCCACGCCGTGGCGCGGGGCTGCGGGTCACTTCCGGCCTCAGGCTTGCTGCTGGTTGCCTTCGGCGGTGAGTTCCTCGAAGGACACCTTCTTGTCGGTGACCTTGGCCTTGCCGCATACGAAATTTACCACGTTGTTTTCGAGCACGTAGGCTTCCATTTCGGCCAGGCGCTGCTGGTCGCCGTAGTACCAGCGCATGACTTCCTTCGGGTCTTCGTAGCTCTTGGCGAAGTCCTCGATCTCGGCCTTGATCTGGTCAGCCTTGGCTTCCAGGCCGTTGGCCTTGACGATCTCGGCCAGGATCAGGCCCAGCTTGACGCGGCGCTCGGCCTGCTGCGCGAACATCTCGGCCGGGATCGGCATGTCCTTGGCGTTGGGCATGCCACGCTGCTCCAGGTCGCGGCGGGCCATTTCCACCAGGCGTTCCTGGTCCTGCTCGATCAGGGCCTTGGGCACCTCCAGCTCGCTGGCCTTCAGCAGCGCTTCCATGACCTGGTCCTTCAGCATGGAGTGCGTGCGGCGCTTCACTTCGCGCTCGAGGTTCTCGCGGATGTCGGCGCGCATCTTCTCGACGCTGCCGTCGGCGATGCCCAGCGACTTGGCGAAGGCATCATTGACTTCCGGCAGGTGCGCCCACTCGATCTTCTTCAGCGTCACGGTGAACTCGGCGGTCTTGCCGGCCACTTCCTTGCCGTGGTAGTCCTCCGGGAAGGCCAGCGGGAAGGTCTTGCTTTCGCCGACCTTCAGGCCCAGCGCGGCCTGCTCGAACTCGGGCAGCATGCGGCCTTCGCCCAGCACGAACGGGAAGTCCTCGGCCTTGCCGCCGGCGAACTCTTCACCGTCGATCTTGCCGACGAAGTCCAGCGTCACGCGGTCGCCGTTCTGGGCGGCGACGTCGGCACCGCCGTCGCCATGCTCGCCGGCTTCGCCGCGGGCGTGGTAGTGCACGCGCTGCTTGCGCAGGATGTCGATGGTCTTGTCGACTTCGGCATCGGTGATTTCAGTGCCGGTGCGGGTGACTTCGGCAGCCGACAGGTCGCCGATGGTCACTTCCGGGTACACCTCGAAGGTGGCGTCGAAGGCGACTTCGTCCTCGCCCACGCCTTCGTTCTTGATCTCGAACTTGGGCTGGCCGGCAACCTTGACGTCCTGTTCCTTGGTGATGTCGAAGAACTTGCGCGCGGCCTTGTCGAAGCGCACTTCGAACTCGACCTGCTGGCCGTACTGCTTCTCGACCATCTTCATCGGCACCTTGCCCGGACGGAAGCCCGACATCTTCACGGTCTTCGACAGGCGAACCAGGCGCTCCTGCTTTTCCTTCTCCACTTCGGCCTTGGGGATGGCCAGGGTCACCTTGCGGTCCAGCTTGCCGAGGTTCTCAATCACGTTCGACATGGTCGTAGATCCAATCCAGAAAATGTAGTTGTGTTCGTAGGTGCTACCGCTTGCGCATGTACCGCCCGCTTTACCGCCACGGCGCCGTCACGACAGGACGGCCGGGGCGGCGCACCGGCGAACGGGCAGCTCCGCGCAAACGGAAAACGAGGATTATCGCACGGTTTTCATTCGCTTCCGGCAGATTTTGCCCGGAACGGGCCTGGAACCGCCCGCCGGACCCGCGGCGCTATCCCGTGTGCCCGTGACGCAGCGCGCGCAGCAGCAGGCGTGCCGGATCCATCGCATCGGCCAGGTCCGACTCCAGCGGCAGCGGCTCGCCCTCGATCTGGCTGGCCAGCAGTTCCGCGCCCAGCGCTGCCCAGGTGAGGCCGCGCGAGCCATATGCAAGGGCGGCGTAGAGCCCGGGCATGCGCGGCAGGTCCCGCAAGTGCGCGCCGCGCAGCGATGCGGCCTGCGCCAGCGCGGCGGCCTCGTCAGGCACCTGGCCGACCAGCGGCAGCCGGTTGTGCGTGACCGTGCGCACGCCGACATAGCCGGAGAGCGTCGCGGGATCGATGGCGGCCACGGCATCGGCCTGGCGCGGCAGCATGCCGGACAGGCGCGCCAGGTTGGCCGCGTGGACCGCCGGCTGCTCCACCAGCGGGCCCTCGTCGGCGTCGTAGCTGGAGCCGACCCGGCCAGCGCCGTCCGCGGTGCGCGGCAGCAGGTAGCCGGCACCAGTCACCACGCAATCCGGCCAGCCGCCGAGCGCATCCACCTGCGCGGATGCCAGCGTGGTCAGCTGCCCGCGCACGCGCCGCATGGTCCAGTGCTGCTGCGGCAGCAGTTGCTGCGCCTCATGCGCGTTGGCCAGTACCAGCACCGGCGCCGATGCCAGCACTTCGCCGTCCTGCCCGAGCGCCTGCCATTGCCCGTCGACGCGCGCGATTGCAGCAACCCGGCAGCCGAAACGTGCCGTCACCGCAGCGCCCGCTTGCGCCAGCTGCGCCGAGCAGATGTCAGGCGGCGCCACCCAGCCGCCTTGCGGGAACCACAGGCCGCCACGCGGCACGCCGGCATGGTGGGCCGCTGCCGCCTCTTCAGCGCTCATCCAGCGCACGAACCCTTCCGGCAAGCGCATCGCCGCCAGCGCGGCGCGCTGGGCCTCGCCCTCGGCTTCGTCCTCGCCGATCTGCAGCACGCCGCAGCCATGCCAGCCGACCGCATGGCCGGCCTCGGCCAACTCCGCCCAGGCACGCAGCGCGTACTGGTTGCCGGTGCGCGACAGCCGCGACAGCAGGCTGTCGTCGGCGGACAAATGTGCGTGCATGGCCGCCGCGCGATGCGCCGAGGTCTGCCGCGCCGGCCCGTCGTGGCCATCGAACAGTGTCACGCGCCAGCCGCGCGCGGCCAGCCGTTCGGTCACGGCGCAGCCGGCCAGGCCGGCGCCGATCACGATGGCATGGCGCTCGGCCCATTGGGCCGGCAGTGGCGGCGCATGGCGGCGCGCTTTCCATTGCGGGCGGAAGCTCGCGACGGTCATTTGCCACTTGCCGCCAAAGCCGGGCGCCCTGCTGACTTCGAAACCGACCTCCTTGAGCCCGCGCCGCACAAAGCCCGCGGCCGCCCACGTGGCCAGCCTGGCGCCTGGCCGGGCCAGCCGCGCCAGGCCGCGGAACACTTGCGGCGACCACATCTCCGTATTGCGCGCCGGCGCGAAACCGTCCAGGTAAAAGGCATCCGCGCCGGCCGCCAGCCGCGGCAGCATCTGCTCGATATCGCCCAGTGCCAGCGTCAGCACCACGCGCCCGCCGTCGAAGGCCAGGCGGTGCAGGCCCGGCAGCGCCAGCGGCCATTGCGCCTGCAGCGCCTGCGCCAGCGGCTGCAGCCCGTCCAGCCCGGCGTGCAACTGCGCCAGCCCTTCGCGGGTGAACGGGTGCTTTTCGATCGAGACGAAATGCAGCGTGCCGCAGCGCTGGGGATCAGCGCGCCACGCCTGCCAGGTAGCCAGGAAATTCAGCCCCAGGCCGAAGCCGGTCTCGACGATGACGAACTGGCGCTGACCGGCCCACGCCTGCGGCAGGCCGTTGCCACCCAGGAAGACATGGGCGGCCTGCGCCAGCCCGCCTTCGGTGCTGTGGTAGACGTCGTCGTAGCGGGGCGAATACGGGATGCCTTCGGCAGAAAGGATCGGCTCGGCGGGCTCTAGTGCGCGCGGCATGGGACAGGAAATTCGGCGAAAAGCAAAATGCCCGGGCGGATTCGCCGGGGCGTGGGAGCGGGCTTGGTAATTCGCGCCGGATGGTAGCATAGCGGCCTTCCCGCAGACCGCATCGCCCTGCCCCTTGATTTGCGCCGTCCAGGCGCCCCGCTCCACATGCTCAGCTACCGTCACGCCTTCCACGCCGGCAACCATGCCGATGTCCTCAAACACGCCGTCGTGGTGCAACTGCTTGAGCACCTGGCGCAGAAGGACAAGGCGTTCTGGTATATCGACACCCATGCCGGTGCCGGCCTTTACGCGCTGGATCACGCCTACGCGCAGAAGAAGGCCGAATTCGAAACCGGGATCGCACCGCTGTGGCGTGCCGCCGCCAGCGGCACCCAGCTGCCGGCGATGCTGGACGAATACCTGGACCAGGTGCGCGCGCTCAACCCGGACGGCAACCTGCGCCACTACCCCGGCTCGCCCTGGCTGGCCTGGCAGATGCTGCGCGAGCACGACCGGCTGCGGCTGTTCGAGCTGCACAGCACCGAGATCCAGGTGCTGCGCGACAACTTCCGCGGCGCCGGGCGCCGCGTCATGCTGTACGACGGCGACGGCTTCGGCGGCATCAAGGCCATCCTGCCTCCGCCGCCGCGCCGCGCGCTGGTGCTGGTCGACCCGTCCTACGAGGACAAGCAGGACTACGCCCGCACCGTGCAGACCATCCGCGACGGGCTGGAGCGTTTTGCCACCGGCGTCTATGCGGTCTGGTACCCGCAGGTGCAGCGGCGCGAATCGGCGCAGCTGTCGGTGCAGCTCAAGGGCCTGCCGCTCAAAAGCTGGCTGCACGTGACCCTGACCGTCAGGCATCCGGTCGAGGGCGGCCTGGGCCTGCATGGCAGCGGCATGTTCATCGTCAATCCGCCGTGGCGGCTGAAGGAATCGCTGCAGCAGGCCATGCCGGTGCTGACCGACCTGCTCGGCCAGGACGATGGCGCAAGGTTCACGCTCGAAGCCGAGGAGAACTGAGGCGGCGCACCAGCCAGTCCAGCGCCATGCCCGCGGCCAGGCCGACGCTGTCGGCCAGCAGGTCGAGCCAGTCGGCCTCGCGGTAGCCGGTCTGCCCCTGCAGCAGTTCGATCAGCGCGCCGTACGCCACCAGCCCCAGCAAGACGGCCCAGCCACGGCCGCTGTAGGCGCGCCGGCCCAGCACGCCCAGCACCGCGAACGCCAGCATATGGTTGGCCTTGTCCCAGCCGGTGGTCGGCAGGGGCTGCGTCGGCGGCATCAGCGACAGCGCCAGCACCGCGGCCGCGCAGCCCCAGAACAGCAGGCGCCAGCGCAGCGGGGTCAGGGTCGGGACGGCAATCATCGGCATGTGTGCGTCATCTGGAAAGCCGACAATATATCCCTGCCGCCTGCCGCAGGCACCGGAGCCCCCGGCGGGGCTGGATTCCCCCCGCGCCTTGCGCTACAATCCGCAGCCTCGTTGCACTACAGGCGCAAGCCATGCCGACACCACGGTTCGGCGGCCAGAGCCGGCAGAGCGGACAGAAGAAAGGCGGGCAGTTCCAGCCGCCTTTTTTGCTTTCCTGTCCGGCGCAAGCCAGCGAGCATCGCGGCCGCCCGCCCGGGCAGCGCCGCAAGGACCGCGAGGGTGGCGAAATTGGTAGACGCACCAGGTTTAGGTCCTGACGCCAGCAATGGTGTAGGGGTTCGAGTCCCCTCCCTCGCACCACCCGCCCTTCTAGTGGCGGGCTGACAACTTCCGTTTCCCAATCCCCTTCGGCACGCTTTTTCCGGCAGGCACCCCCGCGCCGCGGCACTTTCCAGCCTGCGCCAGTGACGGTATCATTTCGCCATCGTATCGATAATCGATATATATGTATATTGGTGCAATACTCACTCATCGTGGTGCAGCCATCCCGTGGATGGTGCCGCCCGGTCCCTTCGCCCGCGACGCAACTATGCCGTCAAAACCCGTCCCGCCACCCGCGCCCGACCGCGACAACCCGCTGTTCAACCAGTCGCTCGAAAAAGGCCTCGAAGTCCTGCGCGCCTTCAACGGCGTCCACCGTACGCTGACCCTGTCGGAACTGGCCGCGCTGACCGGCATGAACAAGAGCTCGGCGCAGCGCACCATCCATACCCTGGAAGCGCTGGGCTATGTCGACAAGCACCCGCAGACGCGGCGCTTCCGGTTGACGCCGCGGGTGATGGAGATCGGCTACAACTATCTGGCGGCCGATGCGCTGATCCCGGTGGCCAGCCCCTACCTGTCGCAGCTGGCCGCGGCCAGCGGCGAGACCGCCAACCTGACCGAGCCGGTCGGGCTGGACATGGTCTACGTGGCCCAGCTGATGACCGCCAAGCACATGCCGGTGCTGACGCCGGTGGGCATGCGCATCCCGATGTATTGCACCAGCTCCGGCCGGGCCTACCTCAGCACGCTGCCCGACGAGCAGGTCCTGGCGATGCTGGAGCAGTCGGCACGCGTGGCGCGCACGCCCGCGACGCTGACCGGCGTGGATGCGATCTTCGAGCGCGTGGCGGCGTGCCGCCGGCTGGGCTACGCCAGCAATGAAGAGGAACTGTTCATCGGCGACATGGGCCTGGCCGCGCCCATCGTCAACAGCCAGGGCGTTGCGGTCGGCGCGGTGCACGTGTCGCCGCCGGCCAGCCGCTGGAGCATGGCCGAGGCGCAGAAAAAGCTGGCGCCACTGGTGATGGAATGCGCGCGGGCGATCTCGCATTCGATCGCACACTGAGGCCCGGCACGGCGAAGGCCGGCCAACTCGCGCAGGGGTGGTAGAACACCTGAGTGCCAGTGCCTTTCGCGGACCCTTGCCGCGATCTATGCTGAAGGTGTCGGAGCGGCACCGAGCCGTTCCGGCATCTTCACCTCAGCCCTGATCGGAGGGCATATGAAATTCCCTGCCTTGCTGTTGGCAGCGTCGATGGCCGCTGGCTGGTCATCGCTCGCCTATGCTGCCGGATGCCAGTACGACATGCAGTGCAAAGGAGAGCGGATCTGCCAGCAAGGGCAGTGCGTCTTTCCTGACGCGGAAGAAACCGCGGAAGCCGGTGGGCCGGCGCCGCTGCCGGCGACCAAGCGCACGCCAGCGCCGCCGCCAGCCCGCGGGTGCTGCACCGTGGCAGGCAAGCTCAAGCTGTCACCGGCCGCGGCCTCGGATACCAGCCTGGCGAGCGGCGATGCGTGCCAGGGGCTGACCGCCTCGGGCAAGCCGGTTCCCGGCACGATCTGCAACTAGCCTCTGGATCTGGCGCGGGCGCCTAGCGCGCGTGCGCCAGCATGGCCTGCAGCAGCACGTTGGCGCCCGCCTCGACATGCTCGGGCAGCGCGTCTTCCAGCTCGTTATGGCTGATGCCGTCCTTGCACGGCACGAAGATCATGCCGGTGGGCGCGCGCCGCGCGACGTAGACCGCGTCGTGGCCGGCGCCGCTGACCACGTCCATATGCGGCAGGCCCAGCGCCGTGGCCGCGCGCCGCACGCTGTCAACGCATTCGGGCGCGAACACGCACGGCTCGAACTTCACCACCTGGCGGATCTCGACCTCCACGCCGGCGGCCACAGCAATGCCTTCGAATGCCGCCTGCATGGCCGCGTGCATGCGGTCCAGCCCGGCCTGCGACAGGTTGCGGAAGTCGACCGAGAAATCGACCCGGCCCGGAATCACGTTGCGCGAGTTCGGCGTGACCTGCAGATAGCCGACCGTGCCGCGCCCGTGCGGCGCCTCGTCGCGCGCGATCCGGTTGACCGCCTCGACCATGCGCGCGGCCGCCAGCATCGCGTCGTGGCGCAGCGCCAGCGGCGTCGGGCCGGCGTGCGCGTCCATGCCGGTCACGGTCACGTCGTACCACTGCTGGCCCAGCGCGCCCGAGACCACGCCGATCGGCAGGCCGGCCGCCTCCAGCACCGGCCCCTGCTCGATATGCGCCTCGAAGTAGGCCGCGAACATGCCGCCCGGCACCGCGCCCGCCGGCTGCGCGCCGCGGTAGCCGATCGCCGCCAGCGCGTCGCCCACGCTGACGCCATCCACATCGGTCTGGGCGCGCGCAAAAGCCGCGTCGAACTCTCCGGCAAATACGCCCGAGCCCATCATCACCGGCGTGAAGCGCGTGCCCTCCTCGTTGGTCCAGAACGCGACCTCCAGCGGCGCGCGCGTGACGATGCCCAGGTCGTCGAGCGTGCGCATGACTTCCAGGCCGGCCAGCACGCCGAAGTTGCCGTCGAACTTGCCGCCCGAGGGCTGGGTGTCGATATGGCTGCCGGTGGCCACGGCGCGCGCGTCGGGGTCGCTGCCGGCGCGGCGCGCGAAGACGTTGCCGATCTCGTCGACGCGCACGTCGAGCCCGGCCTCGCGGCACCACTGCACCACCAGGTCGCGCCCCTTGCGGTCGGCTTCGGTCAGCGCGATGCGGCACACGCCGCCCCTGGGCGTGGCGCCGATCGCGGCGAGGTCCATCAGCGATTGCCACAGGCGGGCGCCATTGATGCGGGGAAGGTGTAGCTGGTCCATGTCTGGTTGCGGGTGGGGTGAGGGAGAGGAAACGGCAGCAGGTTCAGCAAGAAGCAGACCACCGTAGCCGGCACTTCGGCCCGCATTCCCGGCCCTGCCACCGTGGCACATGACTTGCTTTGCAGACATCCGTCCCCTCAAGCCAACCCAGGAGCAAGCCTGTGCACCACGATCCCTCCCTTCTCGCGAAAGGTCTCAAGTCAGCTGCCTCGGTCATGAGCGCCGCCGTGCTGTCGCTGCTCGCGCTGCCCGGTGCCGCCCATGCCGACAAGGTGCTGCGCATCGGCATGACCGCCGCCGACATCCCGCGCACGCTCGGCCAGCCCGACCAGGGCTTCGAGGGCAACCGCTTCTCCGGCATCCCGATGTACGACGGCCTCACCCAATGGGACCTGTCCCGGGGCAACGGCCCCAGCCTGCTGATCCCGGGCCTGGCCACCGAATGGAAGGTCGACGCCGCCGACAAGACCAGATGGGTGTTCAAGCTGCGCCCCGGCGTCAAGTTCCACGACGGCACCCCGTTCAACGCCGATGCCGTGGTCTGGAACGTCGGCAAAGTGCTGGACAAGACCGCCAGGCAGTTCGATCCCAGCCAGGTCGGCGTGACCGCCTCGCGCATGCCGACGCTGCGCACGGCCAAGAAGATCGACGACTTCACCGTGGAGCTGGTCACCTCCGAGCCGGATTCGTTCCTGCCCTACAACCTGACCAACCTGTTCATGGCCTCGCCCACGCAGTGGGAGAAGAAATTCGCTGCGGTGCCGGCCTCGGTCACCGATCCGGTCGAGCGCTCCAAGCAGGCCTGGGTCGCGTTTGCCGCCGATGCCGCCGGCACCGGGCCGTTCAGGATGAGCCGCTTCGTGCCGCGCGAGCGCCTGGAAGTGGTGCGCAATGCGCAATACTGGGACACGAAGCGCGTGCCAAAGATCGACAAGGTGGTGATGGTGCCGATGCCCGAGGCCAACGCGCGCACCGCCGCGCTGCTGTCGGGCCAGGTCGACTGGATCGAAGCCCCGGCACCCGACGCCATCGCCCAGATCAAGAGCCGCGGCTTCCAGGTCTATGCCAATGCGCAGCCGCATATGTGGCCGTGGCAGCTGTCGTTCGCGCCCGGCTCGCCATGGCTGGACAAGCGCGTGCGCCAGGCCGCCAACCTGTGCGTCAACCGCAGCGGGCTGAAGACGCTGCTGGGCGGCTACATGGCCGAGGCCAAGGGCATCGTCGAAGCCGGCAACCCGTGGTGGGGCAATCCCAAGTTCGATATCAAGTACGACCCGGCCGCTGCCAAAAAGCTGATGCAGGAGGCCGGCTACTCCGCCGCCAAACCGGTCAAGGTGAAGGTGCAGGTGTCGGCGTCGGGTTCCGGCCAGATGCAGCCGCTGCCGATGAACGAATACGTGCAGCAGAACCTGAAGGAGTGCTTTATCGACGTCGACTTCGACGTGGTCGAGTGGAACACCCTCTTCACCAACTGGCGCGTCGGCGCCAAGGACGCCAGCGCGCACGGCGCCAATGCCATCAACGTCAGCTTTGCGGCAATGGACCCGTTCTTCGCCATGGTGCGCTTTGTCAGCACCAAGACCCAGCCGCCGGTCTCGAACAACTGGGGCTACTTCGGCAATGCCGAGTTCGACAAGCTGATCGAGAACGCGCGCACCTCGTTTGACGAGAAATCGCGCGACGCGGCGCTGGCCAGGCTGCATGCCCGCATCGTCGAGGAGTCGCCGTTCGTGCTGATCGCGCACGACGTCGGCCCGCGCGCGATTTCGAAGAAGGTCAAGGGCGTGGTGCAGCCGCAGAGCTGGTTTATCGATATCGCGACGATGTCGATGGACTGATCCCGGCCGCGCCCGACGGACGCCGCGCGGCAGCCCCGCCGCCGCGCGGCCCGGCAATCCCGCCCGGTCTTCCCCGCGTGCCGCGCACGGCGCACGCACGCCCCAACTTGCCGGATCCTCCCATGCAATACCTGTTCCGCCGCATCCTCTATGCCATCCCCATCCTGCTCGGGGTGGCGCTGCTGTGCTTCTCGCTGGTCCATATCGCCCCCGGCGATCCGCTGGTGTCGGTGCTGCCGCCCGACGCCTCGGAAGAGCTGCGCCGCCAGCTGACCGCACTCTATGGCTTCGACAAGCCCTTCCTGGAGCAATTCGTGCACTGGCTGGGCCGCGCGCTGCAAGGCGACCTGGGCACGTCCATCGCCACCAGCCGCCCGGTGATGGCCGAAGTCGGCGCCGCCGTGGTCAATTCCCTGCGCCTGGCCACCGTGGCCACGCTGATCGGCTTCAGCTTCGGCTGCCTGTTCGGCTTTGTCGCCGGCTACCTGCGCGACTCCGTGGCCGACCGCACCGCTTCGCTGCTGTCGGTGCTGGGCGTCAGCATCCCGCACTACTGGCTCGGCATGGTGCTGGTGATCGCATTCTCGGTGCTGCTGGGCTGGCTGCCGGCTACCGGCGCCGGGCCGGGCGGTTCGGGCGACTGGGCATGGGACTGGGAGCACATGCAGTACATGCTGCTGCCGGCGGTGACCATGTCGGTGATCCCGATGGGCATCGTGGCACGCACGGTGCGCGCGCTGGTGGCCGAGATCCTGGCCAACGAGTTCATCGTCGGCCTGCGCGCGCGCGGCCTGTCCGACCTGGCAGTGTTCCGCCATGTGCTCAAGAACGTGGCGCCGACCGCGCTGTCGGTGATGGGCCTGCAGCTGGGCTACCTGCTGGGCGGCTCGATCCTGATCGAGACCGTGTTCTCGTGGCCCGGCACCGGCTTCCTGCTCAACTCCGCCATCTTCCAGCGCGACTTCCCGCTGCTGCAGGGGACCATCCTGGTGCTGGCGGTGTTCTTCGTGCTGCTCAACCTGCTGGTCGATGCGCTGCAGACGCTGTTCGACCCGCGCATCCAGCGCAACTGAGGAGACCGCCATGGACATGACTGTCGATCAATCACCGGCCGCCGCCGCGGTGCAGCGCTCGCCCGGCTACTGGACCACGGTGGGCCGGCGCCTGCTGCGCAACCGGCTGGCCATGCTGGCCGCGCTGGTGCTGCTGGGGCTGGTGCTGATGGCGCTGTTCGCCCCGGTGCTGATGCCGGCGGACCCGTACGCGGCATCGATCCTCAAGCGCCTCAAGCCGATCGGCACCGAGCACTTCCCGCTCGGCACCGACGAGCTGGGACGCGACATGCTGTCGCGGCTGATGCTGGGCGCGCGGCTGTCGCTGTTCATGGGCATCACGCCGGTGCTGCTGGCCTTTGTCATCGGCAGCGCACTCGGCATCGTCGCAGGCTATGCCGGCGGCTGGACCAACACCGTGATCATGCGGCTCACCGACATCCTGTACGCCTTCCCGTCGGTGCTGCTGGCGATCGCGCTGTCGGGCACGCTGGGCGCGGGCGTGGGCAATGCGCTGCTGTCGCTGACCATCGTCTTTATCCCGCAGATCGTGCGCGTGGCCGAGAGCGTGACCACCCAGGTGCGCAACCGCGAGTTTGTCGATGCGGCGCGTGCTTCCGGGGCATCGTCGCTGACCATCGTGCGCGCCCATGTGCTCAACAACGTGCTTGGACCGATCTTCGTCTATGCCACCAGCCTGATCTCGGTGTCGATGATCCTGGCCTCCGGGCTGTCCTTCCTGGGCCTGGGCGTCAAGCCGCCGGAGCCGGAGTGGGGCCTGATGCTCAACACGCTGCGCACGGCCATCTACACCCAGCCGTGGGTTGCCGCCCTGCCCGGCGCCATGATCTTCCTGACCTCGGTCTCGTTCAACCTGCTGGCCGACGGCATCCGCTCGGCCATGGAAATCAAGGACTGAACCATGCCAGCACTGATGCAGGCCCCTTCGCCACAGGCCGGCCGCGATGTCGGCGGCCCGGCGCAGCCGCTGGTGATCGCCCACCAGCTGGTCAAGCACTTTCCCATCAAGTCCGGCCTGCCCGGCCTGCGCGCGCGCGCCGCGTCCGTGCGCGCGGTCGATGGCGTCAGCTTCGACGTGCTCAAGGGCGAGACCCTGGGCGTGGTCGGCGAGTCCGGCTGCGGCAAGTCCACCACCGCGCGGCTGCTGATGCAGCTGACGCAGCAGGACCGCGGCGAGCTGATCTTCGACGCGCAGGGCGTGGGCTCGGCCCAGCTGCCGATGAAGCAGTTCCGCAGCCAGGTGCAGATGGTGTTCCAGGACAGCTATTCGTCGCTGAACCCGCGCCTGACCATCGAGGAGTCGATCGCTTTCACGCCACGCGTCCATGGCGTGCCGGCGCGCGAAGCCACCGAGCGCGCCCGCTACCTGCTGCAGCGCGTCGGGCTCGATCCGGCACGCTTTGCCGGGCGCTACCCGCACGAGCTGTCGGGCGGGCAGCGCCAGCGCGTCAACATTGCCCGCGCGCTGGCGCTGCGCCCGCGGCTGGTGATCCTGGACGAGGCGGTCTCGGCACTGGACAAGTCGGTGGAGGCGCAGGTGCTGAACCTGCTGCTGGACCTGAAGGCCGAGTTCGACCTGACCTACGTCTTCATCAGCCACGACCTCAACGTGATCCGCTACCTGTGCGACCGCGTGATGGTGATGTACCTGGGCAAGGTGGTGGAGATCGCGGATACCGAGACCCTTTATCGGCACCCGGCGCACCCGTACACGCGCGCGCTGCTGGCGTCGATGCCGTCGATGGACCCCGACCGCCGCACCGCGGTCGCGCCGCTGGCGGGCGACCCGCCCAACCCGATCAACCCGCCGTCCGGCTGCAGCTTCCATCCGCGCTGCGCCATGGCGCAGGACGTGTGCGCGCGGCGCGAGCCGCAGCTGACCGACCTGGTGGCCGGGCATCCGGTCGCCTGCCTGCTGGCCGCCGCACCCTGAGGAGCCCACCATGTCCACCAACCCGCAAGGCACACCCGGCGCGCCGATGATCTCGGTGCGGGACCTGCACGTCACCTTCTCCGGCGGCGGCAAGACCATCCGCGCCGTCAACGGCGTTTCGCTCGACGTGGGCGCCGGCGAGGCCGTGGCCCTGATCGGCGAATCCGGCTCCGGCAAGAGCGTCACGCTGCGCGCGCTGATGCGTCTGCACCCGCCGCGCCGCACCCGCATGGCAGGCCAGATCCGCGTCGACGGCGCCGAGGTGATGGCGCTCGACCAGCGCGCGCTGGCCCGGCTGCGCGGCGGCACCATGGCGATGGTGTTCCAGGAGCCGCTGCTGGCGCTGGACCCGGTCTACACCGTGGGCCAGCAGATCGTCGAATGCATCCGCACCCACGACAAGGTCTCGGCCGCCGAGGCGCGCTCGCGCGCGCTGCAGGCGCTCGAGTCCGTGCGCATTCCCAGCCCGGAGCGGCGGATGGCAGCGTATCCGCACGAGTTGTCGGGCGGCATGCGCCAGCGCGCGATGATCGCGCTGGCACTGTCGGCGCGGCCCAGGATCCTGCTGGCCGACGAGCCTACCACCGCGCTGGACGCCACCGTGCAGATCCAGGTGCTGATCCTGCTGCGCGAGCTGCAGCGCGAACTGGGGCTGTCCATCGTCTTCGTCACCCACGATATCGGCGCCGCGGTGGAGATCGCCGACCGCGTCGCGGTGATGTACGGCGGGCGCATTGTCGAAGAAGGCCCGATCCGCACCCTGCTGCGCGCGGCGCGCCACCCCTACACCATCGCCCTGCTGCAGAGCCGCCAGCATGGCATGGACCGCGGCCAGCGGCTGCAGGCCATCGGCGGCGCCCCGCCCGACCTGGCCGCGCTGCCGCCAGGCTGCACCTTTGCACCGCGCTGCCCGCATGCGCGCCCGCAATGCCTGGCCGAGGTGCCGCAGGCGGTCACCGTCGGCACCGGGCACCGCGTCAGTTGCGTGCTGGCCGCCGAGCCCGCGGTCGCCACCGCGGCATGACCCCCATCCCAGAACCCCAACGTATTCCAGGCCACCCATGACGCTTGCCACCCATCCTGCCCGTGCCTTCATGCCGTACCCACAGATCGCCGTCCCGCACGCCGCCAGCGGCCCGCTGCGGGGCCTGAGCTTTGCCGTGAAGGACCTGTTCGACGTAGCTGGCTATCCGACCGGCGGCGGCAATCCGCACGTGCTGGCGCGCTCGGGCATCAAGGCCGCGACCGCACCGGCGGTGCAGCGGCTGCTGGACGCCGGCGCCGCCTTCGTCGGCAAGACCCACACTGACGAGCTGGCCTTCTCCATGAACGGCCAGAACGCCCACTACGGGCGCCCGGTCAACGGCGCGGCACCGGAGCGCATCACCGGCGGCTCGTCGTCGGGCTCGGCCTCGGCGGTATCGAACGGCTTGTGCGACTTTGCGCTGGGCTCCGACACCGGCGGCTCGGTGCGCGCGCCGGCCAGCCATTGCGGCCTGTTCGGCATCCGGCCCACGCATGGGCGCATTTCGCTGGAACGCTGCCTGCCGCTGTCCGAAAGCCTGGACACCTGCGGCTTCTTTGCGCGCGACATCGGCACCTTCGCGCGCGTGGCCGAGGTGCTGTTCGGCGCGGACCCGGCGCCGCTGCCGGCCGCGCCGCGGCTGCTGTTTGCCACCGACCTGTTCGCCCAGCCGACCCCGGAGGCCCGCGACGCGCTGGCGCCGGCTGTCGCCCGGATCGAAACCGCGCTGGGCCGGGCCGCGCCTGCCACCGTGGCCGACCGGCCGCTGTCCGACCTGTGGTGGGCGTTCCGCTACGTGCAGGGCTGGGAGGCGTGGCGCAGCGACGGCGAACTGATCGAGCAACACGGGCTGGAGCTGGGTGCCGATGTCGCGGCACGCTTCGCCTTCTCGAAGGCCGTCACCCGCAGCCAGTTCGACGAAGCCAGTGCCGTACGCCGCGACTTCACCGCGCACCTGGGCCGCCTGCTGGGGCCGGACGGCGTGCTGGTGCTGCCGACCATGCCCGATATCGCGCCGCTGCGCGCCGAACCGATCGAGTCCCTGGAGACCTACCGCAACCTCGCCGCCCAGACGTTGTGCCTGACGCCGCTGAGCGGCTTCCCGCAGCTGAACCTGCCGCTGGCCGGCCGCGACGGCGCACCGCTCGGCATCTCGCTGCTGGGGCCGGCGGGCAGTGACCGCAGCCTGGTGGCACTGGCGGAGCGGATCATGGCGCACAAGGCGTGAACCAGTAAGGCAAGGGGCACGCGGCATGCCGACGGCGAGGTCGATGCCGGCATCGTTTCGCCAGGACCGGCCCGCGGCTTCCGCGAAGCCACAGCCTGAACCGCGCCGCACCTCAACTCGCCAGCGCCGACACCCCGTTCCCCGGCCGCTTGACGCGGAACCACGCCGCATACAGCGCCGGCAGGAACAGCAGCGTCAGCACCGTGGCAATGATCAGCCCGCCCATGATCGCCACCGCCATCGGCCCCCAGAACATCGAGCGCGACAGCGGGATCATCGCCAGCACCGCCGCGGCGGCGGTCAGGATGATCGGGCGGAAGCGGCGCACCGCGGCCTCGACGATGGCGGTCCACTGCGGCACGCCGGCGCTGATGTCCTGCTCGATCTGGTCGACCAGGATCACCGAGTTGCGGATGATCATGCCCAGCAGCGCGGTGATGCCCAGCTGCGCCACAAACCCCATCGGCGCGCGCAGCAGCAACAGCGTGGCGGCGGCGCCGATCAGGCCCAGCGGGCCGGTCAGGAACACCATGGTCGCGCGCGAGAAGCTGTGCAGCTGCAGCATCAGCAGCGTGAAGATGATGAAGATGCACAGCGGCAACTGCGCCGCGATGGAGGCGCCCGCCTTGCCGCTCTCTTCCTCCGCGCCGGCCACGGTGATGCGGTAGCCCGGCGGCAGCTGCGCGCGCAGCTGGTCCAGCTTCGGGTTGATCTGCGCGGTCACCGTCGGGCCCTGGATGCCGTCGACCACATCGGCCTGCACGGTCACGCCGAAGTCGCGGTTCTCGCGCCACACCACGCCCGGCTCCGAGCGCAGCGTCACGCGCGCCACCTGCGTCAGCGGCACCATGCGCCCGGTGTTGGTCGGCACCAGCATGTTGTTCAGGTCCGAGATCGCATCGCGCTCATTGCGCGGGGTGCGCATCAGGATGTCGATCAGCTTGTCGCCGTCGCGGTACTGGCCCACCGGCACGCCGCTGAGCACGGTCTGCGTGACGCGGGCGATGGCATTGGTGGTCACGCCCAGTGCGCGCGCCTTGTCCTGGTCGATCTCCAGGCGCAGCATCTTGACGTTCTCATTCCAGTTGTCGTTGACCCCGACGGTATTGGGGTTGGCGCGCATCTCGGCCTTGACCTGGTCGGCCAGCTGGCGTACCCCGGCTGCGTCCGGCCCGATCACGCGGAACTGCACAGGATAGGCCACCGGAGGCCCGTTGGGCAACAGCTTGACGCGGCCTCGCAGGTACGGGAATTCGGCATCCATCAGCTTGATGATGCGGCGGCGCAGCGCATCGCGCACCTCGGTGCTGACCGGCATCACGATCACCTGCGCCACATTGGTCTGCGGGAAGATCTGGTCCAGCGGCAGGTAGAAGCGCGGCGCGCCGGTGCCGACGAAGGTGGTCAGGCTCTCGACTTCCTTGTCCTTGCCGACCAGCTGCTCGAAGCGCTTGGCCTCGGTTTCCATCTGGGCGAAGCTGGTGCCCTCGGGCATCCACAGCTCCACCATCAGCTCGGGGCGGCTGGAATCCGGGAAGAACTGCTTCTCGACAAACTTGAAGGCGTAGATGCCCAGCCCGAAGGCCACCAGCGTGATCGCGATCACCACCTTGCGCCAGCTCACGCACCAGTCCACCAGCCGGCGGAAGCGCGCATAGAACGGCGTGTCGAAGACCTCGTGGGCCTCGCCCGCGCCGGGGCCGCGGGTCTTGAGCAGCAGGTAGCCCAGGTAGGGCGTGAAATAGACCGCGGCCAGCCACGACAGCACCAGCGCCAGCGCCGTCACCGCAAAGATCGCGAAGGTGTATTCGCCCACCGTCGAGCGCGCCAGGCCCACCGGCAGGAAGCCGGCCGCGGTGATCAGCGTGCCGGTCAGCATCGGCATCGCGGTGGAGGTATAGGCGAAGGTGGCCGCCTCCATCTTGGAAAAGCCCTCTTCCAGCTTGCGCACCATCATCTCGACCGCAATGATGGCGTCGTCCACCAGCAGCCCAAGCGCCACGATCAGCGCGCCGAGCGATATCTTGTGCAGCCCGATGCCGAAGATATTCATGAACAGGAAGGTCACCGCCAGCACCAGCGGGATCGTCAGCGCCACCACCAGGCCCGGGCGCGCGTCCAGCCGCAGCGGTTTGGTGTGCAGCCCCAGCGAGACGAAACTGACCGCCAGCACGATCACCACCGCCTCGATCAGCACGTGCACGAACTCGCCCACCGAACGCTGGACCGCCTTCGGCTGGTCCTGCACCTGGTCCATCTCGATTCCCACCGGCAACTGCGTGCGCAGCCGGTCGAACGCGGCGCGCAGGTTCTTGCCCAGTTCGATGATGTCGCCGCCCTTCTGCATCGAAATGCCCAGCCCGATCACGTCCTTGCCGTTGAAGCGCATGCGCGTCTGGGTCGGGTCGACATAGCCGCGGTAGACGTGCGCGATGTCGCCCAGGCGGATATTGGCGATGCCGTTGGGCCCGCGCAGCACCAGGTTCTCCAGGTCCTCCACGCTGGCGAACTGGCCGGACAGGCGCACCTGCAGGTTGTCGGTCGGGGTGACCAGCACGCCGCTGCCGGTCAGGTTGTTCTGCTGCGAGATCTGGTCGGCGATGGCGTTGATATCCAGCCCCAGCTGGGCGAAGCGCGCCTGGTTGAACTCGATGAAGACCTTCTCGTCCTGCAGGCCGATCAGCGACACCTTGGCCACCGACGGCACGCGCAGCAGTTCCTGGCGCACCAGGTCGGCGTACTCGCGCAGCTCCTTGTAGTTGAAGCCGTCGGCCGAGAGCGCGTAGATGGTGCCGTACACGTCGCCAAACTCATCATTGAAGAACGGCCCGCGCACGCCCGCGGGCAGCGTCTGCTGGATATCGCCGATCTTCTTGCGCGCGGTGTACCAGACCTGCGCGGTCTCCTTTGCCGGCGAGGTGTCCTTGAGCTGGAAGATCACCGTGGTCTCGCCCGGCTTGGAGAAGCTGCGGATCTTGTCCGCATAGGGCACTTCCTGCAGCTGGCGCTCGATCTTGTCCGTCACCTGGACGGCGATCTGCTCGGCGGTGGCGCCGGGCCAGAAGGCCTGCACCACCATCACGCGGAAGGTAAAGGGCGGATCCTCGTCCTGGCCCAGCTGGAAGAATGCCAGCATGCCGCCAAGCAGCAGCACCACCAGCAGGTAGCGGGTCAGCGGCTGGTGCTCGAGTGCCCAGCGCGACAGGTTGAAGCGGGAATGATCCATCCGCTCACCCCTGTTTCGGGGTGGCGGCCGGTGCCGATGCCGGGGCCGATGCAGGCCCTCCCGCAGGCGCAACCGTCTGCAGCGGGCGCACCTTCTGGCCCGCGCGCAACAGGTGCACCCCGGCGGTGACGATGGTCTGGCCCGGGGCCAGGCCCTGGCGCACCTCCACCTCGTTGCCGATGGCCTCGCCCAGCGTCACCGGCACCGGCTTGACCGTGCCGGCGGCGGCGTCATAGATCCAGACCTGGTTGCGGCCCTGCTCCTGCAGCAGCGCGGTCAGCGGCACCCGGATGGCCGCGGTGGCGCCGCTGCGCATGAAGGTCACCACCGCGGTCATGCCGAGCTTGAGGTCGGCGGGCGGGTTCGGCACCGTCACGCGGGTGGCATAGGTGCGGGTGACCGGGTCGGCCGCCGCGGCAATCTCGCGCACGCGGCCAGGCAGCGTGCGCTGCGGCTCGGCCCAGGTATGGATGGTCACGTCGGTAATGCCGCGCAGCAGGTCGACCTGGTCTTCGGGCAGGCCGATCGCGACTTCCTTCTCTGCCGTCTGCGCCACGCGCACCACCGGCTGGCCGGGCGTCACCACCTGGCCCACCTCGGCATCGATCGCCGTGACCACGCCGTCGGCATCGGCATGCAGGACCGAGTAGCCGGTCTGGTTGGACTGGCTGCGCAGCCCGGCCTGGGCCTGGCGCAGCCGCGATTCGGCGGCGTCATAGTTGGCCTGGCGCCGGTGCTGCTCGGCAGCGCTGATGAAGCCCTTGGCGAACAGGTCGTTGTAGCGCTTCAGGTCGGCGGCGGCCAGGTCGCGGTCAGTCTTCGCGGCCTCGAACTGGGCGCGTGAGCCGGCCTCGGCCAGCGACAGGTCGGTGGGATCCAGGCGCGCCAGCGGCTGGCCCTTGCTGACCACCGCGCCCACATCCACCAGCCTGGCGGCGATCTTGCCCCCGACGCGGAAGCCCAGCCGCGACTCCACGCGCGGGCGCACGTCGCCGGAGAACTCGAAGGCGGTCTTGCCGTTGTGCGGGCTCAGCTGCATCAGGCGCACCGGGCGCACCTCCGGCGCCGGCTCGGCCTTCTTGCCGCAGCCGGTCAGGGCCAGCAGGCTGGCCATCAAAAGTGCGGCTACGGTCACGCCTCGACCGAGGTGGCGCGGCGGCATCGTAACAACAGGAGAATCTGCAGCCGCAACTTCCGGCACTTGGCAAAGCACTGGCATCGGTAGGCAACGAGTCGGATGGAACAACTGACAAGACTGGCCGGTGACCGCAAATCCCCTGCGCCCGGGAAGTCGTCGGGGCGCGCGGAATGGCCGCGCGCAGCCGGCATCGGCAATAAATAACTTTCCGGTCAGTAATATAACGACGACCCCCGGGTGCGTCAAACGGCAGGCGACGAAACCGCTGGAATGAAGACTCAGTTGCCGTTCCGGGCTGGTGAACTGCGCCGACAGGCTTCGGCATGCGCGACCATACCCTGCCCGGCGCGATGCTACAATCCGCCGCGCCGCTGGCGCTTCCCCCCACATCTTCGACCCGAGACCGGCGTGACGCCCGATCAGTATTGCCAAGAGAAAGTCGCCCAGAGCGGCTCGAGCTTCTATTACAGCTTCCTGTTCCTGCCGGCCGAGCGCCGCCGCGCCATCACCGCGCTGTACGCCTGGTGCCGCGAAGTCGACGACGTGGTCGACGACAGCCATGACGCAGGCCTGGCCCACCAGCAGCTGGACTGGTGGCGCGCCGAACTGCGCCGCCTGTTCGAGGGCGAGCCGACCCACCCGACCACCAAGGCCCTGCAGCCGCATGTG
The DNA here is from genome assembly GCF_016127575.1 of Cupriavidus necator. Taxonomy (NCBI): domain Bacteria; kingdom Pseudomonadati; phylum Pseudomonadota; class Betaproteobacteria; order Burkholderiales; family Burkholderiaceae; genus Cupriavidus; species Cupriavidus necator. Next base: position 3,976,941 of record NZ_CP066018.1, read on the forward strand.
CGCAGCGCCGGCCTGCCCCAGGGCGAGATGTCCGAAGTGCTGGAAGGCATGGAAATGGACCTGACCCAGACCCGCTACCTGGACGAGCCCGGGCTGGCCCGCTACTGCCATTGCGTGGCCGGCGTGGTCGGCACGCTCAGCGCGCGGCTGTTCGGCTATACCGACCCGCAGACGCTGGTGTTTGCCGAGAGGCTTGGCCAGTCGCTGCAACTGGTCAATATCCTGCGCGACGTCGGCGAGGACGCGCGGCGCGGGCGCATCTACCTGCCGGTCAATACCCTGCAGCAGTTCCAGGTGCCTGCATCCGAGATCCTGAAGGGTCAGCATTCCGAGCGCTTTGTCGCGCTGATGCAGTACCACGCCGGCCGTGCCCGCGCGCTGTACCATGAGGCACTGGCGCTGCTGCCGAAGCAGGACCGCCGCGCCCAGCGTGCCGGCCTGCTGATGGGCGCGATCTACCACGCGCTGCTCGACGAACTGGAAGCCAGCCAGTTCCAGGTGCTGAACCAGCGCATCGCGCTGACCCCGCTGCGCAAGCTGTGGATTGCCTGGAAGACCTGGGTGCGCAACAGCTAGCGTCCTGCTCTCTTTTCTGTCCGACCCGCCAAGCCGTACCGCCATGACGCAGACATCCGCCTCCCTCGGCGACACCATCCTTGCCCACGCCGACCAGCTCGCCAGTTTCTCCGACATGGAAGGCGGCCTCACCTGCGCCTACCTGACCCCGGCCCACCGCGCCGCGCAGGCCCGGCTTGCGCAGTGGATGGAGGCGGCCGGCATGCAGGTGCGGATCGACGCCATCGGCAACGTCATCGGCCGCTATGCGGCCGACCCGGCCGTGCCCGACGCGCGCGTGCTGATGACCGGCTCGCACTTCGACACCGTGCGCAATGGCGGGCGCTATGACGGACGGCTTGGCATCGTGCTGCCGATCGCCGTGGTCGGCGCGCTCAACCAGGCCGGCATCCGCCTGCCCTATCACTTTGAAGTGGTGGGGTTCGCCGAAGAGGAAGGCCTGCGCTTCAAGACCAGCTTCCTGGCCAGCAGCGTGTTGGCGGGCCGCTTCGATCCCACCCTGCTGGAGCGCCAGGACGCGGACGGCATCACGCTGCGCGAGGCGCTGGCGGCATCGGACCTGCCCGGCGCGGGCGATCTGCAGGCCCTGCGCGCCGCCGCGGTCGATCCGGCGTCGCTGCTGGGCTTTGTCGAAGTGCATATCGAGCAGGGCCCGGTGCTGCTGCACCACGGCCTGCCGCTGGGCGTGGTCACCCAGATCGCGGGCAGCAGCCGCTTTGCGGTGCGGGTCGAAGGCCTGGCCAGCCACGCCGGCACCACGCCGATGGGCATGCGCCGCGACGCCGCCGCGGGCGCGGCGGAGATGATCCTGCTGGTGGAGCAGCGCTGCACGGCGGCGCCGACGCTGGTCGGTACGGTGGGTCAGCTGCAGGTGCCCAACGGGTCGAGCAATGTCATCCCGGCGGCCTGCACCTTCTCGATGGATATTCGCGCCGGCGAGGATAGCATCCGCGAGGCCGCCATCGCCGACATCGTGGCCGGCATCGGCCAGATCGCGGAACGGCGCGGGCTGGCCGCCCAGGTGGAGCGCGTGCCGCCGGTCAACAACGCGCCGTGCGCGCGCTGGCTGATGGACCAGTTCGGGGCGGTGCTGAAGAAGCGCGGGCTGCAGGCCTTCGAGCTGCCCTCCGGCGCCGGCCACGACGCCATGATGATGCAGCGCATCACCGACGTGGCCATGCTGTTCGTGCGTTGCGGCAACGGCGGCATCAGCCACAACCCGCTGGAAACCATCACGGCGGAGGATGCCCAGCTGGCGGCGGAGGTCTTCGTGGATTTCCTGCGGCACTTCCAGCCGCGCGGCTAAGCGCCACAGTGGCGTACCATGGAGGGCGCGGCACGATAAGAACGGATCAGCCGCCCTGGTAGATATCGCGCCCGAAGTCGTAAAGGTTCTTGCGCAGCTTGCGGCGCTCGTCCGGCGACAGGCGCGAGCCGCCGCGTTCGTCACCGCGCCGGCGCTCGGCGTCGCGCTGCTCGGCGCGATGGCGCTCGGCACGGGCCCGCGCCTCGCGCTGGCTGTTGCCGGGATCGCTGGCCTGGGTCGACGGGTGGCGCTTGAGCAGGTTGGCCATGCCGGCCGATTGCGCCTGCACCGTCCCGGCCGGAATGCACAGCGCCAGCACGGCCAGCGCCAGCGCAAGGCAGGCGCCGGCGATACCATGCTGCGGATGCCCGTGCCGGGTTCGGTTCACTTTCATTGATAATGGCGATCTTTGGCTTCGGGAAAAAGCAGTCTTTGGACAGACTGGACGGACTGCCCTGAAGCCGGGAATTCCGGTACCCCGTCCGGCGCCGCACCCTCTGCAAGCATCGCGCCAGCGCGGGCGAGGCAGGCTGGGCGAGGCAGTGGCTCGTCTGGTGCAAATGCGTGGAAATCTGCCGCGCATGGCGCCCAAAAAGACGGATTGCGCAGTGTAATCGCACGATTGGTGCACACTGCCATACCACGGGGTAAAGTATGTAACGTTTTGTTAAGCCATTTTGAGCGAAAGCGATAGTCGCTAAGATACCGCCATGGAAAATACCAGCCACAAGATTCTTGTCGTCGACGATGACCCGCGTCTGCGCGATTTGCTGCGCCGCTATCTGGGCGAACAGGGTTTCACCGTGTTGGTGGCGGAAAACGCCACCGCGATGAACAAGCTCTGGCTGCGCGAGCGTTTCGACCTGCTGGTGCTGGACCTGATGATGCCGGGTGAAGACGGCCTGTCGATCTGCCGCCGGCTGCGCGGGGCCAATGACCAGACCCCGATCATCATGCTCACCGCCAAGGGCGAGGACGTGGACCGCATCGTCGGCCTGGAGATGGGCGCCGACGACTACCTGCCCAAACCCTTCAACCCGCGCGAACTGATTGCGCGCATCCACGCGGTGCTGCGCCGCAAGGGCCCGGCCGAAGTGCCCGGCGCCCCGTCGGAAACGCCCGAGACCTTCGCCTTCGGCGACTTCGTGCTGAACCTGGCCACGCGCACGCTGACCAAGAACGACGAGGAAATCACGCTGACCACCGGCGAGTTCTCGGTCCTCAAGGTGTTCGCCCGCCATCCGCGCCAGCCGCTGTCGCGCGAGAAGCTGATGGAAATGGCGCGCGGCCGTGAATATGAAGTCTTCGACCGCAGCCTGGACGTGCAGATCTCGCGCCTGCGCAAGCTGATCGAGCCGGACCCGAGCAACCCCCGTTTTATCCAGACGGTGTGGGGCCTGGGCTACGTCTTCATCCCCGATGGCGTGAAGTAACCGATTACGGCCGCTGTTCCCATCGTGGCGACCGTTATCGGCAGAACCGCAACGCGGTTCTTTGGTTCGCTGTTCTGGCGAACCTTCATGCTTATCGCCCTGCTGCTGGCGATTTCGCTGGGCATCTGGTTCCAGAGCTACCGGCTGTTCGAACGCGCCCCGCGCGCGCAGCAGATCGCCATGCAGGTGGTCAGCGTGGTCAAGCTCACGCGCGCCGCGCTGCTCTATTCCGACCCCGCGCGGCGGCGCTTCCTGCTGCTCGACCTGGTGCAGAACGAAGGCATCAAGGTCTATCCGCGCGAGAAGGACGACGACTTCGCCGCGCCCACCGCCAACCCGTTCCTGACCACCCTGGTGCAGCAGGAGATCCGCAGCCGCCTGGGCGAGGACACGGTGCTGGCCACCACCGTCAACGACATTCCCGGCGTGTGGGTCAGCTTCGAGATCGAGGGCGACGACTACTGGGTGGCGATCAGCCCCGAGCGCTTCGAGCGCGTGCCCGGCATCCAGTGGCTGTGGTGGAGTATTGCCGCGCTGCTGCTGTCGATCATCGGCGCGGCCTTTATCACCGCGCGCGTCAACTACCCGCTCAAGCGGCTGGCCAACGCCGCCCGCGCGATCGGCGCCGGCGGCGACCCGCCGCCGCTGCCCGAGCACGGCGCCAGTGAGGTGGCGCTGGCCAACCACAGCTTCAATCAGATGGTGCGCGACCTGCGCCAGCTCGACGACGACCGCGTGGTGATGCTGGCCGGCATCTCGCACGACCTGCGCACGCCGCTGACGCGCCTGCGCCTGGAAACCGAGATGTCGCCGATGGACACCCCCACGCGCGACGCCATGATCGCCGACATCGAGCAGATGGACGCTATCATCGGACAGTTCCTCAACTACGCGCGCCCGCCGCTGGAAACCGTGGAACCGGTTGACCTGTCGGCGCTGGTGCACGATGCCGTGGGCGTCTACGCCGCGCACGACGACGTGCGCGTGCACGTGCGCGCCAATGAGCCGGTGATGGCCGTGGCCAACCGCATGGAAGTGCAGCGCATCCTGGACAACCTGGTCGAGAACGCGCGCCGCTATGCCAAGGACGAGCAAAGCGGCATGGCCGTGGTCGAGATCTCGACGCGCGTGGACGACAAGGAAGCCGTGCTGACCGTGGCCGACCACGGCAACGGCGTGCCCGACGGCCAGCTGTCGCTGCTGACGCGGCCCTTCTACCGGCTCGACGCCGCGCGCAGCGAGGCCAAGGGCGCCGGGCTGGGCATGTCCATCGTCAACCGCATCATGCAGCGCAACGGCGGCCGGCTGCTGCTGGCCAACCGCCCCGCCCCGGCCACGGGGCTGGTGGTCAGCGCCTGCTTCCGGCGCGCCTGAGCGTCAGCTGAGCGCGGCCTGAGCGCCATCCGCGGCGCATTGACAGGTTTTCGACAGCATTTGATAGCCTTCTGAAAGGCATTCGTCAGGGCAATGACAGGGTCGCGGCGCACACTGGCGCCCGTCATCAGGCGCGCGGCGAAATCCTTCCCACACGGCGTGACCCGCGCACGCCTGGCTGACTTCTCCGAACCATCATGCCGCCGGGACCGCCGGCGGTGCCTGAGAGACAGCCATGTCAGATACCTCCGCAGCTACCCCCGCCGGGCAGCACGGGTTCCGCACCGTGTTCCGCGTCGTCAGCGGCAACTTCCTGGAAATGTATGACTTCATGGTGTACGGCTTCTACGCGGCCGCCATCGCCAGGACCTTCTTTCCCAGCGGCAACGAGTTCGCCTCGCTGATGCTTTCGCTCGCCACCTTTGGAGCGGGCTTCCTGATGCGGCCGCTGGGTGCGATCGTGCTGGGCGCCTACATCGACCGCCATGGCCGCCGCAAGGGCCTGATCATGACGCTGGCGCTGATGGCCATGGGCACGTTGCTGATTGCCTGCGTGCCGGGCTACGCCACCATTGGCGTGGCCGCGCCGCTGCTGGTATTGGCCGGGCGCCTGCTGCAGGGCTTCTCCGCGGGTGTTGAGCTGGGCGGCGTCTCGGTCTACCTGTCGGAAATCGCCAGGCCTGGCCGCAAGGGCTTCTATGTCGCGTGGCAATCGGGCAGCCAGCAGGTGGCGGTGATCTTCGCCGGCCTGCTGGGCGTGATCCTGCACGCCACGCTGGCTCCGGCGCAAATGGATGAATGGGGCTGGCGCATTCCCTTCCTGGTGGGCTGCCTGATCGTGCCGTTCCTGTTCCTGATCCGCCGTTCGCTGGAAGAGACCGAGGCCTTCAAGGCGCGCAAGCACCGCCCCGCCATCGACGAGATCTACCGCTCGATGCTGGACAACTGGCGCATCATCCTGGCCGGCTGCATGATGGTGGTGATGACCACGGTGTCGTTCTACATGATCACCGCATACACGCCGACCTTCGGCAAGACCGTGCTGAAGCTGGACGACACCGACAACCTGATCGTCACCATGTGCGTGGGCCTGTCCAACTTCATCTGGCTGCCGCTGATGGGCGCGCTGTCGGACCGCATCGGACGCAAGCCACTGCTGGTGTTCTTCACCGTGGCAACGCTGCTGACCGCGTACCCCGCCGTGTCATGGCTGGTGGCCGAGCCGTCGTTCTCGCGGCTGCTGATGGTGGAGCTGTGGCTGTCGTTCCTGTACGGCAGTTATAACGGCGCCATGGTGGTGGCGCTGACCGAGATCATGCCGCCCGCGGTGCGCACCACCGGCTTCTCGCTGGCCTACAGCCTGGCCACGGCGCTGTTCGGCGGCTTCACCCCGGCAATCTCGACCTGGCTGATCCACGCCACCGGCAACAAGGCGGCGCCGGGGCTGTGGCTGATGTTCGCCGCGCTGTGCGGACTGGTTGCCACGCTGGTGATCTTCCGGGCGCAACGAGTGGAGCCCGTCATGCATCCGGCCTGAACACGGCTGGTTGAACTCGCCGCAATCGTCACCAACTTGCCATAAGCGGGCCCAGCGCGCATGGCATACTTGCCCTTCCGCATCGAAGCCGCCTGGCTGATGCCGCGGCTTCCCATGCCGGGATTCGCTCCAGGCGTCACATGGCTTGCCTATCGGGCTCTTTGAGAATATCAATTAGCCCGGCACCTGGTGATGACGCATAATCACGTTTTGTCGCGGTAAGCCGCGTAGCCGGCCCACGCCAGCCGCGCGGCAGCAGCACCGCTCTCATTGCAACCGTATCAGGAGATAGTCTATGAAGACCGTTGGTGACAAGCTCGAAGCCTTCCACGTCGTCGGTGTCAAGCCGGGTTTCAACAATCACGAAGAGAACGGCCAGTCGGCTTTCGAAGACATCACCGAAAAGTCGTTCGAAGGCAAGTGGAAGATCATCTACTTCTACCCGAAGGACTTCACCTTCGTCTGCCCGACCGAAATCGTTGCCTTCGCCAAGCTGAACGGCGACTTCGCCGACCGCGACGCGATCGTGCTGGGCGGCTCGACCGACAACGAATTCGTCAAGCTGGCATGGCGCCGCGAACACAAGGACCTGAACAAGCTGAACCAGTGGCAGTTCGCCGACGTGACCGGTTCGCTGATCGACCAGCTGGGCGTGCGTGACCACGCTGCCGGCGTTGCCCTGCGCGCGACCTTCATCGTCGACCCGGACAACGTGATCCAGCATGTGTCGGTGAACAACCTGAACGTGGGCCGCAACCCGGAAGAAGTCCTGCGTATCCTGGACGGCCTGCAAACGGACGAGCTGTGCCCGTGCAACCGTGCCGTTGGTGGCGCCACGCTGTAATTTGCTATCAGTCGCCAGACACACCTTGGCGATTCGCGGAGGGCGCTGCCCTCCGCATCAAAACCCGCTTGCGCGGGTTTTTTGGGCCCGTATCGATAGGAGAAATAAATGGAATTCATCAGCACGATTAAGAATCTCATCCCCGATTACGCCAAGGACATCCGCCTGAACGTGGACGGCACCATCGCGCGCTCTTCGCTGGAAGGCAACGATGCGGTCGGCGTGGCACTGGCGGCGGCATTTGCGGCGCAGAGCAAGGTGCTGGTGGATGCCATCCGCAACGCCGGCGTGCTGTCGCCCGAGGAAACCAACGGCGCGCAGACCGCGGCCGCGCTGATGGGCATGAACAACACCTGGTACCCGTACGTCGAAATGGCCGACGATCCCGACCTGGCCAGCCAGCCGGCCGGCCTGCGCATGAACGCCTATGCCACCCATGGCGGCGTGGACAAGCGCCGTTTCGAGATGTACGCACTGGCCGCCTCGATCGTGGGCAAGTGCCACTTCTGCGTGAAGTCGCACTACCAGCTGCTGAAGAATGAACAGGGCATGACCGCGCAGCAACTGCGCGATGTCGGCCGCATTGCCGCCGTGATCGTGGCCGCCGCCAACGTGATCGCCGCGTAATAAGCCCCGCCACAGCGCGCCCCCGCGCCCTCCGCGGCGCCCTGCCACGGGCGCCGTAGCACAGCAGCCGGCAGCTTCCCATCAGGAGTTGCCGGCTGTTCCCATCCTGCAACCGCCCCGCGCCAGGGCTGCACAGGTGCGGCGATCAGCCTACAATCCAGGCAGGACACGCACTTTCAGGCTGCCATGACCCTGCCTTCGCCGACTTCCCCCCGTTTCCACTACCGCCTCGCGGCGGTGCATGACTGGGGCGACATCGCCGCCGTCACGCAACAAGCCTACGGGCAATATGAGCTGGCCATCATGGAAGACTGCCGCGCGTCGTTCCAGCGCGGCATGCAGGCAGTGCTGGCGACCAGCCATCCGGATATGGAATGGTGGGTGGCGGAGACCGATCACGGCATCATGGGCGCCGTGCTGTTCTGCCATCCGGGCGCCACGCTGCCGGCACTGGACGGCAGCACCATCACCCTGACCCAGCCGGAAGCCCGGCTGCTGTCGGTCAGCCCGCAGGCGCGCGGCCTGGGCCTGGGCCGCACGCTGATGCAGATCTGCATCCAGCGCGCGCGCGATATCGGCGCGTCAACGCTGGTGGTGCGCACCATGCCGGAAATGGCATCGGCCATCCGGCTGTGCCAGCAGATGGGCTTCACCAAGCGCACCGAAGCCGGTGCGCGCACCGGCGCAATGGCCCGCCTGATCGACTATACCTACGCCATCCCGCCGGAAAACGCCACGGCGCCAGACGCGGCGCGCCCCTGATCAGTCCTGCGCGTCGCCCACCGAGGCGCGCCAGAGCAGCACCGCGGCCTGCGCCACGATGCCCTCCTGGCGCCCTTCGAAGCCCAGCTTCTCGTTGGTCTTGGCCTTGACGTTGCAACGCCCGCGCGCAATCCCCAGGTCCTCCGCCAGGTTCGCCACCATCGCCCCGATATGCGGCGCCAGCTTGGGCGCCTGCGCGATCACGGTGGCATCGACATTGCCGATTTCATAGCCCGCCTCGCGCACGCGGCGCGCGGCCTCGCGCAGCAGCACGCGGCTGTCGGCGCCGGCGAACTGCGCGTCGGTGTCGGGGAAATGGCGGCCGATATCGCCCAGCGCGGCCGCGCCGAAGAGCGCGTCGGTGACCGCGTGCAGCAGCGCATCCGCATCGGAATGGCCCAGCAGGCCGCGGTCGTGCGGAATCTCGACCCCGCCCAGGATCAGCTTGCGGCCGGGCACCAGCGCGTGGACGTCATAGCCCTGTCCCACCCGGATATCGAAAGGCATCATGCGGTCAGGCTCCTTTGCCATCGTTGCCCAGCAGCACTTCGGCCAGTGCGAAGTCCTCCGGGTAGGTCACCTTGAAATTGCGCAGCGAGCCGTTGACCAGCCGCGGATGCAGCCCAAGACGCTCGATCGCGCTGGCCTCGTCGGTCACCACCGCGCCGGCCGCCATGGCGTCCTGCAGCGCCTGGCGCAGCACGCCCAGGCGGAACATCTGCGGCGTCTGCGCCTGCCACAGGCCCTCGCGCGGCACCGTGGCGCCGATACGGGCGTCGTCCTGGGCGCGCTTGAGCGTGTCTGGCACCGGCACCGCCAGGATGCCGCCGATGGCGGCGTCCGGGTCGTCGTCGCCGTCGCTTTCCACCGCGCGCACCAGCGCATGGATCATTGCCGGGGTCAGGCCCGGGCGCGCGGCATCGTGCACCAGCACCCAGTCGCTGTCGGTCGCGCCCAGCTGCGCCAGGTGGTGCAGCCCGGCCAGCACCGAGGCATGGCGGGTCTCGCCGCCGACAAAGGCGGTATCGAAGCGCAGCCCGGCAAAGGCGGCCGCGCCGAAGCGCGATTCCAGCGGCATGTCGTCGGGCGCCAGCACCAGCGCGGTGGCGTTGATGGCGTCGCACGCCGAGAACGCCGCCAGCGCGTACCAGATCATCGGCCGGCCGGCCACGGTCTGGTATTGCTTGGGAACGGCGCCGCCGGCGCGGCTGCCGGTACCGGCACAGGGAATCAGGGCAAAGCGGCGAGCGGGCACAGGATCGGCGTTGAGTGAAAGAGGCGCGGGCGCCTGCTGGCCGGCATGGCCAGCGGGACAACCGGTGCGCATTCTATAATACGGCCCTTGCCCGTCGCCATGCCGCGCCATTCCGCATTGACGCGTGCCCGGCAGGCGCCACGGGCCGTTGAGGTCCCCTGCCCCGACCCCCGCCCGCAATGCCGGCGGGGTGTCGTCGTTTTGAACGCCCCGCTGCCGACATGCCTGACGCCAAGCCCGCCTTCCCCTTTGTCAACCTGCCGCTGGTCAAGCCGGGGCTGCGCCACAGCGTGGCGGGCCTGCGCGGCTCGGCCGATGCGCTGGCTGTGGCCGCGTACGCTCGGCAGCACCGCGAGCGCGCGCCGATGCTGGCCGTAGTCTGCTCCCACGCGGTCGATGCCCAGCGCCTGGCCGAGGAAATCCCCTGGTTCGCGCCCGAACTGCGCGTGCGCCTGCTGCCCGACTGGGAAACCCTGCCCTACGACAGCTTCTCGCCGCACCAGGACCTGGTATCAGAGCGCCTGGCCACGCTGCACGACATCCAGACCGGGCAATGCGACGTGATGCTGGTGCCGGCCACCACCGCGCTGTACCGGCTGGCGCCGCCCGCGTTCCTGGCCGCCTACACCTTCTTCTTCAAGCAGGGCGAGCGGCTGGATGAAGCGGCGCTCAAGGCCCAGTTCACGCTGGCGGGCTACGAGCACGTCAGCGCGGTGATGCGCCCCGGCGAATACAGCGTGCGCGGCGGCCTGATCGACCTGTACCCGATGGGCTCGGCGCTGCCGTACCGGATCGACCTGTTCGGCGACGAGATCGAGACCATCCGCGCCTTCGACCCCGACACCCAGCGCAGCCTGTACCCGGTCAAGGAGGTGCGGCTGCTGCCCGGGCGCGAGTTCCCGCTCGACGAAGCCGCGCGCACCGCCTTCCGCGGCCGCTGGCGCGAGCTGTTCGAAGGCGACCCAACCAAGTCGCCGATCTACAAGGACATCGGCAACGGCGTGCCGTCGGCCGGCATCGAGTACTACCTGCCGCTGTTCTTCGAGCAGAGCGCGACCGTGTTCGACTACCTGCCCGCCGATACGCAGCTCGCGTTCGCCGGCAATGTCGACGAGGCCATCCGCCGCTTCTGGGCCGACACCACGCAGCGCTACAACTTCATGCGGCACGACCGCGAGCGCCCGCTGCTGCCGCCAGCGGACCTGTTCCTGTCCGAGGAGCAGTTCTTCGTCGCCGCCAAGCCGATGGCGCGCCTGGTGCTGCAGGCCGAAGCGAACGCGGACCAGGCCGCGTTCTCGGCCATCCTGCCCGACGTCGCGGTGAACCGCCGCGCCGATGATCCGCTGGTCAACCTGGAAGCGCTGCTACTCGACCAGCAGACCCGCGTGCTGATGTGCGCCGACTCGGCCGGGCGGCGCGAGACCCTGCTGCAGCTCTTTGCCGAAAGCGGCCTGCGCCCGCAGCCGGTGGACGACTTTGCCGCGTTCCTGGCCGGCGAAGCGCATTTCTCGATCGCGGTGGCGCCGCTGCAGAGCGGCTTTGCGCTGCCGCAGGGGCAGATCGCCTTTGTCACCGAGGCCGAGCTGTACGCCGGCACCGCGCGCCGCACCGGCCGCCGCAAGCAGGAGCAGGCCTCCGCCGTCGACTCGATGGTGCGCGACCTGGCCGAGTTGAAGATCGGCGACCCGGTGGTGCACAGCGAGCACGGCATCGGCCGCTATCAGGGCCTGGTCACGCTCGACATGGGCCAGGGCGACGAGGAATTCCTGCACCTGGACTACGACAAGGGCAGCAAGCTGTATGTGCCGGTGCACCAGTTGCATGTAATCTCGCGCTATTCCGGCGCCGATCCCGATACCGCGCCGCTGCACCACCTGGGCTCGGGCCAGTGGGACAAGGCCAAGCGCAAGGCAGCCCAGCAGATCCGCGACACCGCCGCCGAGCTGCTCAACCTGTACGCGCGCCGCGCCGCGCGCGAGGGCTTTGCCTTCCCGCTCTCGCCCAAGGACTACGAGACCTTCGCCGAAAGCTTCGGCTTCGAGGAAACGCCGGACCAGGCCGCCGCGATTGCCGCGGTGATCGCCGACATGACCTCGGGCAAGCCGATGGACCGGCTGGTGTGCGGCGACGTGGGCTTCGGCAAGACCGAGGTGGCGCTGCGCGCGGCCTTTGTCGCGGTGCTGGGCGGCAAGCAGGTGGCGATGCTGGCGCCGACCACGCTGCTGGCCGAGCAGCACTTCCAGACGCTGTCCGACCGCTTCGCCGAATGGCCGGTGCGCATCGTCGAGCTGTCGCGCTTCAAGACCAAGAAGGAAATCGACGCGGCCATCAGGCAGATCAACGAAGGCACCGTCGACATCGTCATCGGCACCCACAAGATCCTGTCCGACCAGGTCAGGTTCGAGCGCCTGGGGCTGGTCATCATCGACGAGGAACACCGCTTCGGCGTGCGCCAGAAGGAGGCGCTGAAGACCCTGCGCGCCGAGGTCGACGTGCTGACCCTGACCGCCACGCCGATCCCGCGCACGCTGGGCATGGCGCTGGAAGGCCTGCGCGACTTCTCGGTGATCGCGACCGCGCCGCAGAAGCGGCTGGCGATCAAGACCTTCGTGCGGCGCGAGGAAGACGGCGTGATCCGCGAGGCCATCCTGCGCGAGCTCAAGCGCGGCGGCCAGGTCTACTTCCTGCACAACGAGGTCGAGACCATCGAGAACAAGCGCGCGCGGCTGGCCGAGCTGGTGCCCGAAGCGCGCATTGCCGTCGCGCACGGCCAGATGCATGAGCGCGAGCTGGAGCGCGTGATGCGCGACTTCGTCGCGCGCCGCGACAACATCCTGCTGTGCACCACCATCATCGAGACCGGCATCGACGTGCCGACCGCCAACACCATCCTGATCCACCGCTCGGACAAGTTCGGCCTGGCGCAGCTGCACCAGCTGCGCGGCCGGGTCGGGCGCTCGCACCACCAGGCCTATGCCTACCTGCTGGTGCATGATGTCGAGGGCCTGACCAAGCAGGCGCAGCGCCGGCTCGAAGCGATCCAGCAGATGGAGGAACTGGGCTCGGGCTTCTACCTGGCCATGCATGACCTGGAAATCCGCGGCGCGGGCGAGGTGCTGGGCGACAAGCAGTCGGGCGAGATCCACGAGATCGGCTTCCAGCTCTACACTGACATGCTCAACGCCGCGGTCAAGGCGCTCAAGGCCGGCAAGGAACCCGACCTGATGGCGCCGCTGGCCGCGACCACCGAGATCAACCTGGGCACGCCGGCGCTGCTGCCCAACGACTACTGCGCCGACGTGCACGAGCGGCTGTCGCTGTACAAGCGACTGGCCAACTGCGAGACCGCCGAGCGCGTGGACGATATCCAGGAAGAGCTGATCGACCGCTTCGGCCGACTGCCGGCGCAGGCGCAGGCGCTGGTCGAGACCCACCGGCTGCGCATCGCCGCGGCACCGCTGGGCGTGCGCAAGATCGACGCGGGCGAGGCCACCATCAGCGTGCAGTTCGTGCCCAACCCGCCGATCGACGCGATGCGCATCATCGACCTGGTGCAGAAGAACCGCCATATCAAGCTGGCCGGGCAGGACAAGCTGCGCATCGAGGCCAAGATGCCGGACGTGGCGATCCGCGCGCAGACCATCAAGCATACGTTGCGGCAACTGGCGTAGGGGTCATGCGTATCCTGCATGGACGCGGCGCGCGGCCGGGTGTAGCATCGATTCCTTAACAAGTTAGCGATAACGCCCCCATGCCCGCCCAAGCCGCTTCTTCCCGTCAGCCCGTCACCGAAACCGCCGCGCGCGGCAGCGCGCTTGAATGGACCCAGCGGCTGGTCGCGTACGACACCACCAGCCGCAACTCCAACCTGGGCCTGATCGAGTCGGTGCGCGACCATTTCCTGGCCAAGGGGCTGAAGCCGCATCTGAGCTACAACCCGCAGCAGGACAAGGCCAACCTGTTCGTCACCGTGCCCGCCGCCGACGGCAATACCAACGGCGGCATCGTGCTCTCCGGCCATACCGACGTGGTGCCGGTGGACGGCCAGGACTGGACCACCGACCCGTTCAAGCCGGTGGTGCGCGACGGCAAGCTCTACGGCCGCGGCACCTGCGACATGAAAGGCTTTATCGGCACCAGCCTGTCGCTGCTGCCGGCCATCCTGCAGGCCAGGCTGCGCGAGCCGGTCCACTACGCGCTGTCCTTCGACGAAGAGATCGGCTGCATGGGCGCGCCCTACCTGCTGGCCGAACTGCGCGACCGCGGCGTGACGCCCGGCGGCTGCATCGTCGGCGAACCCACCAGCATGCGCGTGATCGTGGCGCACAAGGGCATCAACGCCTACCGTTGCTGCGTCAGGGGCCAGGCCGCGCACTCGTCGCTGACGCCGCGCGGCGTCAATGCGATCGAATACGCCGCGCGCCTGATCTGCTTCATCCGCGACATCGCCGATGAGTTCAAGGCCAACGGCCCCTACGACCAGGCCTTCGACGTGCCCTACACCACCGCGCAGACCGGCACCATCCAGGGCGGCATCGCGCTGAACACCATCCCGGCACTGTGCGAGTTCGTGTTCGAGTTCCGCAACCTGCCCGGCGTGGATCCCGAAGCCATCTACGCCCGCATCCAGGCCTACGCCAACGACGTGCTGCTGCCGAAGATGCGCGCCGAGCATGCCGACGCCGGCCTGACGCTGAGCAAGATCGCCGCCGCGCCGTCGCTGGACGTGGCCGAACAGGAAGCCATCACGCAGCTGGTGCGCGCGCTGACCGCCGACCGCGACACCAACAAGGTGGCCTACGGCACCGAGGCCGGCCTGTTCCAGCGCGCCGGCATTCCGGCCGTGGTGTGCGGGCCTGGCGATATCCAGCAGGCGCACAAGCCGGATGAGTTTGTTGCGCTGGAGCAGTTGGCTGCTTGCGAGGCGTTCCTGCACAAGGTGGTCGACAGCTTGCGCGTGAGCTGACTGCCGGGCATGCCAGAGCTTTGCTCCCCTCTCCCGCTTGCGGGAGAGGGGAGCAACCAATCCGCTTTTCCCGGCGCTTTGCACTTGCCGCGCGCCGCCACACCGCCTGCATCACACCAACAACAACGAAGGAGACCTTGCATGGCTGTCCGTGATTCCGCATCCCGTCCCACCACCCGCTTCGCGCTCGCCACCCTGGCGCTCGCCACCGGCCTGCTCTGCAACACCGCGCAGGCCCAGACGCAAGGCGCCGAAACCCTGCACGCCCAGATCGAAACCCGCGCCAAGGCCGTCGAGAAACAACTCATCGCGTGGCGCCGCGATATCCACCAGCATCCGGAACTGGGCAACTACGAGACGCGCACCGCCAAGCTCGTGGCCGACCAGCTGCGCAAGCTCGGCATGGAAGTGAAGACGGGCGTGGCCAAGACCGGCGTGGTCGGCGTGCTCAAGGGCGGCAAGCCCGGCCCGGTAGTGGCGCTGCGCGCCGACATGGATGCGCTGCCGGTCAAGGAACGCGTGGACGTGCCGTTCGCGTCGAAGGCCAAGGGCCAGTACCTGGGCAAGGAAGTGGACGTGATGCACGCCTGCGGCCATGACACGCACGTGGCGATTTTGATGGCCACCGCCGAGGTGCTGGCCGGCATGAAGGACCAGCTGCCCGGCACGGTCAAGTTCATCTTCCAGCCGGCCGAGGAAAGCCCGGCCGACTTCGAACCGAATGGCTCCAACACCTGGGGCGCCAAGCAGATGGTGTCCGAGGGCGTGCTGGACAATCCCAAGGTCGATGCGATCTTCGGCCTGCACGTGAGCAGCGGCATCGAATCGGGCAAGCTGGGCTGGCGCAGCGGCCCCTCGATGGCGGCGGCCGACCAGTTCTGGATCGACGTCAAGGGCCGCCAGACCCACGGCGCGCGGCCGTGGGGCGGGATCGACCCGATCGTGGTGGCGTCGCAGATCGTGATGGGCCTGCAGACCATCCAGAGCCGCCAGGTCAACGCCATGCTGGAGCCGTCGGTGATTACCGTGGGCACCATCCACGGCGGCAACCGCATGAACATCGTGCCGGAGAAGGTCGAGATGATGGGCACCGTGCGCACCTATGACGAAGGCATGAAGAAGGACATCCATGCCCGCATGAAGCGCACCACCGAGGCCATCGCCACCAGCGCCGGCGCCGAGGCCAGCTTCCGCGTGGTGGAGTTGTACAACGCCACCATCAACCAGCCGGCCCTGACCGAGAAGATGGCGCCCACGCTGCAGCGCGTGGCCGGCGAAGGCAACTGGATGATCACGCCCAAGGCGACCGCGTCGGAGGACTTCTCGTTCTACCAGGAGAAGGTCCCGGGCCTGTTCTTCAACCTCGGGGTGACGCCCAAGGGCCAGGATGTGACCAAGGCGCCTTCCAACCACTCGCCTGAGTTCTATGTGGACGAGCCGGCGCTGATCAACGGCGTGCGCGCCCTGTCCAGCCTGACCGTGGACTACATGGTGATGGCGCAGCGCTGAGCGGCTCGCCCGGGGCGCTGCGGCGGGGCTACAATAGCGCTTTTGCCGCGTTGCAGCCCCGCGCGGCAAGCGCCCGACCTTCATCCGCCATGCCCCTGATCCTCCAGAGCACCGCCCCGCTTTCCCCAGCCGACCTCGACACCGCCCGCACCCTGGCCCGCGCCTCTGAACTGGTGCTGCGCAGCGAGACCGTCGCCGCCGCCGAGGAATGCGCGCCGCTGACGCCGGCGCTGCGCGATGCGCTGGACGATTTCTGCGGCCCGCGCGCGATCGACTGGGCAGTGGTGCCCGCGGGGCGCAAGCTGTCCGACTTCCACCTGGTGGCGATGGACATGGACTCGACCCTGATCACGATCGAGTGCATCGACGAGATCGCAGATTTCTGCGGCCTCAAGGCCGAGGTCTCGGCCATCACCGAAGCCGCCATGCGCGGCGAGATCACCGATTTCAACGAAAGCCTGCGCCGCCGCGTGGCCCTGCTCAAGGGCCTGGACGCCAGCGTGCTGGACCGCGTCTATGAAGAGCGCCTGCGGCTGTCGCCGGGCGCCGAGCGCATGCTGCAGACCGTGCAGGCGCTGGGCCTGCGCACGCTGCTGGTGTCGGGCGGCTTCGTGCATTTCACCGAGAAGCTCAAGGCACGGCTCCAGCTCGACGTGACCCGCGCCAATACGCTGGAGATCGTCGACGGCAAGCTGACCGGCAATGTCGTCGGCGAGATCGTCAACGCCGACGTCAAGGCCCGCACCGTGCAGGAAGTCTGCGCCCGGATCGGAGCCACGCCGGACCAGGCCATCGTCATGGGCGATGGCTCCAACGACCTGAAGATGATGGCCGTGGCCGGCCTGTCGGTGGCATTCCGGGCCAAGCCGGTGGTGCGCACGCAAGCCAGCGTCGCGTTCAACCACGTCGGCCTGGACGGCCTGCTGGCGCTGTTCCCGCACTGATCCCGGGCCGCAGACAACGCGGCAATGCGCGCCGGGCGGCAAGCGCCCGGCCGGCCCCACCCGCGCGGGCCGCCTGCGACTCGTCGCCACAGCCAGCGCAAGTCCCTCCCCCAAGTGCAGATGAATCCCCACTGAGACGCAACGTCTACTTAGCGCTTGCCTCTTCAAATGCGAATCATTACCATTAATGTTTCGTTTATCTGACATTTCCCCATGCAAGTTCTGGCCGTCCTTCTTGGCCTGGCTGCGGCTGCGTGCCTGTACCTGGCCGCGCCCAACCAGGTCCTGCTGCCGCCCGGCAGGGTCACGCAACCGCGTATGCTGGGCTGGCTGGGCCTGGTCCTGGTCGTCGTCAGCACCTGGCTGTGGAGCAACACCGATGGCTGGCCCGCAGCCATTGCCGCCAGCCTGGTGACCGTGCCCTGCGCGCTGTCGGTATGGCCCTTTATCGCCACCTATGCCGCGCGCAAGCGCCGGGCAGCACGGGAGCAACGGGCATGAGCGCAGACCGCTCCGCAATGGGCACCAAATGGCTTGCCGGTGCGCTGCTCGGGCTGCCGCTGGCGGTGGCGCTGTGCACGCTGTTGATCCTGTGGCTGCCGGGCGGCTGGGAAACCGGCATCGTCGCGGCCGTGGTGGCCTGCCTGCCGGTGTGGGTGGCCATCATCAGCGCCAGCCTGCTGTTCCGTTCCAGCCGCACTGCCTGGGTCTGGCTGGGCGGCGCCAACCTGCTCTGCTTCGGCGCGCTCTGGCTGCTGCGCCTGGCCAGGCTGGCGCCGACGGCACTGGCCGCCTCCTGAGAACGCCATCATGAAAACCGCAACCCTGCGCCTGTACCAGACGCTGCATACCTGGGTCGGCCTGATGGCCGGCTGGGCCCTGTTTATCGCCTTCTTTGCCGGGGCGGTCACCGTGTTCCACCATGAGCTGCACGTTTGGCAGTCGCCGTCGCGGCTGAAAGGCAATGCGCAGTTCGAGGCCAGTACCGACCCGGCCGCGGTCGACCGCTTCATGCAGAAGCTGGTCGCGATCCACCCCGAGGCCGCGGCCAGCTCATACGTGATCATGCCGTCGGAGGGAGAGCCCAATATCGCGGCCTACTGGCAGGACCAGGCCGGCGAGTGGCAGATGACCACCGACGCCCGCCTGGCCGGCGGCGCCGCGATGCAGCGCGACACCTCGCGCGACCAGGTGATCGGCGAACTGTCGGCATTCCTGAACAGCCTGCACTACTCGCTGGGGATCCCGGTCGGCGGCATCTATTTCATGGGCGCGATCTCGGTGCTGTACGGGCTGGCACTGGTATCGGGCGTGCTGCTGCACCTGCCACGGCTGAAGAAGGACCTGTTTGCAGTGCGCCCCGGGCGCAACCTGAAGCGCTTCTGGATGGACACCCACAATGTGCTGGGCCTGTTCAGCCTGCCTTTCCACCTGGTCTTTGCCATCACCGGCGCGCTGTTCTGCCTGTCGCTGGTGCTGATGATGGCGTTCAACACACTGACCTTCGATGGCCGCCTGTTCGAGGCGGTGCCCCGCGCCACCACCGCCGTGCCGGAAGTGGCCGCGGCCAACCGCGCGGTGCCGACCATGCCCACGGCAACGCTGATGCAGATCGCGCGCGAGCACGGCGGCGAGCGATTCACGCCCGAGTCGTTCCGCTTCCAGCGCTATGGCGACGCCAACGCCGTGGTGGAGGTGCGCGGCACCAGCACGCAGGCACTCGGCAACCTGGGCTCGGTCGGCATCCATGCCGCCAGCGGCGAGCCCAACGCGGGCCAGCTGACCGCCAACCAGACCGCCGGCACGCGCGACAGCAACCACGGGCTCTACAGCGCGCTGTACGCACTGCATTTCGGCACTTTCGGCGAGCTGCCGGTGCGGCTGGTCTACCTGCTGGCCGGGCTCGCCGGCGCCTTCCTGTTCTATTCAGGCAACCTGCTGTGGATCGAGTCACGGCGCAAGCTGCGCCAGGCCGAGCAGCCTCGCGTGCACCGGCTGCTGGCGCAGGGCACGGTCGGCGTGTGCATCGGCTGCTGCATCGGCGTGGCGCTGTGCTTCCCGGCGGCGCTGCTGTGGCCGGAGCGCGCGGTGAGCTACACGTATTTCACGGTGTTTGTCCTGGCCTGTGCCTGGGCGCTGCTGCGCCCGCCGGTGCGCGCCGCGGTGGAACTGCTCTACGCCGCCGCGCTGGCGTGGCTGACGGTGCCGCTGGCGAATGCGATCCTGACCGGCGACCACCTGCTGCACAGCATCCCCAGCGGGCACTGGATCATCGCCGGCTTCGATATCGGCGCGATCGCGCTGGCCACGGGCTTTGTCGCCCTGGCCCGCGCCACGCAGCGCCGCGCGCGCAGTGGGCCGGCGGAGTCGGTCTGGGCGATGCCGCGGGCAGCCCAAGCCGCCCAGACCGCCAGGCCCACCGCGGGCGCCAAGGCGATGCCCAGCACGGATACGCCCTGAGCGCATGGCGCCCGCACGCAAGAACGGACGCAGCAGCGTCCGTTTTTGTTTCCTGGGCAGCACCAGCCCGGCCCCTGCCCTACACTATCTCAGGCCAACAACATCGAGCCTACCGCCATGGAATCGACCTTCCACCAGTTTTCCGAACTGTTCGCCCAGCTCGGCCTGGCCTCCGACGAAGCCAGCATCCGCAGCTTTATCGGCACGCACGCCCCGCTGCCCGACGATGTCGAGCTGGCCGAGGCACCGTTCTGGACCCCCGCCCAGGCCACGCTGCTGCGCGACGAACTGCTGGACGACGCCGACTGGGCCGAGGTCGTCGACCAGCTCAATCTCGCCCTGAGACAGCCGGCCTGAGGCCGCTTACGCGGCCAGCGTAGCCTCCAGCGCCTGGCGCAGGTCGGCGATCAGGTCGCGCGTGTCTTCCAGGCCGATATAAAGCCGCACCAGTTCGCCGGCATCCTGCCAGCCGGCCGGCGGCCAGGTGCCCGCCGGGCGCATGCCCTGCACGTGGTACGGCACGGCCAGGCTGTGGGCACCGCCCCAGGACCAGCCGATCGCAAACAGCTGCAGCGCCTCGACCAAGGCATCCACCTGCTGGCGTGTATAGCGTGCCCGCAGGATGATGGCAAAGAGCCCGCTGGCACCGGTGAAATCGCGCCGCCAGCTGGCGTGGCCGGGGCAGTCCGGCAGCGCAGGATGCAGCACGCGCGCAACCTCGGGCCGCTGGCGCAGCCACTCCGCCACTTCGCGGGCCGCACGGTCATGCGCGGCCAGGCGCACCGGCAGGCTCGGCAGCCCGCGCAGCACCAGGTGGCAGTCATCGGCGGAAACACCCCAGCCCATCAGCATGCGGGTGCGCTTGAGGCGGTCATGCAGCGCATCGTCGCAGGTCAGCACCGCGCCCATCAGCACGTCGCTGCCGCCGGACTGGTACTTGGTCAGCGCCTGCACCGAGATGTCGATGCCCTTGTCGAACGGGCGGAAGTAGATGCCGGCAGACCAGGTATTGTCGATCGCGGTCAGCACGCCGTGCGCCCTGGCCGCGGCGACGATGGCGTCGCTGTCGGGCACTTCCATGGTCACCGAACCGGGCGACTCCATCCAGATCAGGCGCGTATTCGGCCGGATCATCGCCGCCATCGCAGCAGCGTCCATCGGGTCGTAGTAGCGCACGGTCACGCCGAATTCGCGTGCCAGCCACTCGCCGTGGTCGCGGTTGGGGCCGTAGACGTTGTGCGGCACCAGCACGTCGTCGCCGCTCTTGAGCAGCGCGAAGTAGACCAGCGAGATCGCCGCCAGCCCCGACGGCTGCAGCAGCGTGTGGCGCGCGCCCTCCAGCAGCGCCAGGTGCTGGCACAGCGCCTCGCTGGTGGGCGTGGCGTGCAGGCCATAGCGCCAGTAGGTGGTGGCACCGTCGCCATGGGCGCGCAGTTCGGCGAGGTTGCGGAACACCACGGTGGAGCCGCGGTGCGTGGCGGGAGAGAACGAGGCAAAGCCGGGCGCGATCTCCAGCTCGGGCTGGACCGCAACGGTTTGCAGGTAATGGGCGGGCGACGCGGGCTTGTCGGATGGCGAATCGGACACGGCGGTTTCCTTGCTGGCTGCTGGCCGGACACGGCGCGCTGCCCCGGCGGTATCGCCCGGGCAGAAGCGTGGCACGGTCAGGAATGAGACTCGATGAGCCTCCGAGCTTACCAGCAAATGCCGGCCGCGCCACCGGCGATGGCAACGGCGGACACTAGTAAGCGGCTTACCAGCCGGAAATCGAGGACTTCGGCGGCGGCGGCGCGTAAGTGACGCCGCTGTTGGGCCTCATGTCGAACGGGGGGATCACCAGCACGCCCAGAGGGCGGATAAAGAACGGCAGCACGATGGCCGGGTTGAACGCGTCGGTCCAGGTGCCGCGCACGGCGCCGCTGGCGTCGATGCTGCCTTCCCAGTTGCCCGATACGCGGGTGCCGTCGTCGGACTCCTCCATCAGGAAGGCGCCGTCCTCCCACTCGCCTGCCAGCAGGCGCACACCGGCGCCACGGCCGGCGTATTCGCCACGCACGCTGTCGCGCTCGTCAGGCTTGGGGCCCAGGCGCAGCCGCACCGGCTGGTCGCCGACCTTGCCGACGTAGACCGGCAGCGACGCATATTCCGGCCGCGGCGCCAGGGGTTTTGGCGCGCCAGTGGAAAGCGAGGTGCCGCCGCGCCGGGCTTCGCCGTCGCGAATGGCCTGGTTGATGCCCAGGCCTTCGCCGCCGGCTGGCCCGGTGTTAACCGGGCCGGTCGACAGCTCGGTCGCCGGCGCTGCCTGCGCCGTGCCCGCCAGCGCGAGCACGGCGGCCAGGCCGAGCGCGCAGAGGTTCTTCGTCAGCGAAGCAAGGCGCAAGGCTAACCTCAGATACGCTCGAAGATGGCGGCAATGCCCTGCCCGCCGCCGATGCACATCGTCACCAGCGCGTAGCGGCCCTGCACGCGGTTCAGCTCATGCAGCGCCTTCACCGTGATCAGGGCACCGGTGGCGCCGATCGGGTGGCCCAGCGAGATGCCCGAGCCGTTCGGGTTAACCTTGGCCGGGTCCAGACCGAGCGCCTTGGTCACGGCGCACGCCTGTGCGGCAAAGGCTTCGTTGGCTTCGATCACGTCCAGGTCCGACACCTGCAGGCCGGCGCGCTCCAGCGCGATCTTCGTCGCCGGCACCGGGCCGATGCCCATGGCCTTCGGGTCCACGCCGGCATGGCCGTACGACACCAGGCGGGCCAGCGGCTTCAGGCCGCGGCGCTCGGCTTCGGCGCGCTCCATCATCACCACCGCGGCGGCGGCGTCGTTCAGGCCCGAGGCATTGCCGGCCGTGACCGTGCCGTTTTCCTTGACGAAGACCGGCCTGAGCTTGGTCATGTCGTCGATGGTGGCGTCATGGCGCACGTGCTCGTCGGTGTCGAAGGTCACGTCGCCCTTGCGGCCCTTGCTCACCACCGGGACGATCTGGTCCTTGAAGTAGCCGGCCTTGATCGCTGCCGAAGCGCGGCGGTGCGATTCCAGCGCGGCCTCGTCCTGCTGCGCGCGCGAGATGTCGTATTCCTTGGCGACATTCTCGGCGGTCACGCCCATGTGGATGCGATGGAAGGGATCGTGCAGCGCACCCAGCATCATGTCGACCAGGCCGGCGTCGCCCATGCGTGCGCCCCAGCGCGCTGCCGGCGCCAGGTACGGTGCGCGGCTCATGCTTTCCGCGCCGCCGCCGATGGCGACGTCGGTATCGCCCAGCAGGATGGTCTGCGCGGCGCTGACAATGGCCTGCAGGCCCGAGCCGCACAGGCGGTTCACGGTCAGCGCGGGGGCGTTGATCGTCACCCCGCCGTTGACGGCCGCGACGCGGCCCAGATACATGTCGCGCGGCTCGGTCTGGATCACGTTGCCGAATACCACGTGGCCGACATCGTCGCCCGACACCTGCGCGCGCGCCAGCGCCTCGCGCACCACCAGTGCGCCCAGCTCCGCCGGTGCCACATCCTTCAGGCTGCCGCCAAAGGTCCCGATCGCGGTACGGACACCGCTTACCACTACCACTTCACGCGTCATGACTTTGTCTCCATGAGGTTATGTTGCACCGCACAGTATAGCGGGACGCGGACGAAATCGAACGAGCGTACTTTTACCTAATCAACCCGTTTCAGACCGCGCCCCACAGGTCGTGGCCATCGGCGCCGGTGATCTTCACGTCGACGAACTCGCCGGCGCGATAGCGCTGGGCGTGGCGTTCCGGCGGCGCGATATAGACGAGGCCGTCGATTTCCGGCGCATCCGCGGACGAACGGCCGATGCCGCCATCCTGGTTGACCTCGTCCACCAGCACGCGCAGGGTCTGGCCGACCTTGCGCTGCAGGCGGCGCGCCGAGACCTCTTCGGCCACTTCCATGAAGCGGGCGCGGCGTTCCTCGCGCACCTCGTCGGGCAGCGCGCCCGGCAGGTCATTGGCGGTGGCGCCCTCCACCGGCGAGTAGGCGAAGCAGCCGACGCGGTCCAGTTCGGCTTCGGCGATAAAGTCGAGCAGGGTCTGGAACTCCGCCTCGGTCTCGCCCGGGAAGCCGGCGATAAAGGTGCTGCGGATGGTCAGCTCAGGGCAGATCTCGCGCCAGGCGCGGATGCGGTCCATGGTCTTCTCGGCATTGGCCGGGCGCTTCATGCGCTTGAGCACGTCCGGGTGCGCGTGCTGCAGCGGCACATCGAGGTACGGCAGCACATGGCCCTGCGACATCAGCGGGATGATCTCGTCGACGTGCGGGTACGGGTAGACATAATGCAGGCGCACCCAGGCACCGTACTGCGCGGCCAGCTCGCCCAGCGCCGCCACCAGCTCGGTCATGCGGGTCTTGAGCGGGCGGCCGTTCCAGAAGCCGGTGCGGTACTTGACGTCGACGCCATAGGCACTGGTGTCCTGCGAGATCACCAGCAGCTCCTTGACGCCGGCCTTGAACAGGTTCTCGGCCTCCAGCATGACCTCGGCCACCGGGCGCGACACCAGGTCGCCGCGCATCGACGGGATGATGCAGAACGAGCAACGGTGGTTGCAGCCCTCGGAAATCTTCAGGTAGGCGTAATGCTTGGGCGTCAGCTTGATGCCGGCGGCCGGCACCAGGTCGGTGAACGGGTCATGCGGCTTGGGCAGGTGCGTGTGCACCGCCTGCATCACCTCGCCCAGCGCATGCGGGCCGGTCACGGCCAGCACCTTGGGGTGCACCGACGACACGATGTCGTGGCCCGCCGCATCCTTCTTCGCACCCAGGCAGCCGGTAACGATGACCTTGCCGTTCTCGGTCAGGGCCTCGCCGATGGCGTCCAGGCTCTCCTGCACGGCCTCGTCGATAAAGCCGCAGGTATTGACCACGACCAGGTCAGCGCCGTCATAGGTGCCGCTGATGGCATAGCCCTCGGCGCGCAGCTGGGTGATGATCTGCTCGGAGTCGACCAGGGCCTTGGGGCAGCCAAGGGAAACGAATCCCACACGCGGACTATGGTCTTTCTGGGTCGTTGATTCTGAAGGGTTTTTCACAGTGCAATCCGAATGTGGGGGCGGGCGCGGCGAATATGCGGGGACAAGGCCGGCAGCCGGTGAGCCAATCGCGCATTTTAACCGTTTGCCATGAATTCTCGGCGCCTGACACCATACATGTGGCCCAGGCTGCGTCATTCCGGCGCGGTCGCGGCTCCCGGCAGGCCTTCCAGGACCCGCTCTATCTCCAGCGAGTCCTGCATGCGCCGGATGGCCGCATGCAGTTCGGCGGCCTGTGGCCAGGTCCGCTTGAGATAGCTGAGCCACAGTTTCACGCGCCCATGCTCATGGCACGACGCGATACGGGCATGCAGCTTTTTCAGGTAGGTGGCGATCTGGCGCAGCACCAGCGGCCACTCCTGGTCCGACGGCGAACCGTCCATCAGCCCGCGAATGCGCAAGGCCAGGAAAGGATCGGACACGGCGCCGCGCCCGATCATCACGTCGGCGCAACCGCTGACGGCCCGGCAACGCTCCCAGTCGGCGACGGTCCAGACATCTCCGTTGGCAATCACCGGCACGTCCACCGCCGCCGCAATGCGCGCGATCCAGTCCCAGTGGGCCGGCGGCCGGTAGCCATGGTCCCGCGTCCGGGCATGCACGACGAGCGAAGCCGCGCCGCCTTCGGCCAGCGCCGTGGCGCAATCAATGGCCAGCGAGGCATCGGAAACGCCCAGCCGCATTTTTGCCGTCACGGCGATATGGGCCGGCACCGCCGCGCGCACGGACGCGACGATCCGGTTCAACAACTCAGGATTCGTCAGCAGCATGGCACCGCCGCCATGCCGGTTGACGACCTTGGCGGGGCAGCCGAAGTTCAGGTCGATGCCATGCGGCGACAAGGTCGCGGCATAGGCGGCATTGCGCGCCAGCCATTCCGGATCGCTGCCGAGCAACTGGATCACCATCGGCGTGCCGCTGCGGGTATAGCCGCCGGCGAGGATTTCGGGCGTTTCGCGCTCGTAGACGCGGGCGGGAAGCAACGAACCGGTCACCCGGACGAACTCGGACACACAGCCGTCGTAGCCGCCAGTGTCGGTCAGCACGTCGCGCAAGACGTAGTCGGCAAGCCCTTCCATGGGGGCCAGGAACAGCCGGCTCATGGCGAAGCCTTCATCGAAGCAGAGAGCCGGGCCTTAAGGGGCGGACGAGCATATTGGATAACGGAGGGCATGGGTTTTCGCGCACAAAAGGCGAGTCCACACTGAGCCGCCGCTGGAGAGAGTTGCGTGATTGCGTGCGCCCGGGGACGCAGACCGCGCATTCTACCTGCTTTGCATCAGCACGGTTTTCAGGGATCGGCGATTCTCTTACCGTAGCCCACAGGCTACGGTAAGGTATGCTCAGCATCCGGACAACCCAAATTTCCGACCGCTGGTATTCGGCCTTGCGCGACCACGTCGCCAGGATTCGCATCCAGGTCCGCGTCGACCGCTTACTGAACGGGAATCCCGGCGACGCTAAAGCCCTTGGCGGTGGAGTCAGCGAAATGCGCGTGGACCACGGCCCGGGCTACCGCATCTACTTTCAGCAACGCGGCCAGGTAATTGTGATCCTGCTCTGCGGAGGCAACAAGTCGACCCAGCACGCTGATATCGAAAGAGCACGCAGTCTGGCGGCCAATCTTGATCTGGAGTGAGCCATGAAGGAACCAACCCGCCCCTGGGACTCCGCCGAGCATCTGAGGAACGATCAGGAGATCGCCGCCTACCTGGATGCCTGCCTGGCCGAGGCCGGCGACGACGATCGATTCATTGCCTACGCACTCGGGGTGGTGGCGCGTGCGCGCGGCATGACGCGACTGGCCCGCGAAACGGGCCTTTCGCGCGAAAGCCTCTACCGCTCGCTCTCAGGCGAAGGCAATCCGGAGTTCGGGACGATCTGGAAGGTGATGCGGGCGCTGGGCATCCGCCTGCATGCGAGCGCTGGCTGAGTGCCAGCCAGCGTGCGGGATATGCGGCGGGTGTAGCGCCCGCCGCTGCCAGTGTCTTACTTCTTGTCCGGCTGGTTGAACGGGAACGTCCCGAACATATTTTTGGCCTGGCTTTGCATCTGCTCCTGCATCTGCACGAACAGGTTCTTGCTCTGCTCGATGTAGTTGCTCATCATGCCCTGCATCATCGGGCCCTGCATGTTCATGAACTGCGACCACATGTCGGGGCTGAAGGTTTCGCCGGAATACAGGCCCTTGGAGTTCTCGGCCAGCTTGTTCTGGATGTCGATGAAGGCCTGGATGTTCTTTTCCAGGTAGGTGCCCATCATGCCCTGCATGGCATGGCCGTAGAAGCGGATGATCTGCGACAGCATCGCGCTGGAGAACATCGGCACGCCGCCCGTTTCTTCTTCCAGGATGATCTGCAGCAAGATGCTGCGGGTCAGTTCGTCACCAGACTTGGCGTCGACGACCTTGAATTCTTCTGAATCCATGACCAGCTGCTTGACGTCGGCCAGGGTGATGTAGGTGCTGGTCTGGGTGTCGTAGAGCCTACGGTTCGGATACTTTTTGATCAGTCGCTCTGCGCCTTTTTTGGTCGTGGCCATCGGTGCTCTGTCCTTGTGTCATCGCTGTTTGCGCGCTGCTGCACCGCATGGGGTGCAGTGCGCAAATCGGTATCGCCCGCGCCATCTGCTTGTTGTCGTGCCGGCCATCTGGTGGCCCGTTCGCGCATGGCTGCGCGTGGCGGCCTGCAGCCTCGCCCCCGCGAGGGCCGCGCTGCACGAACATGGTGCTGGCTGCGCCGCTGCCCTGATTCTATGCCCAACAAGGCACTAAGAAAAGCGACGGGGCTTAAGGAAAACCCGGTGAATTGGCGCAAAAAGCGAGGAATGCCGCGCGGGCAGAAACGATTCGCGGGCCTTGACGGCCCGCGAAACGGGCGGCGAAACGAAACGCCCGCCGCCTTGTGCGCCGCGCTGGCTGCACCGCAATACGCGGGCGCCAGCGCCGGCTGCCGACTGGTTGAACCAGGCCGGCAGGTCAGCCCATATGCAGGCCGCCGTTGAGCGAGAAGTCGGCGCCGGTCGAGAAACCGGACTCCTCCGACGACAACCAGGCGCAGATCGAGGCGATCTCTTCCGGCAGGCCCAGGCGCTTGACCGGGATCGTCGCGACGATCTTGTCGAGCACGTCCTGGCGGATCGCCTTGACCATGTCGGTGGCGATATAGCCCGGAGAGACCGTGTTGACGGTCACGCCCTTGGTCGCCACTTCCTGCGCCAGTGCCATGGTGAAGCCATGCAGGCCGGCCTTGGCGGTGGAGTAGTTGGTCTGGCCGAACTGGCCCTTCTGCCCGTTCACCGACGAGATGTTGACGATGCGGCCCCAGCCACGGTCGGCCATGCCGTCGATCACCTGCTTGGTGACGTTGAACAGCGAGGTCAGGTTGGTGTCGATCACCGCATCCCAGTCGGCGCGGGTCATCTTGCGGAACACCACGTCGCGGGTGATACCGGCGTTGTTGATCAGCACATCAACCTCGCCGACCTCGGACTTGACCTTGTCGAATGCGGTCTTGGTCGAGTCCCAGTCAGCCACATTGCCTTCCGAGGCAATGAAATCGAAGCCCAGGGCCTTCTGCTGCTCCAGCCACTTTTCGCGGCGCGGCGAGTTGGGGCCGCAACCGGCCACCACACGAAAGCCATCCTTGGCCAGCCGCTGGCAAATGGCGGTTCCGATACCACCCATGCCGCCGGTCACATACGCAATGCGCTGAGTCATGTCCACTCCTTGATTGGCTTCGTTATCGTCGCCGGGTCCGCGCCAACCGCGCGCGGCCCCGGAAAACCCCTTCCTTATTTGCGCTCGACTGCCAGCGCCACGCCCATGCCGCCGCCGATGCACAGCGAGGCCAGGCCCTTCTTCGCGTCACGGCGCTTCATCTCGTGCAGCAGCGTCACCAGGATACGGCAGCCCGACGCGCCGATCGGGTGGCCGATGGCGATGGCGCCGCCGTTCACATTGACCTTGGAGGTGTCCCAGCCCATCTGCTGGTGCACCGCCAGCGCCTGCGCGGCAAAGGCCTCGTTGATCTCCATCAGGTCCAGGTCTTGCGGGGTCCACTCGGCGCGCGACAGGGCGCGCTTGGAGGCCGGCACCGGGCCCATGCCCATCACCTTGGGATCGACACCGGCGTTGGCATAGCTCTTGATCGTGGCCAGCGGGGTCAGGCCCAGTTCCTTGGCCTTGGCCGCCGACATCACCACCACCGCGGCGGCGCCGTCGTTCAGGCCCGAGGCGTTGGCCGCGGTCACCGTGCCGGCCTTGTCGAAGGCGGGCTTGAGGCCGGACATGCTGTCCAGCGTGGCGCCCTGGCGCACGAACTCGTCGGTCTTGAAGGCCACCGGGTCGCCCTTGCGCTGCGGGATCAGCACCGGGACGATCTCTTCGTCAAACTTGCCGGCCTTCTGCGCGGCTTCGGCCTTGTTCTGCGAGCCGACGGCGAACTCATCCTGCGCCTCGCGTGTGATGCCGTATTCCTTGGCCACGTTCTCGGCGGTGATGCCCATGTGGTACTGGTTGTACACGTCCCACAGGCCGTCGACGATCATGGTGTCGACCAGCTTGGCATCGCCCATGCGGAAACCATCGCGCGAGCCCGGCAGCACGTGCGGGGCGGCGCTCATGTTTTCCTGGCCGCCGGCCACCACGATCTCGGCGTCGCCCGCCATGATCGCGTTGGCGGCCAGCATCACGGCCTTCAGGCCCGAGCCGCACACCTTGTTGATGGTCATGGCCGGCACCATCGCCGGCAGGCCGGCCTTGATCGCGGCCTGGCGTGCGGGGTTCTGGCCCGAACCGGCGGTCAGCACCTGGCCCATGATGACTTCGCTCACCTGCTCCGGCTTGACGCCGGCGCGCTCCAGCGCGGCCTTGATGACCACGGCACCCAGTTCCGGTGCCGGGATCTTGGCCAGCGAGCCGCCAAACTTGCCGACCGCGGTGCGGGCGGCGGATACGATGACAACGTCAGTCATTGTGTAGTCCTTTCAATGGAAACGGGAGGGAACCTGCAGGCCTGCCGGCGCCGTGCATGACGCACGCCGGCACTCATGCAAGCGTCATGCCTTGGCTTTGACGTATCGCCCAGGCGCGGGTTCGATTGCGCGATAGCGCGCATTGCCATAGTTGGCGGGCGCGGCGCGTTTCGCGCCGGCCTGCCCGGCCAGCCATGCGGTCCAGTCCGGCCACCAGCTGCCGTGATGCTCGATGGCGCCGGCCAGCCATTGCTGCGGCGACTCCGGCAGCGCATCGTTAGTCCAGTGGCTGCGCTTGTTCTTGGCCGGCGGGTTGATCACACCGGCGATATGGCCCGACGCACCCAGCACGAAGCGCAGCTTGTTCGCCAGCAGCGCGGTCGAGGCATAGGCCGCGGTCCACGGCACGATATGGTCTTCGCGCGAGCCGTAGATATAGGTCGGCACGTCGATGCTGGCCAGGTCCACCGGCACGCCGCACACGGTCAGCTTGCCCGGTACCTTGAGCTCGTTCTGCAGGTAGGTGTGGCGCAGGTACCAGCAGTACCACGGCCCCGGCAGGTTGGTGGCGTCGCCGTTCCAGAACAGCAGGTCGAACGGCACCGGCGTGTTGCCCTTCAGGTAGTTGTCGACCACGTAGTTCCACACCAGGTCGTTCGGGCGCAAGAACGAGAAGGTATTGGCCAGCTCAAGGCCGCGCAGCAGCGCGCACGGCGCGCCGGCGCCGCCGCCCAGCGTGGCCTCGCGCAACTGCACATGGCCCTCGTCGACAAAGACGTCGAGGATGCCCGTGTCGGCAAAGTCCAGCAGCGTGGTCAGCAGCGTGACGCTGGCGGCCGGGTGCTCGCCGCGCGCGGCCAGCACCGCCAGCGCGGTCGAGACAATGGTGCCGCCCACGCAGAAGCCGAGCACGTTGATCTTGTCCTGGCCGCTGATGTCGCGCGCGACTTCGATGGCGCGGATGGCCGCGTGCTCGATGTAGTCGTCCCAGGTGCTGCCGGCCATGCTGGCGTCCGGATTGCGCCACGACACCAGAAACACCGTATGTCCCTGCTCCACCACATGGCGCACCAGCGAGCTCTCCGGCTGCAGGTCCAGGATGTAGTACTTGTTGATGCACGGCGGCACCATCAGCAGCGGGCGCGCGTGCACCTTGTCGGTCAGCGGCTTGTACTGCAACAGCTGGAAGTACTCGTTCTCGAAGACCACGGCGCCTTCGGTCACCGCGACATTGCGGCCGACCTCAAACGCGCTCTCGTCGGTCTGCGAGATCTTGCCGCGTGTCAGGTCTTCCATCATGTTGCGCACGCCGGCACGCAGCGATTCGCCGCCCGACTCGATCAGCAGGCGCTGCGCCTCGGGATTGGTGGCAAGGAAGTTGGCGGGCGACATCGCATCGACCCATTGCGAGATCGCGAAGCGGATGCGCTGGCGGGTCTTGGCATCGGCCTCGACGGCATCGGCCAGCTCGGTCAAGGCGCGCGCATTGAGCAGGTAGAACGCGGCAGCGAAGCGATATGGGAGGTTGGTGCGCCATGCGTCGCCGGCGAAGCGCCGGTCGTGCAGCGGACCGGTGGCCTCGGCCTTGCCCTCGGCCATGGCCTGCCACAGCGCTGAGAAGTCCTTCATGTAGCGCTGCTGGATATCACCCAGCTGCGCCGGCGCGATCTTGACGCCTGCCAGCGCATCCAGGCCCGGAATGCCGGACGCGGCCGCGTGGCCGTTGCCTTCAGTGCCCTGCCACTGGCGGGACCATTCCAGCCATGTGGCTGGATCGAATGGCCCCGGCGTGACCTTGAATGGTTGGGACTTGCCTTCCTGCGTGGAAGCTGCCGCGCCTTTGCCGGTCGCCATGATTTGATTGTCTCTCTGCCGTCACTATTCGAACCGGCTCCGGGCATTGCCCTGGCCGGCACTTTGCATGGGGAGATGCTATCCGAATGGACCCGGCTTGCGCCTCCCCCAAAGCGGGAGGGTCTGCCGGCACATCTGCCCTGGAACTGGCTGGAAGCCCTCGACCGCACCTGCTGCGGCCGTGGCTTGCGTCCATTCCGATAGCGGCTCCCCTTTTATCCGGCAAGCGCGACATTCTCGCATGGAGACGCCATGCGCTATGCTTGCCGGAGAAACCTGGGAATCGTCAGCGATTCCGAGACATTTGAGTCCATTGTTGCCTTGCAACGCACGCGCTGTCAATGCGGGAATCCGCCTCGGCACTGCACGCTTCCCGACCTACCGGACGGTATGCAGCGCTCGCATCTGCCGAGGCCCCAGAGCATAGGCGAGAAGGATGAATTTTTGATGTACATCGTGGCCATTGGCTGGCTCTACGTGGCGCTGATGATGGCGATCACCGAGCACAACGTGGTGGCAGGCGTTGCCACCTTCCTGATGTATGGCATGGCGCCGGTGGCGCTGGTGCTCTACATCATGGGCACGCCCGGCCGCCGCCGACGCAAGGCTGAAGCCGAGCGCGCGCAGGCGGCCAGGGGCAAGGACGAGTGAGGCAGCGGCGGGCTCAGTCCGCCAGCCAGACCAGGCTGGCCATGCGGCCGGTCACGCCATCGCGCCGATAGGAGTAGAAGCGACCGGCGTCGGCCACGGTGCAGGCGTCGCCGCCGTAGACCTCGGTACAGCCGGCGCGCGCCAGGCGCGTGCGCGCCAGCGCATAGATGTCGGCAAGGTACTTGCCCGGGGCACCAGGGCGGAAGGCTGCGGCAACCGCGACCTGTTCATCGGCGCGTGCCTGGGCCAGGAAGGCATCGCGCACTTCGGCACCCACCTCGAACGCATCGGGGCCGATGGCCGGGCCCAGCCATGCCAGCCAGCGCGCGGCACCGGCAGCGGCCTGCATCCGTGACAGCGTGGCTTCGATCACGCCGCTGCACAGGCCGCGCCAGCCCGCATGCGCGGCGCCCACCACCGTCCCCTGCGCATCGCATAGCAGCACCGGCAGGCAATCCGCCGTCATCACGGCGCAGACTTGGCCGGGTACCACCGCCAGGCTCGCGTCGGCCTGGGGCACGGGCGCGCCCGGGGCCGCCACATGGTCGACCGTGGCGACCGCGCAGCCATGCACCTGCTCCAGCCATTGCGGCATCGACGGCAGGCAGGCGGCCAGCCGCGCGCGGTTGCGCGCCACGTCGGCGGCGTCGTCGCCAACGTGGGTGCCCAGGTTCAGGCCGCCGGGGGCGCCGCCGGCAAGCCCGTACGGGCCCTTGCTGACACCGCCCTGGCGCGTGGTTGACAACGCGCGCACACGCGCCGGCGCGGGCCAGTCAGGGACCAGCCAGGCGCGATCAGGCGCTGCGCTCATCGTCATCGTCGTCCTCGTCATCACCAGCGTATTCCCAGTGGGCCTCGCCGCCTTCCCAGACTTCGTCCCAGCCTTCTTCATCCTCGTCGGCCTGCGCGCTTTCAAAATCCAGCGCATCGATCAGCGCCTGCAGGTCTTGCGGCGGCTGCGCGGTCCACGACATGCGCTTGCCGGTGGCCGGATGCACCAGGCCGAGCTGGTACGCATGCAGCGCCTGGCGCTCATACGGCACCGGCAGCGGTGCGCGGACCGCCGGGCGCTGCCCGCGCTGCGTGGCGCGGAAGTAGGCCGGGTCGCCCACCAGCGGGTGGCCGATCGACTCGAAATGCACGCGGATCTGGTGCGTGCGGCCGGTCTCCAGCTTGCACATCACCATCGACACGAAGCCCCGCCCCAGCGGCACCGTGGCCAGCGTGCGGAAATGCGTGCGCGACGGCTTGCCGCTGGCGGTATGCACGACCGCCATGCGCGTGCGCTCGCGCGGGTCGCGGCCGATGGGCGCGTCGATGGTGCCCTCGTCATAGGTGCGGCCCCACACCAGCGCGATATAGGTGCGCTTGACCGTGCGCGCCTGCAGCTGGCGCACCAGGTCGGTCTGCGCGGTCAGCGAGCGCGCCACCACCATCAGGCCGGAGGTTTCCTTGTCGAGCCGGTGCACGATGCCCGCGCGCGGCAGCAACGCTGCGCCGGGGTCGCGGTGCAGCAACCCGTTGAGCACGGTGCCGCTCCAGTTACCGGCAGCCGGATGCACCACCAGCCCGGCGGGCTTGTTGATCACCAGCAGGGTGTCGTCTTCATAGACCACGTCCAGCGGCACGTCCTCGGGCGAGAAAGCGGACGATTCCGGTGCGGCCTGCGGCTGGATTTCGATGCGGTTGCCCATCTGCACGGCGTCGCGCGGACGGCGCACGTGGCCGTCGACACGCACCGCGCCGCTTTCGATCCACTGCTGCAGGCGGCTGCGTGAAAACTCGCTGAAGTGACGCGCGAGCAATTTATCGAGCCGCTCGCCATGCGAGGCGCTGTCCACCTCCAGCGACAGGGTCACGGCCGGCTCGGCAGCCGCCGCGCCGCCGGGCGGCACCTCGGCAAGGTCTTCAAATTCCTCTGGATGGGCCTCGAAATCGGCCACGGACGCGGCTGCGCGCACCCGTTCTGGTGGAAGTCCTCCCACGCCAGCTCCTGCTTCGGGGTTGGGCTGGGGGCTTGGGCTATAATGCTTGACGCTATTTTTCTTCATCCGGGATACGATTGCCCATGCAATTGCAGAGCATGAAACGCGCGCGCTGGCGCACGACAATTGGAGCGGTTCTGCTCGCAGGCGGCTGCGTCATGCTGTCTGCATGCGGCCTGCTGGCGGACCAACCCGACGAGACCGCAGGCTGGTCGGCCAACAAATTATATTCGGAAGCCAAGGATGCGCTGGATGGCGGCGACTACACGCGTGCCGTCAAGCTGTATGAAAAGCTCGAAGGCCGCTATCCGTTTGGGCGCTATGCACAGCAGGCCCAGATCGATACCGCCTACGCAAACTACAAGGATGGTGAAACGGCAGCAGCCCTGGCCGCGGTGGACCGCTTCATCCAGCTGCACCCGAACCATCCCAATATCGATTACGCCTACTACCTCAAGGGCCTGATCAACTTCAACGACAACCTGGGCTGGCTGGGCCGCTTCTCGGGCCAGGACCTGAGCGAGCGCGACCCCAAGGCCGCGCGCGCCGCCTATGACGCGTTCAATACGCTGATCACGCGCTACCCGGAAAGCAAGTACACCCCCGACGCCACGCTGCGCATGCAGTACATCGTCAACTCGCTGGCCCAGCACGAAGTGCACGCCGCGCGCTACTACTACCGGCGCGGCGCATACCTCGCCGCCGTCAACCGCGCCCAGCAGGCGCTGAAGGACTATGACGGCGCTCCGGCCAACGAAGAAGCGCTGTACATCATGGTCCGTTCATATGACGCGATGGGAATGAAGGACCTGCGCGACGACACCGCACGCGTGATGGAGCGCAATTTCCCGGACAGCGATTTCATCAAGTACGGCGCGCGCCGCAAGGACAAGTCCTGGTGGGAAGTGTTCTGACGCCGGCTGGCCAGAGGCCATAAAAAAACGGGACGTATCCTCCGATACGTCCCGTTTTTCTTTTTCCGGCACCTGTGCGATCAGTCCGCTGCCGCGGCCTCCTTGCCAGGACCGCGCAGCGACTCCAGGAACCGCACCACCGTCGCCGCCTCACGCGTGCGCGTGAACGGCGGCAGGCTTTGCCAGATCTGACGGCCATAGGGCTTCTCGACCAGCCGCGTATCGAAGATCGCCAGCACGCCGCGGTCCGATTCCGAGCGGATCAGCCGCCCTGCCCCCTGCTTGAGCGTGATCACCGCATGCGGCAGCTGGTGCACGGCAAACGGGCTCAGGCCCTTCTTCTGCAGCACTTCCATGCGCGCGGCCAGCACCGGGTCGTCGGGCGGCGCGAACGGCAGCTTGTCGATGATCACCAGCGACAGCGCCTCGCCGCGCACATCCACGCCCTCCCAGAAGCTCTGGCTTCCGACCAGCACCGCGTTGCCCAGCTCGCGGAAGCGGTCCAGCAATTCGGTGCGGCTGGCCTGGCCCTGCACCAGCAGCGGCAGGTTCAGGCCGCGCTCGGCAAACGCGTCATAAAGCAGGTCCGAGGCACGCTGCACGGCGCGCAGCGTGGTGCACAGCAGGAAGGTGCGTCCGCCGGCGGCCTCGATCAGCGGCAATGCCGCCTGCACCACCGCGTCGGTGAACTGCGGCGACTGCGGCTGCGGCATATCGCGCGGCACGTAGAGCAGCCCCTGCTTCGCGTAATCGAACGGGCTGGGCAGCGTCAGCGAGCGGTCCTTGTCGAGCCCCAGCTGCGCCGCGTAGTGGGTGAAATTCCCCTTCACCGACAGCGTCGCCGAGGTGAAAACCCAGGCGCGCGGCTGGCCGTCGCGCTGGCGCGTGAAGATCGGCGCGATCGACAGCGGCGTGCGGTGCAACTGCACAGTATGCGAGAACACCTCGACCCAGCGCACGGTTTCAGGGCCGGCAGGCAGCGCCGGCGCGGCTTCGCCGTCGCCCTCGGTCGGCTGCGGTGCCGGCGCGGGCGCGGCATCGGCGCGCCACGCGGCCAGCTTGTTGGCCAGCTCCAGCGCGCGGCGGTGGCATTGCTGCAGCGATTCGGCACGCTCGGCCTGGCTTTCGAGCATCTCGACGAAGTCTGACAGGGCTTCGTCCAGCGCATCGAGCGTTTCGTTGAAAGGCTCGGCGATACGGCGGTCGGCCTCGATCTGGCCCAGCGCCAGCCGCGCATTGTCCTTGCTGAAGGCCAGGCGCAGGTCGCGCGCGGCGCGCTCCAGCGGCGCGGCCAGCGCAACCCAGTCCACCGCATCGCGCGCGTGCGACAGGCCTTCGGCCACGGTATCGCGGGCGATTTCCAGCAGCTGGCTGGTGGACAGCGTCTCGCCGAAGAACAGCGTGGCGGTCTCGGGCAGCTGGTGGGCTTCGTCGAAGATCACGGTGTTGGCGGCCGGCAGCAGTTCCGCCATGCCGGTGTCGCGCAGCACCACGTCGGCAAAGAACAGGTGATGGTTGACCACCACCACGTCGGCCTGCTGCGCTTCCTTGCGCGCGCGCATCACAAAGCATTCCTTGTAATGCGGGCATTCCGATCCCAGGCAGTTGTCGCGCGTGGAGGTCACCATCTGCCATACCGGCGCGTTCTCGGGAACGGACGCCAGCTCGGCCTTGTCGCCGGTGGAGGTTTCCTTGATGAAGCGGCCGATGTCGCGCAGCCACGCCGCATCCTGGCGCGACGCCAGGCGGCCGTTGGCCTGAGCGCGTTCCAGGTGGTAGTGGCAGACGTAGTTGGCGCGGCCCTTGAGCAGCGCCACCGAGACCGGCACGTTCAGCGCATGGCGCACCGTGGGGATGTCGCGCAGGAAGAGCTGGTCCTGCAGGTTCTTGGTGCCGGTCGACAGGATCACCTTGCCGCCCCACAGCATCGCCGGCACCAGGTAGGCGTAGGTCTTGCCGGTGCCGGTGCCCGCTTCGACGATGACGGAATCGTTCTGCACGATCGCGTCGGCGACGGCCTCGGCCATCTTGTGCTGCGAGGCGCGCGGCCGGTAGCCGGGAATCGCCTGGGCCAGCGTGCCGGTATCGGCAAAGATGGTGGCCAGTTCCGCGCCGCGGCTGGCGCCGTCGTCGGCGGGCGCGGCAGGCGCGGGCGACCCGGCGTCGGTCAGGCTGACGGCTTCGGACGGCTCAGGAGAATCTGGAAGATCGGACAAGGCAGGGGGAGATGTTGTATGGGCCGCCGGACAGCGCCGGCGGCGATCGGCAAGCCTGGCGCGAATGCGCTCAGGCCGGCACGTCGGGTTCGAGCTGCAGCTGCAGCAGCGTGATGGCGTCCTTCAGCTTGAGGCGGCGCTTCTTCAGCCGGCGCAGCTGCAGTTCGTCATGGACGGCATCGTTGGCAAGGCGGTCGATCAGGAAATCCAGGTCGCGGTGCTCGATCTGCAACTCCATGATGCGCCGCTCCAGGGTATTCAGGTTGCTGTCCATCTATGCCTCCGCTGCGCAGTCACGGTGCCGGACCTCAAAAGCCGAACGGGCGCGGCGCCGATGCCTGCCCCTGTTGCTCCTTCGCCTTGGCGCGGCGCTCTTCCAGCTCCTTCTGGCGCCGTTCGAGGTCGCGCTGCTTGGCCTCGTATGCCTTGACATTCTCCTGCCGCTGGCGGGCCTGCTCGGCGCCCTTCTGCTGGGCCTCCTGCATGCGGGCATCGAAGTCAGACTGCTTCTTTTCGTACGCCTGCGCATTGGCGGCACGCTGCGGCGCCTCGCCCTGGCGCTGCGCCTCGCGCAGCTGCTGTTCCTGCTGCTTCTTCTGGAAGGCCTCGCGGCTGGACTGCTCGCTGGCCGAGCGCTTCGGCTGGCTGGCCTCGAACTCGGCGCGGCGCAGCGCCTGTTCGCGGTCGCGCTCGGCGGCGCGGTAGGCGCGTTCGGCCTCGCCTACCTCCAGTTCGCGCTTGCGCAGCACCTGCAGCTCCTCGCGCTGGACTTCCTTGGCGCTGTTGATGCAGTGGTTGACAAAGAACTTGCCGTAGCACTCGCGCTCGGCGGCCGCAAAGCGGTAGTTGGTCCAGGCGCGCGAATCCTCGACGGCCTTGCGTTCGGCGGCAAAGTCGCGCTGGCCGTTGGCGGCGGGTGGCGCCGCGGGCGCGGAAGTCTGGGCGCGCGCCTCGCGCAGCGGCATCAGCACGGCGCATGCAGCCACGGCCAGTGCAGCCAGGCGGCCGAAGCGGAACAGGGAAGTTTCAGGCACGTTGGCGAAGGTTGGCATGGCCAGGATGGTGGCCTTGGCGGCGGCCGGGCGGGACTTGACGGTCATGACCGGATTCTAGCATCCGGGCCGGGCACCGGCCTGCCCTGCCGGGCCGTTGCGGACGTGCGCGGGACGCCGCCCGCCCCGCACCCGCTGCGCGCCCTGGCGAATCCCTTGCGCGCTTGTGGCAAAATGCCCCGCTTTCGACTGACTGCGTTTCTCGCCGCGCTCTCCGATGTCCAACCTGCCCGCATCCGTCTCGCAAAAGATCGTCTCGCTCATCGCGGCTGAACTGTCCGTGCAGCCCCGCCAGGTGGCCGCGGCCGTGGCGCTGCTCGACGAAGGCGCCACCGTGCCCTTCATCGCCCGCTACCGCAAGGAAGTGACCGGCAACCTCGATGACACGCAGCTGCGCAACCTGGAAGAGCGCCTGCTGTACCTGCGCGACATGGAAGACCGCCGCGCTGCCATCCTCGCGTCGATCCAGGAGCAAGGCAAGCTGACGCCCGAGCTGCAGGCCGCCATCGAGGCCGCCGAAACCAAGCAGGCGCTCGAAGACCTCTACCTTCCCTACAAGCCCAAGCGCCGCACCCGCGCCCAGATCGCGCGCGAATGCGGGCTGGAGCCGCTGGCGCTGGCACTGCTGGCCGATCCCACGCTGGATCCGCAGGCCGAGGCCGCCAGGTACGTCAACGGCAACCCGACCGCCGACGGCGGCGTGCCTGACGTCAAGGCCGCGCTGGACGGCGCGCGCGACATCCTGTCCGAGCAGTTCGGCGAGACTGCGGAACTGCTGGGCAAGCTGCGCGAGCACCTGTGGACCAACGGCGTGGTGTCCTCCACCGTGATGGAAGGCAAGGAAACCGCCGAGGAAGAGAAGTTCCGCGACTACTACGCCTACAGCGAGACCATCCGCACGGTGCCGTCGCACCGCGCGCTGGCGCTGTTCCGCGGCCGCAACGCGGGCGTGCTGATGGTCAAGCTGGGCCTGGGCGAGGAACAGGACGCGATGGTGCCGCACCCGTGCGAAGGCATGATCGCGCGCCATGTCGGCATCCAGCAGTTGGGCCGCCCGGCCGACAAGTGGCTGGGCGACGTATGCCGCTGGTGCTGGCGCGTCAAGGTGCAGCCCCACCTGGAAACCGAACTGCTGACACAGCTGCGCGAAACTGCGGAGAACGAAGCCATCAAGGTGTTCGGCCGCAACCTGCATGAGCTGCTGCTGGCCGCGCCGGCCGGGCCCAAGTCGGTGATGGGCGTCGACCCGGGCATCCGCACCGGCTGCAAGATCGCCGTGGTGGACAGCACCGGCAAGCTGCTGGACACCGCCACCATCTACCCGCACGAGCCGCGCCGCGACTGGAACGGCTCGCTCGCCACGCTGGCGCGCCTGGCAAGGCAGCACAATGTGGCGCTGGTGTCGATCGGCAACGGCACCGCCAGCCGCGAAACCGACAAGCTGGTGCAGGACCTGATGAAGCAGATGCCCGAGCTGAAGCTGACCAAGATCGTGGTCAGCGAGGCCGGCGCTTCGGTGTATTCGGCGTCGGAACTGGCCGCCAAGGAATTCCCGGACCTGGACGTGTCGTTGCGCGGCGCGGTGTCGATTGCCCGCCGGCTGCAGGATCCGCTGGCCGAACTGGTCAAGATCGATCCCAAGTCGATCGGCGTGGGCCAGTACCAGCATGACGTCAACCAGCGCGAGCTGGCGCGGGCGCTGGACGCCGTGGTCGAAGACTGCGTCAACGCCGTGGGCGTGGACGTCAATACCGCCTCGGCGCCGCTGCTGGCGCGCGTGTCGGGCCTGAACACGGTGCTGGCGCGCAATATCGTCGAGTTCCGCGACGCCAATGGCGCCTTCCCCAACCGTAACGCGCTGAAGCAGGTGCCGCGCCTGGGCGACAAGACCTTCGAGCAGGCCGCCGGCTTCCTGCGCATCAACGACGGCGACAATCCGCTGGACCGCTCCTCGGTGCACCCGGAAGCGTATCCGGTGGTGCAGCGCATCCTGGAACACGTCAAGAAGGGCCTGCGCGACGTGATGGGCAACCGCGACGCGCTGCGCGGGCTGTCGCCGACGCAGTTCACCGACGACTCCTTCGGCCTGCCGACCGTGCGCGACATCCTGTCCGAGCTGGAAAAGCCGGGCCGTGACCCGCGCCCCGAGTTCAAGACCGCAACCTTCCAGGAAGGCGTGGAAGACGTGAAGGACCTGCAGCCCGGCATGGTGCTGGAAGGCGTGGTCACCAACGTGGCAGCCTTCGGTGCGTTTGTCGATATCGGCGTGCACCAGGACGGCCTGGTCCACATCTCGGCACTGTCCAGCAAGTTCGTCAAGGACGCGCATGAGGTGGTCAAGGCCGGCCAGATCGTCAAGGTCAAGGTGATGGAGGTCGACGTCAAGCGCAACCGCATCGGCCTGTCGATGCGCCTGGACGACGAGCCAGGCCAGGCCGCGGCGCGTGCCGGCGGCGACCGTGGTGACCGCGGCGGCCAACGCAACGGCGGCGGCAAGGGCTTCAACGGCGGCCGCCGCGAGGCGGAACCGGCCAGCGCCATGGCCGCGGCCTTCGCCAAGCTCAAGCGCTAGCCCGCAAGCCGATGGCATGACGCCCCGCACGGGCGACCGTGCGGGGCGTCGTCGTTTTCAGCCGCCGTGCGCGATCCGAACGGCCAGGCCCTTGCCGGCGCCATCGGTGCGGTTGGCGAACGCAATCTCCAGCCCATGCAGCCGCGCCACGCGCTGCGCGATCGAAATGCCGAGGCCGTGGCCCTGCTCGCGCTGCCCCGATCCGCCACGGAAGAAGCGATCGCCCAGCCGCGCCAGCACGTCAGGCGCGACGCCCGGGCCCTGGTCGAGCACCGTGACGCTGTCGGGCCGGAAATCGATGGTCACCAGCGCGCCCGGCGGGCTGTAGCGGATGGCGTTGTCGAGCAGGTTGCGCAGCAGCAGCGACAGCAGGTTGGCGTCACCCGCCACCGGCAATGGCGCCTGCCCTTCCGGGGGCCACTCCAGCTCGACGTCGACCTGCTTCCGCTGCGCCAGAGCCAGGCAGTCCGACAGCGCCTGCTGCGCCACCGGGATCCAGTTGACCGGCTGGCGTGACGGCAGGCCGGCAGCATCTTCCAGCCGGCTCAGCGTCAGCAGCTGCGACACCAGCCGGCTGATGCGGTCGATGCCGGTGGCCACGTTGGCGCGTGCCTGCGCGCGCTCGGCGTCATCGGCCGAACGCTCGGCGATTTCCCACTGCGCCTTCAGCGCGGCCAACGGCGTGCGCATCTCATGGGCAGCATCGGCGGTGAGGCGCCGTTCATGCTCGATCGAATCCGACACGCGCGCCAGCAGGCGGTTCATGGCGTGCACCAGCGGCACCAGTTCGCCCGGCACTGCCTGCAGGCTGAGCGGCCGGCGGTCTTGGGGGGCGCGGCCTTCAATATCGGTCGACAACGCGCGCACCGGCGCCATCGCGCGCCGCATGAACCAGATCAACAGGCCGATCAGCACCGGCAGGCCTGCGGCCCACGGCAGCACCTGCGCGGCGATATAGGACAGGATCAGCTCATTGCGCTCGGCCAGTTGCTGGCCCACGCAGACGCGCCAGCCCGTGTCGGGATCATCGAGGTAGTAAAGCCGCCAGGACTGCTTGTCGATGGTGACGTCGGTAAAGCCCTTCACTCCTGGCGCACGCGGCAGCAGGTCGCCCTCGGGATCGATATGCAAGGGCTTGCCGTCCGGCAGCCAGGCGGCGATGGCGAGATCGCCCAGGCCCGCATCGCCCTGGTCGCCCTCGACCAGCTCTGGCAGCCGGGTGCGCGACGGCGCCGCGGCGACATCCACCAGCGGCACCACCGAATGCATCTGCAGCGCCATGCGCACCATGTCGGTGTCATAGAGTTCATTGATCTCGTGCCGGGCGCGCACGTAGGTCATGCCGATGGTCAGCAGCCACACCACCGGCGCGGCGATCAGCACCGCAAGGATGAGCCGGCGCTGCAACGTCATGTGCAATCCTCGGCCGCGCCCAGCGTGTAGCCGGCGCCGCGGAAGGTGCGCACGATCTTCGGATGGATCTTGCGGCGCAGGTGGTGGATATGGACTTCCAGCGCGTTGCTTTCAACGCCGCCCTGCCAGTCGTAGAGCTTGTCGCGCAGGAAGTCGCGCGTCAGCAGCCGGTTGGGGTGCGCCAGCAGCAGCTCCAGCAGCATGGCTTCGCGGCTGGTCAGCTCCAGGGGCTTGCCCTGCCAGTACGCCTGGCGCGCGGCCGGATGGAATTCCAGCGCGCCGTGCTTCCACACTGGAGACGACAGGCCCGCGGCGCGGCGGGTCACGGCACGCAGCCGGGCCGCCAGCTCATCGAGCGCGATCGGCTTGACCAGGTAGTCGTCGGCACCGGCGTCAAGGCCGCCGATGCGGCTGTCGATCGCATCGCGCGCGGTCAGCACGATCACCGGGATGCGGCTGCCGCGCGCACGCCAGCGCGCGAGCAGCGACATGCCGTCTTCCCCTGGCAGGCCCAGGTCCAGCACCACGGCATCGTAGTGGACCACGCCGAGCGCATGGTCGGCTTCGGTGCCGGTGCTGAACCAGTCGACCGCATAGTCGAGCAGCTGCAGGCCGCGCCGCAGCCCGTCACCCAGCATCGGGGCGTCTTCAACAATAAGGATTCTCATTTTCTCGGGTGACCCGGACGTATCACGGTATTGTGCGCGCCCCGCCTTAATGTGCCATTAAGGTTCGCGAACTATCCTGCGCTCACTTTGCAGGCGCCCCGCTGTTCAACGCGGCGCGGGCCGCCAGCGTGGACATGGCCTTGCCGCCGAGCGCCTGCACGCCGCCACGCGCGCCACCACCCACCCTTCCCTTTCACGCCGAGCCGTTTGCGCATCATGCACCGTTCCGACCGCCTCGCCGCCGAGCCTGGGCTCATCAGCGCCCGGCCCGCCGCGCCGTGGCATGCCACGCGGCTGGCGGGCGTGCCCGCGGTGACGCTCGGGCTGGTGGTGCTGGCGTTCGCGCTGCTTTGGTTCGGCACGCTGGGCGTGCGCCACCTGCTCGGGCCCGACGAGGGCCGCTATGCCGAGATCGCCCGCGAGATGCTGAGCACGGGCGACTGGGTCACGATCCGCTACAACGGGCTGAAGTACTTCGAGAAGCCGCCGTTCCATATGTGGGCCACGGCGGTGTCGTACGCGCTGTTCGGCATCGGCGACTGGCAGGCGCGGCTGTGCGTGGCGCTGGCCGGCATCGCCGGGCTGGGAATATCGATGCTGGCCGCGGCGCGCTGGTTCGGCGCGCGTGCGGGCTTGCTGGCCGGACTGGTGCTGGCAAGCGCGCCCATGTGGAACCTCGCCGCGCACTTCAATACGCTGGACATGACGCTGTCCGGCAGCATGGCCTGCGTGCTCGCGTGCATGCTGCTGGCCCAGCATCCGCACGCCACGGCGCCGGCACGCCGCCGCTGGATGCTGGCGTGCTGGGCGGCCATGGGCGTGGCGGTGCTGACCAAGGGGCTGGTCGGGCTGGCGCTGCCGGGACTGGTGCTGGTGGTGTACACCTGCGTGACGCGCGACCTCGCACGGTGGCGCCGCCTGCATGCGCCGGCCGGCATCGCCCTGATGCTGCTGGTGGCGATGCCTTGGTACTGGCTGGTGGCGCGGCGCAATCCGGAATTCCTGCGCTTTTTCTTTATCCACGAGCACTGGCAGCGATACACCTCGACCGTGCATGCGCGCAAGGGCGGGCTGTGGTACTTCGTGCCGCTGCTGGTGGGCGGCTTCCTGCCGTGGCTCGGGCTGGTTCCCGGCATGGTCCGCGCGGTCGGGCAGCGTACCGGCGTGGTTGCCGCGGGTGGGTCCAGGCCGTTCCAGCCTGCGCTGATGGCAGGGCTGTGGGCGGTGTCGATCTTCGTGTTCTTCAGCCTGTCGGGCTCGAAGCTGCCCGGCTACATCCTGCCGCTGTTTCCCGCACTGGCGATCCTGGCGGGCGCAGCGCTGGCGCGGACCGGTGACCAACCCTGGCGCAGGCAGCTGTGCGCCATGCTGGCGGTGGGCGCGATCGGCCTGCTGGCAAGCCCGGTCGTGGCCACGCTGGATTCCAACAACACCCCCAACGCGCTGTACCGCGCGTATGCCGCATGGGTGGCGCTGGCA
The DNA here is from genome assembly GCF_016127575.1 of Cupriavidus necator. Taxonomy (NCBI): domain Bacteria; kingdom Pseudomonadati; phylum Pseudomonadota; class Betaproteobacteria; order Burkholderiales; family Burkholderiaceae; genus Cupriavidus; species Cupriavidus necator. Next base: position 4,021,356 of record NZ_CP066018.1, read on the forward strand.
TTCGCGCTGGTGATTACCAGCGCCGCCATCGGGCTGTGGCTGCTGCGGCGGCATGGCCGCCTGGCCAGCATCACGGCCTATGCATTCGGCATGCTGCTGGCATTCTCCACCGCATTGCTGGGCCATGAAGCGATCGGCCGCTCCGCCTCGGGCATCGACATGGTGGCGCCGATCGAACGCGTGCTGCGCCCCGGCATGCCGCTCTACGGCGTCGGCATGCTCGACCATACCCTGCCCTTCTACCTGCGCCATCCGCTCACCATGGTGGCGCAGGCCGACGAGCTCGCGTTCGGCGCCGGACAGGAGCCGCAGAAGTGGCTGCCGACCCTCGATGCCTTCGTCGATGCCTGGCAGCATGGCCCGCGTGCCATCGCGCTGCTCTCGCCGCAGGCATTCTCTGAACTGAGCGCGCGCGTGCCGATGCATGTCGTCGCGCGCGACTGGCGGCGCGTGGCCGTCGCCAACTTCCCCCTCGCCGGCGCGCGCTAGCCGCGCCGGCGCCTCCCGATTTCCCCTGCCATTCGTCAAATCCAATGCAAGGCAAGAAAGTACTGATCCTCGGCGTCAACGGCTTTATCGGCCATCACCTGACGCGCCGCATCCTGGAAACCACGCCGTGGGAGGTCTACGGCATGGACATGTCGTCGGACCGTCTCGGCGACCTCGTCGACCACCCGCGCATGCACTTCTTCGAGGGTGACATCACCATCAACAAGGAGTGGATCGAGTACAACATCCGCAAGTGCGATGTGGTGCTGCCGCTGGTGGCCATCGCCACCCCGGCCACCTACGTGCGCCAGCCGCTGCGCGTGTTCGAGCTGGACTTCGAGGCCAACCTGCCGATCGTGCGCGCCGCGGTCAAGTACGGCAAGCACCTGGTGTTCCCGTCGACCTCCGAGGTCTACGGCATGTGCAGCGATGAAGAGTTCGACCCCGAGGCCTCGCCGCTGGTCTACGGCCCGATCAACAAGCCGCGCTGGATCTATGCCTGCTCCAAGCAGCTGATGGACCGCGTGATCCACGCCTACGGCATGGAGCAAGGCCTGAACTACACCCTGTTCCGTCCATTCAACTGGATTGGCGCGGGGCTGGATTCGATCTTCGAATCGAAGGAAGGCTCGTCGCGCGTGGTGACGCAGTTCCTCGGCCATATCGTGCGCGGCGAGCCGATCAAGCTGGTCGACGGCGGCGCCCAGCAGCGCGCCTTTGCCGATATCGCCGACGGCATCGACGCGCTGATGCGCATCATCGCGAATCCAAACGGCGTGGCCAGCGGCAAGATCTACAACATCGGCAACCCGGGCAATATCCACTCGGTGCGCGAGCTGGCCGAGATGATGCTGAAGATGGCGGCGGACTATCCGGAATACGCGGAGGAAGCGCGCAAGACGCAGATCATCGAGACCTCCTCGGGCGACTTCTACGGCAAGGGCTACCAGGACGTGCAGCACCGCGTGCCGAAGATCGGCAACACCGTCGACGAGCTGGGGTGGGAACCGAGGATAGGGATGGAGGCGTCGCTGCGGCGGATCTTCGAGGCGTATCGCACGCACGTGACGGAGGCAAGGACGTTGGTGAACCAGGGATGAGTTTCGACACGTGTCGCAGGCCCGAGGCACTTGCCTGACCGTGAGTGCTCCCTCTCCCGCAAGCGGGAGAGGGAGCACTCACGCAGCGTGCCCAAGCACCAGGCACGCGCGCAGCCTCAGCCGGCCGACACCTCGATCCGCCGCGGCCTCGCTTCTTCCCTGCGCGGGATCGTAAGCTTCAGCACGCCGTCCTGCAGGTTGGCTTCGATACGCGAAGCGTCGAGATCCGGGCTGAGCGTAAACGTCCGCGCATAGCGAGGCTGCCGAATCTCGGCAAGCTGCACGCGCAGGCTCGCGGGCGTCGGCACGACGGCTTCGCCTTCGATGCGCAGGCTGCTGTCGTGCACGTTGACCTCGAGGTTCTCGCGCGGCACGCCGGGCAAATCCGCCCACAGCGTGACCCCGGCGGGAGTCTCGTAGATATCGACCGCGGGCACCAGCGTCATGGCCTGGGTTTCCGCGCGGCGTTGCGCGACAGCGCCCTGGTCACCCTGGCCGCTTGTGTTCTGGTCGCGCTGGACGACCTGGTTCGAATCGCTCATGGCTTTCTCCTCACGTTAGCTGACGGTGATCGCGCGCGGACGCGACGCTTCGCGCTTGCCTACGCTGATCGACAGGCAGCCGTTGGTATAGCGTGCCTGCACCTTGTCGGGATCAGCCGACTGCGGCAATTCGATCACGCGGCGGAAGCTGCCGAAGAAGCGCTCCTGCGCATAGGGCCGCACCTCGGCTGCGCCTTCCGGCTGCACCTGGGCACGCTCGCCGCTGATGGTCAGCAGGCCCTTGTCGATCGATACCTCGAGCTGGTCCGTCTTGATGCCGGGTGCGAATACCACGATCTCGATCGAGTCATCGGTCGTGCCGATATTCAGCGGAGGGAACCCCCCGAAACGCCCGGAGCGCAGGCTGGTTGGAAACCCGCCGAAGAGATTCGCCATCTGCCGTTGCATCCGGTCGAATTCACTGAACGGGTCGGTCCCGAAAAAGAAGTCACTCATGGTTAGATCCTCCTTCTATGCAGCGGGGAGGCGCAGGACCCTGATGTAGTGCACCTGGTCTCCTGCCAGGCCGCTGCAAACCAACGGAAAACACGCAGTGCCGCGTTGCCGCGACGACTGGGCAATCCATAATTAGTGCTGTCCCGCGCGGATTTCAAGGGGGGCGGATAGCGGGAAAATCGGACGCTGGCAGGTATCGGCCGCGTCACAGCCATCGGTTCGGGATTTCAGGCGCCAGCGCGGTCGAAGCCGGCCTTGCGCGCCAGCACGATCGCCTGCGCGCGGTTTTCCACTTCCAGCTTGGCGAAGATGCTGGTGATGTGGTTGCGCACGGTCTTCTCGCACAGGTCCAGGTGCGCGGCGATCTGGGCGTTGTCGCGGCCCTGCGCGATCAGTTCGACGATATCGCGCTCGCGCCGGGTCAGTGCACTGAAGGCGGGATCTCGCACCGGTTCCGTGGCCGGCAGGAAGGCGCGCACCTCGTCCAGCCAGCGCAGCCATGCGGGCTCGGTTTCCAGCAACAGGTGATTGCCGCTTTCCAGCGGCACGAAGCGCGCGCCGGGAATCTCGCTGGCGATCAGGCGTCCTTCGTCGAACGGCACACGCGCATCGCGCACCGCGTGCAGCACCAGTGTCGGGCACGATACCCGCGGCAGCAGCTTCACCACGTCGATCTCATTGAAGACGCGCATGAAGCGTGCGGCATTCAGCGGCGAGGTAGAGACCCGCTCAAGCTCGTTGAACCATGCATGCTGCTCGGCCGTGCCGCCGGGGATGAACTGGGTGGTAAAGAACTGGCGGAAGGCCGGATTCTCCTGGCCCCAGCCAAGCTCGGCGAGCTTGTTCATCAGCTCGGCCTCTTCCAGCAGACGCTGGCTCAGGTTGTCGCGCTTCAGGCGCCCGCGCGCGTAACCGCCGTGCAGCACCAGGTGGCTGACCCGTTCGGGATGCGCGACCGCGTAGGCGACGGCAATCGATGCGCCCTGCGAGATACCGAGCAGCGGAAAATGGTTGACCCCGGTGGCGTCGACGATGGTCTCCAGGTCGCGCAGCCAAGCATCGAAGGACAGGTCCTCGATCTCCCGGTCAGAGAGCCCGCAGCCGCGTTCGTCATAGCGGATCAGCGTATGCGTGGCGGACAGCGCCGTGATCATGTGGCTCCACACCGGGCTGCCCACGTCGAACTCCAGGTGGCTCATCCAGTTGGCCGCCTTGACCAGCGGCGCACCGCAGCCCGTGATGGCGTACGCAAGGCGAACGCCATCACGGCTGGTGCACAGGCGGAGCTGCTGCTTGAACATCGGCATGTCGGGGCCGCGCGGCACTGGGACGGCCGGCCGGCAGCCGCGGGCCGCGGCCGCCATGCGGGCGCACCGCGTGACTTCCCTAGCTTAGGCAAAGGATGGGCGGCGCAAAAGCGCCGTCGATCGCTCAGGACAGGCATTCCCCGCTGCCGCGTGCATCGCTGCGCGCGCCGTCGCTGAAACCATCGCGGGAACTGGTTCGCGCCCCCTCGGTAAAGGTATCAAAGCGTCCCATGCGCGCGCCATCCGTGTAAGGATCAGGCTTGCGCATCGCATCCCGGTTCGGATCAAAGCCACGGACCACGCACACTGACATGCTGCCGCGCGCCACCACGGGCCGCATCGCGGCCTCGGCGGCGGGACTGCGCGCGCCCTCCGTGAAGGCGTCGCGCTGCGCGTTGTGGCGCGGCGCGGCAGCGGCCAGTGCTTCGCCATAGGCACCCGCGTGGGCGGCATGACTGAAGCCGGCGGCGAGTGCGGCAGTGGCAAGCAGGGTCTTGGCAAGATTCTTATGCATTGCTATCTCCAACAGGGATGCCGGCGGCATTGCCGCGACGGCACTCCTCATGCAGGCGATCGGCTACGAAACGGCACGGGCCGCACGGGATCGCCTCGACCGTGCCAGCCGTTGCCTGGCGCAAGCCGCTGCCATCCCATCATGGGGCTGCGGCGCAGCGCCTGACTCCTGGATCAGTGGTATGCGGATGCGGGGAAGCGGCCGCCCTGCCTCAGTGCAGCCATGCGAGCATCGCGAACAGCGGTGCCAGCGACGGCAGCAGCCGCGCCGGACTGTGCCCGAGTGCCGCCAGGCACGCCGACCCGCGGTCGGCGGCCAGCAGCACCGCGGCGTGCCAGGCAACCGGATCCGTTGCCTGGCGTCCGCGCAGGGAGCGCGCCAGCGACAACGCGCGTCCCAGCTCGCGCGCCGGCGTGCCGTGATCGTGATTCAGCTCACGCAGTGAGGCGAGGCACGATTCCCAGTTCGCATGTGAATGACAGAGGACGTAGAGCAGCAGGAGCGCCGGCAGCAGCGATGGCAGCCACGGCGGCAACGCCCGTTGCAGTCGACGGATGCGACGGGTACCGTCGGCATGCCGGCTGGACTGGCGAGACCACTGCTGCAACGCGCACATGGCACAGGCTCCTTCTGGAAGGGACCGCCATGAAGGCGGTCAGTGACAAGCTGAGGGTTGCATTGTGTGGCGAGGGGCGGTGCGTACGCATGAGGCCGGTGTCCCGGGTCAGCGTCAGCAATGCGCGACTTCCCGGGACAAGCGCCCCGAGGGACGGGCTGCGGGTGGCGCATGGCAGGCAGGCGGCGCAAGCCGGGCAAAAGCAAAACCCCCGGATCGCCTGGCGGCGTGTCCGGGGGTCGCTGAGGCTCGACGGGAGCGGGCGCCGGGGCCCGCGCGTTCAGATCTCGACCTTGGTGCCCAGCTCCACCACCCGGTTGGCCGGGATCTGGAAGAAGTCCGACGGCTTGGCGCCGTTCTGGTGCATCCAGGCGAACAGGCTCTCGCGCCACATCGGCATGCCCGGCAGCTTGGACGGAATCACCGATTCGCGCGCGATGAAGAATGAGGTCTCCATCAGCTCGAAGTGCATGCCAAGCTTGCGGTCGGCCAGGTCCAGCACCCTCTGCACATCGGGCGTTTCCTTGAAGCCGTATTCGGACTTCAGGATAAAGACGCCGCCGCCAACGTCCTTGCAGCTCAGGCGATGGTCGTCGTCAACGTAGGGGATGTCGCGCGTGACGAAGGTCAGGAACACCACGCGCTCATGCAGCACGCGGTTGTGCTTCAGGTTATGCAGCAGCGACACCGGCACGGACTCGGTATTGCCGGTCAGGAACACCGCGGTGCCCTCAACCCGGTGCGGCGGATGCGCCAGCAGCCCGGCGATAAAGGGCTCGAGCGGGATGCCGTCTTCCAGGCTGCGCGCGCGCAGCAGCTTGCGGCCGCTGTACCAGGTCATCAGCAGGAAGAACGCGGCGCTGCCCAGCAGCAACGGGAACCAGCCGCCTTCGGCAACCTTGAGCAGGTTGGCGGCAAAGAACGACAGGTCCACCACGATGAAGGCCAGCCCGACCACGGCAACCAGCGCGGGGTTCCACTTCCAGACGCTGCGCATGCACACCGCGGCCAGGATGGTGGTGATGACCATGGTGGTGGTCACGGCGATGCCGTAGGCAGCGGCCAGGTTCTCTGACTTCTTGAACGAGATCACCACGCCGATCACCAGCACCAGCAGCAGCCAGTTGATCACCGGCAGGTAGATCTGGCCGATCTCTGCGGCCGAGGTGTAGCGCACGCGCATGCGCGGCAGGAAGCCCAGCTGGATCGCCTGGCTGGTCAGCGAAAACGCGCCGGAGATCACCGCCTGCGAGGCGATCACGGTGGCGCAGGTGGCCAGCAGCACCATCGGGATCTGCAGCAGATCAGGCACCATCAGGTAGAACGGGTTCTCGGCGCCGGCCGGGTTGTGCAGCAGCATCGCGCCCTGGCCGAAGTAGTTCAGCATCAGGCAGGGCATCACCAGCACAAACCAGCCGATGCGGATCGGGCGCGCGCCGAAGTGGCCCATATCGACGTACAGCGCCTCGGCACCGGTCAGCACCAGGAATACCGAGCCCAGCACGATAAAGGCCTGCAGCGCGTGCTCCACCAGGAAGGTGATGGCGTAGTACGGGTTGATCGCCTTCAGGATCTCCGGCGCCTGCACCAGGTGGAGAATCCCCAACCCCCCCAGCGCCAGGAACCAGGCGGTCATGATCGGCCCGAACAGCTTGCCCATGGTCGCAGTGCCATGGCGCTGGATCAGGAACAGCGCCGCCAGGATCATCAGCGTGATCGGTATCACGAACTGCGACAGCTGCGGCGCGGCGATCTCCAGCCCTTCCACCGCCGACAGCACCGAGATTGCCGGCGTGATGACCGCGTCGCCGTAGAACATGCAGGCGCCGAAGATGCCCAGCATCATCAGCACCCTGGCCCTGCCCGAGCGTGGCGCCACGGTGCGCAGCACCAGCGCCATCAGCGCCAGCACGCCGCCTTCGCCGTCGTTGTCGGCCCGCATCACGAAGACCACGTACTTGATCGAGACCACGATGATCATGGCCCAGAACAGCATCGAGATGACGCCCAGCACGGCCTCCGGGCTGAACATGATGCCGTGCTCCTTGCTGAAGCACTCCTTGAGGGCATACAGCGGGCTGGTGCCGATGTCGCCGAAGACGACGCCTACCGCGCCGAGCACCAGGGCGCGCGTGCTCGGGCTCTCGACAAAATAATGGCTGGTTGTGGACTGGGTCATGAAATTGGGTCTGCTCGACCAGGTCGCCGGCAGGTTTGTTGGCTCTGCCGCGGCCCGGTCCCATCCAGCGCAACAGCTTGCTGCGCCCGTTTCCGGTTCTGCTTGCGGTTCTTATTGCATTGCACAAACGCGCGCAATTCTAGATGAACTGTCGACTATCGACCACTGCGGCAAACAGGGATGCCGCTTTCGTGACTTCGCAAGGATGGGAGGGAAGCGGCGGATGGTCAAGCCCTGGAAGAGCAAAACAGAGTGTCCTTGCGCCCGCAAGCGGCGTTGCGGCAGGACAACATGAGCGCCTTATGCGGCGCTTTTCATCTCAAACGCCCAGGTAGCGGTCCAGGGCTTCGGGCTTGCCGGCAAGGTCCGACGCGGGGCCGGCCATCACCACCCGGCCCTTCTCCAGCACCACGGCACGGTCGGCATGCGCCAGCACCGAGCGGAAATTGCGGTCGACCACAACCGAGGCGATGCCAGTGCCACGCACGGTGGCGATGACCTCCCAGATCTCGCGCACGATGCGCGGGGCCAGCCCTTCGGTGGCCTCGTCCAGCACCAGGCAGTCGGGATTGGTCATCAGCGCGCGGCCGATGGACAGCATCTGCTGTTCGCCGCCGGACAGCTGCTGGCCGCCATGGGACAGGCGTTCCTTGAGCCGCGGGAACAGGTCGAGCACGCGCGCCTCGTCCCAGTCGTTGCGGCCACTGCAGCCCTTGCGCGCGGCCATCAGCAGGTTTTCGCGCACCGACAGGCTGGGGAAGATGCCGCGGCCCTCCGGCACGTAGGCCACGCCCAGGCGCGCCACCTCGAACGGCTGCGCGCGCGAGACGTCGCGGCCGGCCACGCGGATCTGCCCCTGGCGCTGGCGCACATGTCCCAGCAGCGTGCGCAGCAGCGTGCTCTTGCCCATGCCGTTGCGGCCCAGCAGCCCGACCGTTTCGCCCACGCCCACGGTAAAGTCGACGTCGCGCAGCACGTGGCTTGAGCCATACCAGGCGTTGATGCCGGTGGCCTCGATCATCGGTGAATTGATCGGTGCGTTCATGCGGCCTCGCTCTCTTCCTCGCCCAGGTAGGCGACCTGGACCTCGTGGTTGGTCCGGATCGCCTCGGGGCTGCCCGTGGCAATCACGGCGCCGTTGACCATCACGGTGATGCGGTCGGCAACCGAGAACACCGCGTCCATGTCATGCTCGACCAGCAGGATGGCGTGGCCCTCGCGCAGGCCGCGCAGCAGCGCCAGCATCCGCGCCGACTCTTCCGCGCCCATGCCGGCCAGCGGCTCGTCCAGCAGCAGCGCGACCGGCTGCGTGGCCAGGCACATTGCCACCTCCAGCTGCCGCTTCTGGCCATGGGCCAGGTCGCTGGCAAGCCGGTCCGCCAGCGGCGCCAGGCCGGCCCGCTCCAGCGCCTCGTCGGCCAGCGTGGCGCTGGTGCGGCAGCCCTGGGCGCTTTCCCACAGCCGCCACGCCCGCTGCGCGCGCGATTGCGCGGCCAGCCGGCAGTTTTCGCGCACCGTCAGCGGCAGGAAGATATTGTTGCGCTGGTAGCTGCGCCCCACCCCATGGCGCGCCAGCCGCGGCTGCGACCAGCCGGTCACGTCCTCGCCCTTCAGGTGCAGGCGGCCGGACGACGGCGCCAATTCGCCGGACAACATATTGATCAGCGTGGACTTGCCCGCGCCGTTGGTGCCGATCACGGCATGGATCTCATGCAGTGACAGCGACAGGTCGACGCCCGCCACGGCGGTCAGGCCGCCGAAGCGCCGGGTCAGTTGCTGCGCCTGCAGGATCGGCGTTCCTTGCGATATCATGCGGCCTCCGTATTGCGGCGTCCTTCGCTGCGGCTGTCCGCAGTGACCGCGGCCTCATCCGTGCCGGTGCCGGCATCGCCATTGCGGCGCCCGCGGCGGCCGTGCCGCAACACCGACGGCAGGCTGACCAGCCCGCGCGGCAGCAGCGCCACCGCGACGATGATGAAGCCGCCCATCAGCAGCTGCCAGTGCTTGGTCAGCGTACTGAACCACTCGGCCAGCAGCACGAACGAGAACGCGCCCAGCACCGCGCCGGCCAGGCTGCCCACGCCGCCCAGGATCACCATCAGCATGGCGTTGCCGGACTGGTGCCACGACGCGATCTCCGGATTGACGAAGCCAAACTGGATCGCATACAGAAACCCAGCCAGTCCCGCCAGCATCCCGCCCGCGACAAAGGCGCCAAGCTGGTAGCGGTAAGTGGCATAGCCCGCCGCGCGCATGCGCTGTTCGTTGTGGCGGATGCCGACCAGCGCGTGCCCGAAGCGCGAGCGCAGCACCAGCGCCAGCACCGCCACCGTCAGCACCAGCCCGAGCCATACCAGCCAGTAGAAATGCGTGGGATCGTTGACCGTCAGCAGGTGCTCGCCGGGCACCGGGAATTCCGGCCGGAAGTAGATATAGGTGCCATCGCTGCCGCCCGCGATGTTGGTGTCGTGGAAGACGAAATACACCATCTGCGCGAACGCCAGCGTCACCATGATGAAATACACGCCGCGGGTGCGCAGCACCAGCGCCCCCACCACCAGCGCCAGCAGCGCCGATGCCGTCAGCGCACCAGCCAGCAGCAGCCAGCCGTTGCCCGGGCCGGCCTGCGGCGCCAGGATTGCGGTGGCATACGCCGCCATGGCGAAGTACGCGGCATGGCCCAGGCTGACCAGCCCGGTGTAGCCGATCAGCAGCTGCAGCGACAGCGCGAAGATCGCCATGATCATCACCTTGCTGAGCAGCTCGATGTAGAACTTGTTGCTGTCCGCGGTCAGCAGCAGCGGCAGTGCCGCCAGCACCGCGAACGCCGCCAGCCAGCCCAGCCCGGTGGCCAGCGTGGCGTTGCGCGAGGAGTGCCGGCGCGCCGGCAATGTCGTCGGAGTCATGTCATCCTGCCTTGAACAGTCCCTGCGGCTTCCACAGCAGGATCACCGCCATCAGCAGGTAGATCAACACGCCGGCCGCCTCCTGCCAGAACACCTTGCCGAAGGTATCGACGAAGCCCAGCAGCAGCGACGCCACCAGCGCGCCCTTGACCGAGCCGATGCCGCCGATCACCACCACCACGAAGCAGACGATCAGCACCTGCGCCCCCATGCCCGGATAGACCGACGACACCGGCGCGGCGATCATGCCGGCCAGCACCGCCAGCGCCACGCCCAGCGCGAACACGAAGCGGTACAGCACCGTGATGTTGATGCCCAGCGACTGCACCATCTCGCGGTTGGTGGCGCCGGCGCGGATCATCATGCCCAGCCGGGTGCGCCGGATCACGTAGTACATCGCCAGCGCCACCACCAGGCATACCGCGGAGATAAAGAGGCGGTACACCGGATAAGTCATGTCGTTGCCGATCGCCAACGCGCCGTCCAGCAGCGCAGGCACCTGCACGCCGTGCACGTCATCGCCGACCAGGATGCTGCGCAACTCCTCGAACACCAGGATCAGCCCGTAGGTCATCAGCACCTGCTGCAGGTGGTCGCGTTCATACAGGTAGCTGAAGAAGGCCCATTCCAGCACGTAGCCGAATGCCACCGCCAGCACGATGCCGAGCGGGATGGCGATAAACAGGTTGCCGGTCAGGCCGGCAAGCGTGAAGGCCAGGTAGGCGCCCAGCATGTAGAAGCTGCCGTGGGCGAGATTGATCACGCCCATGATGCCGAAGATCAGCGTCAGGCCGCTGGCCACCAGGAACAGCAGCAGGCCGTACTGGACACTGTTCAGGCACTGGATCAGGAAGGAGACGATATCCATGCGGGGTAATGCATCAAATTACCTACAGCGCCACACATGCCGGTGGCAGGCCCCCCTCTCCCGCGCGCGGGTGAGGGGTTGGGGAGAGGGCCGGGCTTGCGGGATGCGAAGGCCTTCACTTCGTGGGGACTCCTGCCCTCTCCCCCGCCCTCTCCCGCAGGCGGGAGAGGGGAGCAAACCGACTGGCCGGGATGGCCTTACAGCCGGCAACCGCGCGCAGGATCAGCCAGCGCCTTCACCGCCACCGAGCTGACCTTGTTCTCGCGTCCGTCGACCTTGCGCAGGTAGAAGTCCTGCACCGGGTTATGCGCCTTGGACAGCGTGAAGGCGCCGCGCGGGCTGTCGATCCTGGCGGCGCCCATGGCCTTGTACAGGTCGGCCTTGCGCGTCATGTCGCCCTTCACCGCCGTGGCGCCGGCCGCCAGCAGCTGGGCGGCATCGTAGCCCTGCACTGCGTACACGTCGGGCTGCAGCTTGTAGGTCTTGGCGTAGTCCAGGCGGAAATTCTTGTCGCGCGGGTTGGTCAGGCCATCGGCGTAATGCAGCGTGGTTTCCAGGCCCTGCGCGGCAGTGCCCTGTGCTTCGAGCGTGCCGTCGGTCAGGAAGCCCGAGCCGTACAGCGGGATCTTGTCCTTGAGCCCGGCCGCCGCCCAGTCCTTGACGAACTTGACCGCGCCGCCGCCGGCAAAGAACACGAACACGGCGTCAGGCTTGAGCGACGCCACTTCGGTGATCAGCGCCTGGAACTCGACATTGGGGAACGGCAGGTTCAGTTCCTTCACCACCTTGCCGCCCTTGGCCTCGAACGCCTCCTTGAAGCCCTTTACCGACTGTTCGCCTGCGGCGTACTTCCAGGTCAGCGTCACCACCTTCTTCAGGCCGCGCTCGCCCAGCACCTGGCCCATGGCGTAACCCGGCTGCCAGTTCGAGAACGAAGTGCGGAAGATATTGGGGCCGCACAGCGGACCGGTGGCCTCGTCCACGCCGGCATTAGGAATGATCAGCAGCGTGTTGTTCTCCTTGGCCACCTTGACGATGCCCATCTGCACGCCCGAATGCACCGTGCCGACCACCACGTCGACCTGGTCGCGCTTGACCAGCTTGGTGGCGTTCTCCGGCGCCTTGGCCGGATCGGATTCATCGTCGACCTTGAAGTACTCGATGTCGCGTCCGCCGAGCTTGCCGCCCTGCTGCTGCACGTACATGCGGAAGCCGTTTTCGATGGCCGTACCCAGGGCCGCGTAGGTGCCGGTGTACGGCAGCATGAAGCCGACCTTGATCTTGCCCCCCGGCGCAGCGGGTGCGGGGGCCGCCGGCTGCGCGGACGCGCCGGCCATGGCAAAGACGGTGGCGACGGCAAGGCAGGCAGGCGCAAGCCTGCGCGAGGTGAAGCGACGCATGGTGTCTCCTGGTGGTCAAGCCGGTGGCTCGCTGGACCGTTGCCGGTCACCCCTGCCCTTGCCGTGTCCCGCGCCGGCGCATGCACCGTGAGGACCCTTCGCAACAGGCGGGAAGCCGAATTATTTTAGGTTTGAAGTATATGCGTTTATATGCCGAACCGCGGCCAACGTCAACGGATCTTTTTGGTCGCGATGTGGCGAATGTCCACATCGCGCGAGTTTAAGCAAGGTGGTCTGGGGGGCATATCGATGGATACCCTCGATCTGCGCCATGGTGCCGTATTCGTCGTCCTCGCCCTGCACCGCCAGTACCGGGCAGCGCAGCCCGGACAGCAGCGGACGCAGGTCCCACTGACGGAATTCGGGGTCGAGCCAGATATCGTTCCAGCCCCAGAAGGCCGAATCGACGTCGTCATGATGGCGCGCCAGCCGCTGGCGCAAGTCGGTTTCCAGGTAAGCCTGGCGCGTGCCCGCGATGCTGCGCACCGACAGATCTTCCACCACGATATGCGGCGCCAGCACAATGATGCCGGCAACCGCCTGCGGAAAGCTGGCGGCGTGGATCAGCGCGATCGAGCCGCCGTCGCTGTGGCCCAGCAGCCAGGGCATGCCATGCGCGCGGCCGGGACCGATGTCGAGCGCGTCGAACAATGCGGGCATCGCCTCGCGTGCCTGGCGATGCATGAAGTCGGGACGCCATTTTTCCTCGTGCGGCCGCGGCGTCGAACGTCCGTAGCCATAGCGCGAGAACACCAGGCCGCGATAGTCGCCGGCTTCGCAAAATTCGCGCGGAAAATCGCGCCACATGCTGACCGAGCCCAGCCCCTCATGCAGGAACACCACCAGCGGGCGCCGCGCGCGTTCAGGCCGCAGCCACTGGTACTCGATCCGGATACGGCGGTTGTCGAAGGGAATTTCCACCAGGCTGCTTTGCATGGGCACGTTGTTGTCTTGCATCGGTTCAGAAGGGATATCCGGCGGTTACGGGCGCTTCATTGCGCCGCCTCCCGCGCGGCCTGCTCGCGCTGGCGCAGGCGGAAGCGCTGGATCTTGCCGGTCGCGGTCTTGGGCAGTTCGGGCACGCATTCGATCTGGCGCGGGTACTTGTACGGCGCGAGGCGCGACTTGATAAAGGCCTGCAGTTCCGCCGCCATGCCGTCATGCCATTGCTGGCCGGGCCGCAGCACGACAAAGGCCTTGGGCTTGACCAGTTCGTCGGCATCCGTGACGCCGATCACCGCCGCCTCCAGCACGGCCGGGTGCTGCGCCAGCGCGGCCTCGACCTCGAACGGCGACACGTAGATGCCGCCGACCTTGAGCATGTCGTCGCTGCGGCCGGCATAGGTGTAGTAGCCATCGGCATCGCACAGGTACTTGTCGCCGCTGCGCGTCCACTCCCCGACAAAGGTATCGCGGCTCTTGTCGCGGTTGCACCAGTACATCAGCGCGGCACTGGGGCCCTTGATATAGAGGTCGCCGATCTCGCCGGGCGCGCACGGCTCGCCGCGCTCGTCCAGCAGCTTCAGCGCGTAGCCTGGCACCGGCTTGCCGGTGGTACCGTAGCGCACCTCACCCGGCCGGTTCGACAGGAAGATATGCAGCATCTCGGTGGAGCCGATGCCATCCAGGATGTCGCAGCCGAAATGCGCCAGGAAGCGTTCGCCGATATCGCGCGGCAGGGCCTCGCCGGCAGAGGTGCATACGCGCAACGCCACCTCGGCGCGCGGCGGCAGCTCAGGCGCCGCCAGCATGCCCGCAAACAGCGTGGGCACGCCGCAGAACACCGTGGGCCGCTGCTCGCGCAGCCGCCTGAACACGGCCGCCGGCGTGGGCCGTTCGGCCATCAGCACGGTGGTGGCGCCGACCGACATCGGAAAGGTCAGCGCATTGCCCAGCCCGTAGGCAAAGAACAGCTTGGCGGCCGAGAACACTACGTCGTCCTCGCGGATGCCCAGCACCTGGCGGGCATACAGGTCAGCCGTATGGAACAGGTTGCCATGCGTGTGCACGGTGCCCTTGGGCCGTCCGGTCGAGCCCGACGAATACAGCCAGAACGCCATGTCGTCCGGGCCGCTGCGCACGGCCTGCGCGGGAGAACGCGTGCGCGCCAGCATCGCGCCCACGCTGCATGCCGGCGCGCCGTCGGCATGCGGCGCCGCCTGGATCACCATCGGCGCCAGCCCGCTCTTGTCGATGGCGGCCTTCATCACCGGCAGCAGCGGCTCCGACACCACCACGGCGCGCGCGCCGCTGTGGCCAAGCATGTAGGCGTAATCGTCCGCGGTCAGCAGGGTATTGACCGCCACCGGCACCACGCCCGCCAGCAGGCAGCCGAGAAATACCGTGGGGAAATCAATGGTATCGAGCGCGCACAGCAGCAGCCGCTCTTCCTGGCGCAAGCCCGCGTCGCGCAGCGCGCCGGCAAAGCGGCGGGCACGGGCATCGAGCTCGGCGTAAGTCAGCGAGGCGGTGTCGTCGATGTAGGCTGTCCTGGCCCCGCGCCCGGCCGCGAGATTGCGCGACAGCAGGTCCTCGGCGGCGTTGTAGCAGGTGGGCAGTGCCGCCACGGCATCGGTAGCGGGTGGAACAGCCGGCGGCACGGGCGATGCTGCCGCTGGCATGCCGGCGGCGGTATTGGGGGGCGTCATTGTCTCCACTCCTTGGGGTCGCGCCGCGGGCCATGGGCGCCGCGCCAGCGTCAGTCCAGTCGCTGTTCTGCTTGCCGATGTCCGCCAACGTGCATGCCGGCATCCGCTTGTTGATGCATTTTATTTCATATCAACTATTATGCAAGCGAGGGGATGCACTATAGGACAGGCTTTATCGAAGCGACTGCCTGCCGCGCCACTTGGCTCACCAAGGCTGCTCGTATAATGCGCCCTTGCTTTTTCTGCCGGTCAACCCGAAACCACCACCATGCGCCGCGATCCCGCCCCGCTGCCCGCCAACGAGACCGAAGCCGACACGCGCCCCGCCGGGGATGCGCCCGCAGCCGCCAACGCCGAGCGCGACCCCTACCTGACCCTGCTGGGCGAGCGCATCCGTTCGCTGCGGGCCTCGCGCGGCATGTCGCGCAAGGACCTGGCGCGCGGCGCCGGCGTGTCCGAGCGCTACCTGGCCAACCTGGAAACCGGCACCGGCAATGCGTCGGTGCTGCTGCTGCGCCAGGTGGCGCGCGCGCTCGACGTGCCGCTGCCGGTGGTGCTGGCCGAAGTGGACGGCCTGAACGGCGAGCAGGCCACCGAGTTTGCGCAGATGGTGCAATGGCTGGCGCAGTTGCCCGCGGGCGACCTGGCGCGCGTGCGTGAAGCCTGCCGCCATGCACTGGCCCCCGCAGAGTCCGGCGATGCGCGCCACCGCCGCATCGCGCTGATCGGCCTGCGCGGCGCCGGCAAGTCGACCCTGGGCCGCGCGCTGGCAGCGGCCAGGGACGTGCCCTTTGTCGAACTGAACACCGTGATCGAGCAGGAGGCCGGCGCCAGCCTGTCGGAAATCCATTCGCTCTACGGCCAGGCGGCCTACCGCCGCTACGAAATGCGCGCGCTGGAACGCACCCTGCGCGAGCACGACCGCCTGGTGCTGGCCACGCCGGGCAGCCTGGTCTCTGAACCCGCCACCTTCAACCTGCTGCTGTCGCAGTGCTACACCATCTGGGTGCGCACCTCGCCGGAGGAACACATGGCGCGCGTGGTGGCCCAGGGCGACATGCGGCCGATGGAAGGCAACCGCGAGGCCATGGCCGACCTGCGCCGCATCCTGCAGGCTCGCGCGCCGCTCTATGACCGCGCCGATATCTCGATCGACACCAGCGGCCAGGACGCCGCCACCTCGCTGCAACAATTGCGCGCCCAGCTCTAGGCCGCCGGCGCGTGACTACCCCGCCGGCCGCGCGCGGGTGACAAAGACATTGCGCCAGCCGTCTCCATGCACTATATTTCATCAAAAGCCGCAAGGCACTATAGTGCACTCAGGAGACAGCCATGTCCGCGCCGGCAACCGCCCCACTGCGTCCTGACCAGTCAGCCGCCCCGTCAGACGCACCCATCACCTTCGAGCGTCATCCCGACCAGTATCGCCACTGGAAACTGAGTTTCGACGGCCCCGTCGCCACGCTGGCGATGGACGTCGACGAGGAAGGCGGACTGCGCCCCGGCTACGCGCTGAAACTCAATTCCTACGACCTTGGCGTCGATATCGAACTGCACGACGCGCTCCAGCGCATCCGCTTCGAGCACCCCGAAGTGCGCACCGTGGTGCTGACCAGCGCGCGCGACCGCATCTTCTGCTCGGGCGCCAATATCTTCATGCTGGGGCTGTCGTCGCATGCGTGGAAGGTCAACTTCTGCAAGTTCACCAACGAGACCCGCAATGCCATCGAGGATGCCAGCCGGCACTCAGGGCTGAAGTTCATTGCCGCCTGCAACGGCACCACCGCCGGCGGCGGCTATGAACTGGCGCTGGCGTGCGACGAGATCGTGCTGGTCGATGACCGCTCGTCCGCGGTAAGCCTGCCCGAGGTGCCGCTGCTGGGCGTGCTGCCCGGCACCGGCGGCCTGACCCGCGTGACCGACAAGCGCCACGTGCGCCGCGACCACGCGGATATCTTCTGCACCACCACGGAAGGCGTGCGCGGCCAGCGCGCCAAGGACTGGAAGCTGGTTGACGAAGTGGTCAAGCCGGCGCGCTTTGCCGAGCATATCGCCGAGCGCGCGGCGGCGCTGGCGGCCACCAGTGACCGGCCGCAGGGCCACCACGGCATCACGCTGACACCGCTGTCGCGCACCATCGAGCCCGACGGCTACCGCTACGAGACCGTGCGCGTGCATGTCGATGCCGCGACGCGCAAGGCCACGCTGACCGTATTCGGGCCCGACAAGCACCAGCCCGCGGATCTCGCCGGCGTGGTCGCGGCCGGCGCGCAATGGTGGCCGCTGAAGATGGCGCGCGAGCTTGACGACGCCATCCTGACGCTGCGCGCCAACCATCTGGATATCGGCATCTGGGTGCTCAAGACCGATGGCGACGCGGCCGCGGTGCTGGCCGCCGATGCGCTGCTGCAGGCGCATGCCGGCCACTGGTTCGTGCGCGAGACCATCGGCATGCTGCGCCGCACGCTGGCGCGGCTGGATGTATCGTCGCGCAGCCTGATCGCGCTGATCGAAGCCGATTCCTGCTTTGCCGGCACGCTGCTGGAACTGGCGCTCGCCGCCGACCGCAGCTACATGCTGCACCTGCCCGACGCCCCGGACGACGCACCGCGCGTGTTCGTCTCCGCGCTCAACTTCGGCCACTATCCCATGCCCAACGGGCAAACCCGGCTGGCGGCGCGCTTCTATGGCGACGAGGCCGCGCTCACGGCGGTGCGCGAGCACATCGGTGCGCCGCTGGATGCGCTCAGCGCCGATTCGCTCGGGCTGATCACCGCCGCGCCCGACGATATCGACTGGGAGGACGAAATCCGCATCGCCCTGGAAGAACGCGCCAGCCTGTCGCCGGATGCACTGACCGGGATGGAAGCCAATTTGCGCTTCGGCGGCGCCGAGACCATGGAAACGCGCATCTTCGGCCGCCTGACCGCGTGGCAGAACTGGATCTTCCAGCGCCCCAACGCCGTCGGCGAGAACGGCGCGCTGAAGGTCTTCGGCACCGGCAACAAGGCACGCTTCGACTGGGACCGGGTGTAAGACAACAAGGAGACAGCACGTGAGCATCGACTACAGCCAGAAGATCCCCAACAACGTCAACCTGTCCGACGACCGTGCGCTGCAGCGCGCGCTGGAACACTGGCAACCGGCGTTCCTCGACTGGTGGCGCGACATGGGGCCGGACGGCTCGCACAGCTTCGATGTCTACCTGCGCACCGCGGTGTCGGTCGATCCATCGGGCTGGGCGCACTTCGACCACGTCAAGATGCCGGACTACCGCTGGGGCATCTTCCTGCAGCCGGCCGACCCCGAGCGCAGGATCCACTTCGGCGAGCACAAGGGCGAAGCCGCCTGGCAAGACGTGCCGGGCGAGCACCGCGCCAACCTGCGCCGCATCATCGTGACGCAGGGCGACACCGAGCCCGCCTCGGTCGAGCAGCAGCGCCACCTGGGCCTGACCGCGCCGAGCCTGTACGACCTGCGTAACCTGTTCCAGGTCAATGTGGAGGAAGGCCGCCACCTGTGGGCGATGGTGTACCTGCTGCACCGCTATTTCGGCCGCGACGGCCGCGAGGAAGCCGAGGCGCTGCTGGAGCGCCGCTCCGGCGACCAGGACAACCCGCGCATCCTCGGCGCCTTCAACGAGCGCACACCGGACTGGCTGGCGTTCTTCATGTTCACCTACTTCACCGACCGCGACGGCAAGTTCCAGCTGTGCGCGCTGGCCGAATCCGGCTTCGATCCTCTGGCGCGCACCACGCGCTTCATGCTGACCGAGGAAGCGCACCACATGTTCGTGGGTGAATCGGGCGTGTCGCGCGTGCTCCAGCGCACCTGCGAGGTGATGCGCGAACGCGGCATCGAAGACCCCGCCGAAGTGCGCGCCGCCGGGGTGATCGACCTGGAGACCATCCAGCGCTACCTGAACTTCCACTACAGCGTCACCATCGACCTGTTCGGCGCCGACCAGTCGTCCAACGCCGCCACCTTCTACAGCGCCGGCCTGAAGGGCCGCTTCGAGGAAGGCAAGCGCGCCGACGACCACGTGCTCAAGAGCGATGTCTACCGCGTGCTGGAAGTGCGCGACGGGCACCTGGGCGAGCGCGAGGTGCCGATGCTCAATGCGCTCAATGAAGTGCTGCGCGACGACTACATCAAGGACAGCTTGGGCGGCGTGGCGCGCTGGAACAAGGTCATCGAAAAGGCCGGCATCGCATTCCGCCTGACCGTGCCGCACAAGGCCTTCAATCGCAAGATCGGCACGCTGGCCAATGTGCATGTCTCGCCCGAGGGCCAGCTGATTTCCGAAGCGGAATGGCAGGCTAACGAACGCAAGTGGCTGGCCACCGACGAAGACCGCGCCTTTGTTGCCTCGCTGATGGGCCGCGTGGTGGAGCCCGGCAAGTACGCCAACTGGATCGCGCCTCCGGCGGTGGGCATCAACCGCCAGCCGATGGATTTCGAGTACGTGCGTTTCAACTGAACCAGAAGCACAGGACAGGCCAGGAGCCACCGGAGACACGCCATGGGCGCCCCCGACATCATCAAGCAGCACCTGATCGATCCGGAAATCTGCATCCGCTGCAATACCTGCGAGGACACCTGTCCGATCGACGCCATCACCCACGACGACCGCAACTACGTGGTCAGGGCGGACGTGTGCAACGGCTGCAACGCCTGCCTGTCGCCCTGTCCGACCGGAGCCATCGACAACTGGCGCACCATGCTGCGCGGCCAGGCCTACCCGATCGAGGCGCAACTGCTGTGGGACGAGTTGCCGGCCGAGGTGCCGCTGCCGGAACTGGCCGACCTGGGCGAGGCGCCGCAGGCAACCCTCGGCACCGGCACGGCAAGCGGCGCCGCACCCGACGCCGCCATCCAGTCCGTGGAAACCAGCCGCCACACCTCGCCGCGTGCGCCGTGGTCGGCGGCCCATCCCTATGTGAACCTGCATGGCGTGCGCGCGCCGGTCACGGCGACCGTGGCCGGCAACTACCGGCTGACCGCAGAAGACGCATCCAGCGACATCCACCATATCGTGCTGGATTTCGGCACGCACTTCTTCCCGATCCTGGAAGGCCAGTCGATCGGCATCGTGCCGCCCGGCACGGATGCGTCGGGCAAGCCGCACTACATTCGCATGTACTCGGTGGCCAGCCCGCGCGACGGCGAGCGCCCGGGCTACAACAACCTGGCGCTGACCGTCAAACGGGTCGACCAGGACCACGATGGCAAGCCGGTGCGGGGCGTCGCGTCCAACTACCTGTGCGACCTGGCCAAGGGCGACAGCGTACACGTGGTGGGCCCGTTCGGATCGACCTTCCTGATGCCCAACCATGCCGAGGCCAGCATCATGATGATCTGCACCGGCACGGGCTCAGCCCCGATGCGCGCCATGACCGAGCGCATGCGCCGCAACATGGCGCACTTCGGCGGGCGCCGGCAGCTGTTCTTCGGTGCGCGCAACGCCAACGAACTGCCCTACTTCGGCCCACTGCTGAAGCTGCCCAAGGATTTCCTCGACATCCATTTCGCCTTCTCGCGCGATCCCGCCGCGCCGCGCCGCTACGTGCAGGACGCGATCCGCGAAGCCGCTGACAGCGTCGCCGCGCTGCTGGCCGATCCCAACGGCCATGTCTATATCTGCGGACTGAAGGGCATGGAGGCAGGCGTGCTCGAGGCATTCGAAGCGGTGTGCGCCGGCTCCGGGCACGCGTGGCCCGAGATCGAGGCCGCAATGAAGGCGGAGGGCCGGCTTCATATCGAGACCTACTGACGCTGCCGTAGTTTACTGGTTTTTCAGCAATCGCTTCCCTTCTGAAAGGCATCACCTATAATATTTCTGAAGAAACAGGAGTGATGGCGATGCAATCCAGGCGGATTCCGGAAACTGATCCCGCCGGCGGCCCCGACCCCGGCACCACGCTGACCAAGGCGGTGATGCGCGCCGCCGGCTTCCTCGGCATCAGCCAGGCCGTGGTGGCAAGCGTGCTGGGCATCAGCACGGCATCGGTATCGCGCATGGCATCTGGCGGCTATGTGCTCGATGCGCACCGCAAGGAGTGGGAATTCGGCGTGCTGTTCGTGCGCCTGTTCCGATCGCTCGATGCCATCCTGGGCCACGGCGACCAGGCCCGGCTATGGCTGACCAATGAAAACCTGGCGCTGGGCGGCAAGCCCCTTGAAATGATCCGCACAACGGAAGGTCTGGTCCGTGTCGTTCACTACCTGGACGCCACCCGCGGTCGCATCTGAGCGCAGGCAGTTCGCGCTCACGCTGTGGCGGGCGGTGGAGGCCCAGCACGTCGTATCCACCATGCCGCTGGTCGACAGCCTGGAAGAACAGGCTGTGCTGGAAGCCGTGCTCGACGCCGGCAAACCCGCAGTGCCCGCCGAGGCACGCCATCTGCACTACCTGCTGTTCACCCCCTTCCGCTATCCGCCCTCGCCCTGGGGCTCGCGCTTTCGCGCCAGCCAGGATCCGGGCGTGTTCTACGGCGCCAACGAGATCCGCACCGCCTGCGCCGAACTCGGCTACTGGCGCTGGCGCTTCCTCAATGACAGCCCCGCGCTGCCGCGCATCGACGCCCGCGCGCAGACGTTGTTCGAAGTGCGCGTCGATACCTGGGGCGTGGCACTGGACACACCGCCGTTCGACCAGGACCATGCCATCTGGACCGATCCCGACCACCACGAGCCCTGCCAGGCCTTCGGGCGCATCGCGCGCGAGGCCGGCCTAGGCATGATCCGTTACACCTCCGTGCGCGATCCCCGGCATGGCCCCTGCGGCGCGGTGCTGACCCCGCACGCGTTCTCCCACCCGGCGCCGCTGGCCACCACCACCTGGATGCTGACGGTGCGCCGCGACCGCGTGATCTGGCAGCGCGACGACCTGCAGCAACGCGACAGCTTCGAGTTCGAGGCCGCGCTGTGGCAGCGCACAACCGATAGCACTGGCACGGGCTGAACCTCTGCCCCGTGCCGGCGATCTAATCGTTATGGCAGGCGGCGATGCGCACCACCGGAAGGTATTTTTAAACAGGTGTTGCATTGCGCAACCAGATGCCATATAATCTTTTCTTCGACGGACGCGGGGTGGAGCAGTTGGCAGCTCGTCGGGCTCATAACCCGAAGGTCGCAGGTTCAAGTCCTGCCCCCGCAACCAACCGCATGATGCGTATCATGCGGCACCGTCAAAGCAGATAAACCCGCCTCTGGCGGGTTTTTTGTTTTCTGCTGCTCCGGCACTGGCACCCCGATGCTGCCCTCCGTGCAGCACCAGACTGCGTTGACCGATGGTGCCCCACCGCCCCAATCATGCCTGCCGGCCCCCTCTGCGAGGGTGATACACTTTCGCCATTCCTCCCGGACGCCCCTCATGAAATTCTGCTCGAACTGTGGTCATGCGGTCGTGTTGCGCGTGCCTGACGGCGACAACCGCCCGCGCAGTGTTTGCGACAACTGCGGCACCATCCACTACGTCAATCCACGCAACGTCGTTGGCACGATTCCGGTGTGGGAAGACAAGATCCTGCTGTGCAAGCGCGCCATCGAGCCGCGCTACGGTTTCTGGACCCTGCCTGCGGGCTTCATGGAGATTGGCGAAACCACCGCGCAGGCTGCCTCGCGCGAGACGCTGGAAGAAGCCGGCGCGCGCGTGCAGGTCGGAGAACTGTTCTCGATCCTGAACGTGCCGCATGTGCACCAGGTGCATCTTTTCTACCTGGCCACGCTGGACGACCTGGATATCGCCCCCGGCGAGGAAAGCCTGGAGGTCAAGCTGGTCGAAGAGGCCGATGTGCCCTGGGATGAACTGGCGTTCCCCACCGTGATCCACACCCTGCGCTGCTTCTTTGCCGACCGCGCCGCCGGCCGGCTGCAGGACGGCAGCTTCCGGCTGCACAGCCTGGATATCGACAAGCCCATGCGCCCGCTGACCAGCCGGGCCACGGTCACGCCCTGAGCGGCGCGGCCGCCGCGCATCGCCCTACGGCGCAGCCCGCATGATTGCCTGGCTGGACCCGCAAGACCCGTTTCCGCCGGTTGACGAGGCGCTCGGGCCCGATTCCGAAGCCCCCGGCCTGCTGGCGGCCAGCCGCGACCTGTCGCCCCAGCGGCTGCTGCTGGCGTACCGCCAGGGCATCTTCCCGTGGTATTCGAGCGGCCAGCCGGTGCTGTGGTGGAGCACCGATCCGCGCATGGTGCTGGCCCCGCCGGCGCTGCGCGTCTCGCTCAACCTGCGCAAGACCCTGCGCCGCGTGCTGCGCGACGCTGACTGGGAGATCCGCGTCGACGACGACTTCCTGGCGGTGATGCGCGCCTGCGCGACCACCCCGCGCGACGGCCAGGACGGCACCTGGATCACCGACGATATCATTGCCGCGTACGGTACGCTGCACCGCAACGGCATGGCCCATTCGGTCGAAAGCTGGTACCGCGGCGAACGCGTGGGCGGCCTGTATGGGGTGGCGCTGGGGCGGATGTTCTTCGGCGAATCGATGTTCGCGCACCGCACCGATGCCTCAAAGATCGCACTGGCGGCACTGTGCGCGTTCCTCGGCAATCACGGCGTGGCGATGATAGACTGCCAGCAGGAAACCGACCACCTGGCCTCGCTGGGTGCGCGCCCGATCCCCCGCGCAGAGTTCGTGGCCCATGTGCGGGCGGCGACGGCGCTGCCGGCGATCAGTCCGTGGCGGTTCGACAAATCGGTGCTGGAGCGCTGGGCCGGGACGCCAGCCGCGCCGGCCGGCTGAAACCTGGCACGGGACGCCCCGCTGACTGCGCGTCCGGCCGCATCGTCCCGCCCGGAGCCCCCTGAGTCATGAGCAAGCTGAAGGAACTTCCGCTCTCCGCGCTGCAGTTCTATGCCACGGCGCCCTACGCTTGCAGCTATCTCGACGGCCGCATGGCACGCTCCCAGGTCGCCACCCCGGCGCACCTGATCAATGCCGACGTCTATTCACGCCTGGTGCGCGCCGGCTTTCGCCGCAGCGGCATCTTCACCTACCGGCCGTATTGCGACGAATGCCACGCCTGCACGCCATGCCGCGTGGTGGTGGACCAGTTCGTGCCGGACCGCTCGCAGCGCCGCGCCTGGAGCCGCCACCAGCACCTGCAGGCACTGGTGGCACCGCTGACCTATGTCGAAGAGCATTATTCGCTGTACCTGCTGTACCAGTCGATGCGCCACGCCGGCGGCGGCATGGACCAGGACAGCCGCGACCAGTACGAACAGTTCCTGCTGCAGAGCCGCGTCAACTCGCGCCTGGTGGAATTCCGCGAACCGCCGGGCTCGCCCGAGGCCGGGCGCCTGCGCATGGTCAGCATGATCGACGTGCTCGACGACGGGCTGTCGTCGGTCTACACCTTCTACGATCCGCTCGAACGCAACGCCAGCTACGGCACCTACAACATCCTGTGGCAGATCCGCCAGACGCGCGAGCTGGGCCTGCCGCACCTCTACCTGGGCTACTGGATCGCCGACAGCCGCAAGATGGCCTACAAGGCACGCTTCCGGCCGCTGCAGGTGCTGACCGGCAACCACTGGCATGCGTTCGAGGACGAGGCCGGGGATGCGGCCAGCCCCGCGCCTGCATCCAACCGGGACTAGCCGGGTCGCGGCATCCGGCCGCGCACCGACCGGGTATGCGGCCCAGCCGCTACAATGCGGGGCTGGTATTCACTCTGCCCTGCCCCCCGTGCTCAACGCGCTCTACCCCCTGGTTCGCCCCGCCCTGTTCTCGATGGATGCCGAGGACGCCCACCATTTCACGCTGAACAACCTGCTGCGCGCCCATCGCATGGGCCTGGCGGGCTGCATCGGCAACAGGATTGCCGACGACCCGCGCACGGTCATGGGGGTGCGGTTCCCCAACCCGGTCGGCCTGGCCGCGGGGCTGGATAAGGACGGCGCCTATATCGACGGGCTGGCCGCGTTCGGCTTCGGCTTTATCGAGGTGGGCACGGTCACGCCGCGCGCGCAGCCGGGCAACCCGCGCCCGCGCATGTTCCGGCTGCCGCAGGCGGATGCGCTGATCAACCGCATGGGCTTCAACAATGGCGGCGTCGATGCCTTTGTCGCCAATGTGCGGGCCTCGCGCTGGAAGGCCGAGGGCGGCGTGCTGGGGCTGAACATCGGCAAGAACGCCGATACGCCGATCGAGCGCGCCAACGACGACTACCTCTACTGCCTGGAACGCGTCTACCCGCACGCCAGCTACGTGACGGTCAATATCTCGTCGCCCAACACCAAGAACCTGCGCCAGCTGCAAGGCGCGAGCGAGCTGGACAGCCTGCTGTCGACGCTGAAGGATGCGCAGCAGCGCCTGGCCGACCAGCACAAGCGCTACGTGCCGCTGGCGCTGAAGATCGCGCCGGACCTGGATGCCGACCAGATCGGCAATATCGGCGACGCGCTGGTGCGGCACAAGATCGACGGCGTGATCGCCACCAACACCACCATCTCGCGCGAGGCGGTCAAGGGCCTGCCGCATGCCGAGGAAGCCGGAGGCCTGTCCGGCCGCCCGGTGTTCGAGGCCTCGACCCGGGTGGTGCGCGCGCTGCACGGCGTGGTCGGCGACGCGGTGCCGATCATCGGCGTGGGCGGCATCTTCGGCGGCGCCGATGCGCGCGCCAAGATCGACGCCGGCGCGAAGCTGGTGCAGGTCTACAGCGGCCTGATCTACCGCGGCCCGGCGCTGGTGCGCGAGTGCGCCGCGGCGCTGCGCGGCTGAGTCCCTCCTGCGCCAACGACACGCAAACCGCCATGGAAACCATCCGACTCGGCCGCAGCGACCTGCAGGTCTCGCGCATCTGCCTGGGCACCATGACCTTCGGCGAGCAGAACACCGAGGCCGAAGGCCACAGCCAGCTCGACTACGCCTTCGCGCGCGGCATCAATTTCATCGACACGGCCGAGATGTACCCGGTCAAGCCGAGGGCCGGCACCTACGGCCAGACCGAGCGCATTGTCGGCACCTGGCTCAGGCGCCAGCCGCGCGACCGCGTGGTGCTCGCCACGAAGGTGGCCGGCCCGGGCCGCATGCCGTGGATCCGCAATGGCGACGACCTGACGCCGGCTGGCATCCGCGCCGCGGTGGACGAATCGCTGCGCCGGCTACAGACCGACTATATCGACCTGTACCAGATCCACTGGCCGGCGCGGAATGCGCCGATCTTCGGGCAGCTCAGCTTCGATCCTGCCAAGGAGCGCGAGTGCACCTCGATCCAGGCCCAGCTCGAAGTCATGGACGAACTGGTGCGCGCCGGCAAGATCCGCTACGTGGGCGTGTCGAACGAGACCCCGTGGGGCGTGGCCGAATTCGTGCGCCTTGCCGGGCAGCACGGCCTGCCGCGCATCGCCACCGTCCAGAACCCGTACAACCTGGTCAACCGCAGCTTCGAGCAGGGACTGGATGAAGCGTGCTTCCGTACCGATGTCAGCCTGCTGGTGTACAGCCCGCTGGCGTTCGGGCAACTGACCGGCAAATACCTGGCGGGCGATGCGGCCAACCCGGTCTTCAATGCCGAGGCCAAGGGCCGGCTGTCGCGCTTCCCCGCCGACTGGAGCCCGCGCTACATGCGCCCCGAGACCATGGCGGCCTCGGCCCGCTATGTCGAACTGGCGAAAAGCGCCGGCCTCTCCCCTGCCACGCTGGCGCTAGCCTGGTGCTACTCGCGCTGGTTCGCCGCCAGCACCATCGTCGGCGCCACCACGCTGGTCCAGCTCGAGGAAAACCTCGACGCCTGGAACGCGCAATTGCATGAAGACCTGGTCGCCGCAATCGGGGTAATCCACAAGCAAATCATGAATCCCGCGCAATAAAATGCGCCTCGATGGCGGATAGTGGGCGTCTGGCAGCATCCGATGCCCCACTTCCGCATGATGACTGTCCATATCGTGCGCGGGAAGTGGTATCCTCGCAGGCTTATCGCTGTCGCATCCGACGCGCCCGCGCACGCTCCCTCCAGCCGCAGGAAGCCGCCGCGCCCGCCCGGACCGGCCCCGTACGCCAGCATGCGCACGGACCAGGACGGCGGACCGAACCATTCGCGGCCGTATCCAATCCAGAACCGAGTTTCGGGGGAGAACAGACAATGAAGTCCATCAAGGGTCTCGCAGCAACCAAGTCCATCCTGGGCGGCGCCGTGGCGCTGGCACTGCTGTACGGGCCCGCCGTGCAGGCCCAGACCGTCAAGGTGCTGTCGATCGTCGACCATCCCGCGCTGGACGCCATCCGCGACGGCGTGCGCGCCGAGCTGAAGGCCGCCGGCTATGACGCCGACAAGAGCCTGAAGTGGGAATACCAGAGCGCCCAGGGCAACACCGGCACCGCGGCGCAGATCGCCCGCAAGTTCGTCGGCGACAACCCGAACGCCATCGTTGCCATCGCCACCCCGTCGGCCCAGGCCGTGGTTGCCGCCACCAAGAGCGTGCCGGTGGTGTACTCGGGCGTGACCGATCCGGTCGCCGCGCAGCTGGTCAAGAGCTGGTCGGCCTCGGGCACCAACGTTACCGGCGTGTCGGACAAGCTGCCGCTGGACAAGCAGGTCGCGCTGATCAAGCGCGTGGTGCCCAAGGCCAAGACCGTGGGCATGGTCTACAACCCGGGCGAAGCCAACTCGGTGGTCGTGGTCAAGGAACTGAAGGAGCTGCTGGCCAAGGACGGCCTGACGCTCAAGGAAGCTGCCGCGCCGCGTACCGTTGACATCGGCCCGGCCGCCAAGAGCCTGATCGGCAAGGTCGACGTGATCTACACCAACACCGACAACAACGTGGTGTCGGCGTATGAGTCCCTGGTCAAGGTCGCCAACGAATCCAAGATCCCGCTGGTGGCCGCCGATACCGACAGCGTCAAGCGTGGCGCCGTGGCCGCACTGGGCATCAACTATGGCGACCTCGGCCACCAGACCGGCAAGGTCGTGGTGCGCATCCTGAAGGGCGAGAAGCCGGGCGCGATCGCCTCGCAGACCAGCGACAACCTGGAGCTCTTCGTCAACACGGGCGCCGCCGCCAAGCAAGGCGTCACGCTGTCGCCGGAGCTGGTCAAGGAAGCCAAGACGGTCATCAAGTAAGCAACAGCGAAGCACTGCCCCCTGCCGCCACACGACGGCGGGTGCCCCGTCGGGCCTATCCGGCCCGACGGGACAGAACAGGGCGAGGCGGCCGGCAGCCCCACACAGGCGCGCCGGCCCACCCGCCCCGAAGGCGGCGCCAAGGCAGCCGCCAGCCCCTGCAACAGGATTCCCCCATGTCCCTCTTTTCCCTTCTGGGCGCCCTGGAGATCGGCCTGATCTTCAGCCTGGTGGCGCTCGGGGTGCTGATCTCCTTCCGCATCCTCAACTTTCCCGACCTGACCGTTGATGGCAGCTTTCCGCTCGGCGGCGCCGTCGCCGCGACGCTGATCGCCGCCGGCCAGGACCCGTTCATGGCCACTGCCGTTGCGATCGCTGCCGGCGCGCTGGCAGGCTTCATCACCGGCTGGCTCAATGTGCGCCTGAAGATCATGGACCTGCTCGCCAGTATCCTGATGATGATCGCGCTGTACTCGATCAAC